>JABWBI010000020.1 GCA_013360565.1 Candidatus Sumerlaeia bacterium | reverse complement strand
CCACCCTTCGCCGAGGATCGCGCCGTCGCGCACGAAGACGGCACCGACCATCGGGTTCGGGGCCGTCTGGCCGCGGCCGCGCTGAGCGAGGCTCAGCGCCCGGCTCATGAAGCGCTCGTCGGCGGCGGTGAAGGCGGGCATGGGGCTCCTCGATCGCCCCGTCGTCGGCGGCGACTCAGACTCTCACGCCGTAGAAGGCGCAGACGGCACTGGCCACATGGTGGATCTGCTTGCGCGTCAGACCGGGGTAGACCGGCAGACTCAGCGCTTGCTGGCAGACCTCCTCGCAGACGGGGAAGTTGCCCGCCCGGTAGCCGAGGTACAGGTGGCACGGCTGCAGATGCAGCGGCACGGGATAGTAGACCGATGTCCCGATCCCCTGCTCCTGCAGATATGCCCGGAGCTGATCGCGGTTCTCGCACAGGATGGTGTAGTAGTTCATGACGTGGGAGCGGTCCTCGGGGACGGCGGGGCACTGGACTGGTGCCTCGGCCAGCAGGCCATTGTACATCTGGGCGTTCGCCACACGGTCGTCGTTGGCCTCATCGAGGTCCGGCAACTTGAGCCGCAGGAGCGCCGCCTGGAGCGCGTCGAGCCGGCTGTTGAAGCCCACCATGTCGAACGCGTCGGGGTTCACGGCCGACCGCCCGTGGTCTCGGTATCGCCGGCACCGGTCAGCGATCTCATCGTTGTCCGTCGCGATCGCGCCGGCGTCACCCGCGGCTCCGAGCGTCTTCGTGGGATAGAACGAGAAGCAGCCGGCGTTGCCGAACGTGCCGGCCTTCTGCCCGGCGAACTGCGCTCCGCAGGCCTGGGCCACGTCTTCGATGATCAGCAGCCGCCGCTGGTGCGCAAAGGCCGTCAGGTAATCCATCGCGGCCACCCGGCCAAAGAGGTGGACCGGCAGTATCGCCTTGGTGTTCGGCGTCGTCACCGCCTCGATCTGGTTCGGGTCGAGGTTGAACGTGTGCCGCTCGATGTCGACGAACACAGGGCGTGCCCCCGCCCGGATGATCGTGTCGACGGTCGCGATGAAGCTGAATGGTGTGGTGATGATCTCGTCGCCGGGTCCGATGCCACAGGACTTGATCGCCAGCAGCAGCGCGTCCGTGCCCGAGTTGACACCGACCACATGCTTGACTCCGAGGTACCGTCGCAGGTCCTCCTCGAAGAGGGCCGTCTGGGGCCCGTGGATGAACTGGCCCTTGCCGAAGACGTCCTTCAGGGCCGCCTCGATGGACTCCCAGAGGTCTTCATGCTGAACGGCGAGGTCGATGAACGGCACCTGCATCACAGCTTCATTCCCTTCCACAGGCTGATCTGCGCCGCTGCCAGGGCATGGCACGGCCCCCACGCCGACGATCAGGTCGCGCAAGGGCGGGCCATCTTTCAGGCCCCTCCGGGTGAAGTCAACTCAGAAGATGCTTCAATCCCAGCCGCCTCAGCGGCCCGTCAGCCGAAGCCGCGCGGTCTTGCCCGCCTGCCGCTCCTCGATCTTGTCCTCGCGCGCCAGCCAGCCCACCGCCATGGCGACGAGGCTTGCCGAGGCGCCGCCGATGCCCTTCTGGAGTTGACTCAGCGACGCCTCGCCCTTCGCCGCCAAGTGCTGATAGACCTTCCCGGCTGTCGTTCCGATCTCATCCCTGAGAGGTGCCATGGGTCGCGCTTCTCCTTCTCTTTGCTCGGGCGCCGGGCCGTCTCGGGCACCGGGCGCCTTGACGCCACAGAGCGCAGTCCGCCTCACTCTGCCGCCCCGCCCGGGCGAGCGTCAAGGCCAAGCGGTCCCGTCAGCGCGCGCCGAGGCCGCCTGACTGAAGGAGCTGAATGAGCCCCGCGAACTGGAGCATCAGAATCAGCAGGGACAAGGCGAAGCAGATCAACCCGAAGACCAGGAGGATTTTGCCGTCGCGGCGCCGTGTCGCCGCCTGGGCGGGATCAAGCCAGAGGAACCCTCGCACGATCGTCAACATCGGCCCGAGCACCGGGACGACGAAGCATATGACCAGCTGGGCCACCATCGGGCCGATTCGCTGATCGGCTGCGAGGGCTTCGGGTCTCGGCTCGTCCATGGTCTTGCCAGGCAAGCACGGGGTGGGGGAGGCGTCGAGGCGGAAAACGCTTGGGGCGCCGGGGGACGCCGTGGCAGAGTTCGTCCCCATGAACACTCCCGTTGCCATCGAGCGCTGCCCCGACTACGACCTCGCACATGTGGAGGCCGCGATGCGCCGGGCCCTCGAGCCTCTGGGCGGCATGGCGGTCCTCCTCGGCGATGCGCGGCGTGTGATTCTCAAGCCCAATTTCATTCTCGCCGCACCCCAAGAGGCCGGGCAGACAACGCACCCGGCGGTCGTCGAGGCGGCCATCCGCCTGATCCGCGAGGCCGGCCCGCGGGAGATCGTCATCGCCGACAGTCCCGCCTTCGGCAGCGCGCAGCATGTCGCCAATGCCTGCGGCGTCGGCGAGGTCGCCCGCCGCCTCGGCGTTCCGGTCTGGGACCTCAAGCAGCACCGGCGCGTCCCGCTGCCGCCGGGCGAGGCCGAGTGGCGTCACCTGCTCGTCGACCACCGCTGCGTGGAGCCGGGCACGCGCCTCGTCAACCTTGCGAAGGCCAAAGTCCACTGCCAGATGTACGTCACTTTCGCGATCAAGAACCTCTTCGGGGTCGTCTCGGGCCGGCGCAAGGCGATGTGGCACATCTCCGTCGATGGCGACCGCCGCCGCTTCGGCCGCATGCTCATCTGGCTTCACCGCTTGGTCCGCCCCGCCGTCAACATCGTCGACGCCGTCGACGCCATGGAGCGCATGGGCCCCCGAAAGGGCGACATGCGCCGCGTCGGCGTCCTCGCCGCCGCCGTCGACGCCGTCGCGCTCGACCGGGTGATGACGGAGGTCCTCGGCCTCAGCCCCGGGAAGCACCACGCCCTTCAGGCTGCCCGCGAGCTCGGCTGGGGCGCCTGGGATCTCGATCAGATCGACGTCCGCGGGGAAGCCATCGACGCGGTTCGCGTCGCGGACTTCAAGGAGGCCCCCGTCGCCGACCTCGCCTTCTCCGTGCCGCGCATGATCCGCGGCTTCATCCGCCAAGTCTTCCTGCGCACCTTCCCGCAGCATGGGCGGTGAGGGGTTGATCTTTTCCCCGGGGGCGGGTTCTGTGGTGGGGCGCAGTTCAAGCAACGAGAGAGGAGCAGCCTGGGCATGAGCCAGACGGTCGAGGCCATCGGCGTGTATCCCTTCGAGGGCTCGGTCGAGCCCTGCCACGTTGTCGAACTCGTTGTTCATGGCGCCGATGGAGACTTCCCCATCTTCGATTTCACGCAGGAGCGCCCGGGTCTTCCCCAGACCAAGTGGCGCATGCCTCACTGCGCGAAGATCATGGACGCCACGGGGACCAAGGTTCTAGCCGACGCCGCCGGCACGTGCGACCAGATCGACCTCTGGCTCGGGGATGTCCGGCTTGCCTTCTATTTCCATCATCTCGACCCCTCGCTCCCGTTCCGCACCCCCTTCGGCGAGGTTGCTCTTCCCCCGGTCGCCCCTCTCCCCGAGCGGCTCCGCGGCCTGGAGTACGTGGAGGACTTCCGGGGCTGACACCGCCGCGCTGAGCGCGCCCACGCGCCACCGCCGGTTGCCCGAGAGGCTTCACACGACATGACTCGCTGGCCGACCTCTGTGCTCCCCGGCGTCCTCGCCCTCTGCCTGACGGGGCTTCTCGCGTGCCGGCGTGGCGAGGTGCCGGTCCTCGCCCCCATGCCCGCGCCCGCGTCCGCCCCCCGCGACGTCTGGCACCACCCGCTCGTCGAGGGCCAGATCGAGCCCTTCGCCACGTCCCAGATTCGGATCACGCCGCGCACTTGGCAGGAGTACACGAATCTCGCCGAGATCCTGCTGGGCAATCTCCGCCGTCTGCGCGTCGTCGAGGTCGACGGCGTCACCCTCGCCCCCTTCCTCGATGCGGCCGAGCAGACCCTGCTCTCGCCCGAGGCCTCGCCCGAGGCCTTCGCCCAGCTTCTCTTTCACATCCGTCGCGGTGCCGGCGACTCGATCACCGCCGAGGGCCTCACCATCGCTCTCGGACGCGTCCCGCGTGACCCCGCCGGCGGACTGCCCGTTTTCACACTCCACGCGCGCCTCGAGGAGCGCAGCCCGGAGACGGCCCGCCCCTCACACCTCGATCTGGTCCAGTGTGTCATCGACACCGGTCACCCCCGCCTCGCGGGCATCGAGGTGCTCCTCGAGCGTTCGCGGCCCGATCCGACCATCTTCACCTACACGCTCGCCCGCATCGCCGCCGACGACCTCGCGCGCCGCGACGAGGTGATGACCTACGCCGGACCCGACACCGCCAGCGTCGTCGAGCGCCTCCGCGCCCAGCTCTGGGAGCCGCTCATCGACGAACGCTACGCCGCGCAGCTGACCCTCTACCAGGAGGAGAACCTGCTCGGCGACCTGCAGTGGATCCGCGGGGCCACACCGGTCGCCGCCACGGCTTCGGCCCGTCCCGAGACGGCGGTGTCCCCGGAACTGCGTGGGCCGGCCGAGCTCTTCAACGGCCTTTTCGATGTGGCGCCACTGCCAGTCAGCGCCGAGGCGACACAGCCCTGATGCGTCACCCAACGGTCACGATCTTCGGCAGCAACTGGCCCGAGCCTCGCTCGGAGCCGTATGAGGACGCGCGGGAGATCGGCAAGGGGCTCGCTCAGGCCGGAATCACTGTCTGCACCGGAGGATACCGCGGCACCATGCTGGCGGCCAGTGAGGGCGCCCGCAGTCAGAGCGGCGAGGTGATCGGAGTCACCGTCAGCCCCTGGGGGCCGCCCAATGAATTCGTCACGCAGAGCATCGTCTGCGACGCGCTGCTGCCGCGCCTCGAGCGGCTCGTCGAGCTGGGCGACGCGTACATCGTCCTCCCCGGGGGCACGGGCACGCTGCTGGAGATCGCGCTCGTCCTCGAACTCCAGTTCAAGGGCTCCATGGAGCCACGCCCTCTCTGGTTCCTCGGCACGCAATGGCAGCCCGTGCTGAGTTCGGCCCTCGCGGGCCAGCGCCACGGCGCCAAGTGGGTTGCCGGCCAGACGCGCCTTCCGGTCTTCAAGTTCTTCGCAAAGCCCGTCGAGATCATCGAGGCCGCCGTGAAGCATTTCTGTTGATCCTGCGCGTCACCGGCTGATTGATTCGCCCAACATCCGGCGGTGACTCCATGACCTCCTCCGCTCCCGTCTCGCTCCGCACCGAGGTGCTGGCCGGCGTCACGACGTTCATGACGATGGCCTACATCATCTTCGTCAATGCGCAGATTCTCGGCGGGGCCGTCGACATTGGCCCCGGAACGCAGTCCGCGCTGGTCACCGCCACGTGTCTCGCCGCCGCCATCCCCTCGATTCTGATGGGCCTCGTCGCCCGCCTCCCGGTGGCGCTTGCCCCGGGCATGGGCATGAATGCCTTCTTCGTCTCCGTCTGCATCAGCATGGGCGTCGACTGGCGCCACGCCCTCGGCGCCGTCTTTGTCTTCGGCGCCCTCTTCCTGGTGCTCACCGTGCTCGGACTTCGCCAGGTGCTCGTCCGCGCCCTCCCCCGCCCCCTGCTCACCGGCATCGCCGCGGGCATCGGTCTCTTCCTCGCCTACATTGGTCTGCGCAACGGCGGTCTGATCACCCTCGCCCCTTTTCCCGAGGGCGCCCCTCTCATGACGCAGCTGGGGCCGCTCCGCAGTCCCGATCTCTGGGTGACACTCTTCGGCCTCCTCGCCATCGGGGCGCTGTTGGCGCGCCGCGTTCCGGGCGCCATCCTCTGGGGCATCCTCCTCGCCGCGGGATTCCATCACGCCGTCCAGCTGCTCCGCGGCGAGGGCCTTCCGGAGATCGGCCGCCTCGTCTCCCTGCCGAGCTTCGCCCTCTTCGGCGCGCTCGACGTCCGCGGCGTCCTCCGCCCCGAGCTCTTCGAAGTGTTGATCGTCCTCCTCTACCTCGACATGTTCGACTCGATCGGCACCCTGATGGCCGTCTCGAAGGAGGGCGATCTCCTCGACGCGAAGGGGGAACTCCCCCAGCTCAACCGCGCTCTGTTCGTCGACGCCTTCGGGTCGTCCTTCGGCGCCGTCGCCGGGACGTCCACGGTCACCAGCTACATCGAGAGCGCCTCGGGCATCGCCGCCGGCGGACGGACCGGCCTCACCGCGATCGTCGTCGGCCTCCTCTTCCTGGCCGGCATGTTCTTCGCCCCGGTTGCCGGGCTCATCCCCGCCTGTGCCACGGCCCCGGCGCTGATCGTCATCGGCGTGATGATGCTCCGGCCCGTGTGCGACCTCGACTGGAGCGACTGGGCCACGCTGATCCCCGCCTTCCTCGTGATCCTCATGACGGCCCTGACCAATGCCATCAACATCGGCATCGCCTTCGGATTCGTCACCTATCCGCTCCTCATGCTCCTCGCCGGGCGTGGCCGGCAGGTCAGCCCGCTGGTCTACCTCCTCGGAGCCCTCTTCGTGCTCCGCTATGTCTTCATCAGCTCCTGAAAAGAGAGAGGCCGGGGGGGCACCCCCCGGCCCAGAGACTGAGCGGCCTTGCCCGTCAGCGGTAGAGCTCGAAGTGCCGCACGGGAGTCGTCGGTAGATCCATGAAGAATGGAATCTCCGAGCCCCCGATGACGGCATTCGCGATCTGCGCCTCCTGATCCGCCTGGCTGATGCCCGGGCTGGCCAGATCATAGACGCGTGAAATCAGGTTGTTGAGCGGGCTCGCGTTGCCGCCGCCGCCATCGAACGCACCCGCCGCGCCGGCCTGCACGTTGCGGTAGGCGCCGCCCGAGCTGTGGCCCTGGCCGACGGTCGCGTTGATCTCGGGCCCATCGAGGAAGACCCCGAGAGCCGCCAAATCGACGCGGAACTCGACCGCCGCGTTGGCCTCGGACTGCTCGCCTGACACCGCGTTCGCGTTGGCCGCGAAAACGCCGTTGATGGCCGAGTAGATCCCCGAGCCTGTCTCTCCGAGCGCCCACTGCACTTCCCAGCCCAGCGCGTTGGAGAGCCGTGTGTCCGAGAACGCCCCGAAGTCGTTGGCATTCGAGCCATTCACGTCGTCGTGGTTCAGCGTGACGCTCGTCATTGCCGTCTCGAAGTCGGCGCCGAAACCGGTGCCGTAGGCGCCCGTCCGGACCAGAACGTACAGGTAGTCCCCATCCTGCGCGAAGCGCACCTCTTCGATGTCACTCTCGGTATCGTTGAAGGCGCCGTTCGTCGGCGCGGTGTAGTCGCCGTCGCCCAGGTCGTCGCCCGCCGGGTCGTTGTAGATCAGCTGCTGCGTCGCCGGGTCGAACGTCAGAGAGCCGACAGGGCCTGCGGCCCCCGTCCAGTCGGACGGATCACCGTCGAGTGTGATCGTGAGGGTCGTCTGACCGAGCGTGTGAACAAGCTCGGCCGCCCCCGCGAGATCAGAACCGCCGACGCCCGCGCCCGCGTAGTCCGCCGTGTTCCGGACGTCGAGGACGTCAGATGAGTAGTCATACTGCGCGCTCACGAAGTCCGGATCGGCGTTCACCACGCCGACTTGGTTCACGGTGCCGCCGCCGGTGTTGAGAACACCGGTGCCGGCCGCCGCGAACGCCCCGCTCAGAACGAGCGCCGAGTTCGTCAGGTTGAGCGTGCACGCTGCATCGTTCAACTCGATCTGCTCGTCATCCAGATTGCCCGCTGTCGCGCCGCTCCGTCCGCCGAGGATTGAGTTCGTGAACGTGACCGAGGAGGAGCTGTCCACTCCGCCGGCGAGCCCGTAGTCGACGATCGAGCCGAAGTTGTCGACGATGGTGCAACGGTCGAATGTCCACGCCACCCGGTGATCGTCGCCGATCAGAATGCCGGTGGGATTTGCGGTCACGCCGTTGTTCGCGACGATGCAGTTTGTGAACGTCGCCGGGGGGGTCGACTGTCCCGCGTCGACAAACGCCACGTCGATACCCGAGTGGTTGTTCCCAATGATGTAGAGATGGCTGGCCGTGTAGGCTCCCGAGGGAGGATCCGTTCCGAACGCGTTGTCGTGGAACATCGCCAAGCCGCCGTTGAGCTGGTTGCCGCCACCCCACGCGCTGCCCGTTCCGGTGATGATCACCGGCTCGGACTTTGTCCCGTTGATGTTCACCGTCGCCCCGTCCTGCGCGATCTGGATCCCGATCCGGTCGGTGTAGCTGAACACGCAGCCCGGGCCGATGTTGATCGTCGCCACGTTGTCCGGAAAGAAGACGAGCCCGTCCGGGTTCGCTCCCGCCAAGTGCGTGCTCACCAGGTGGTCCACATTCACTGTCCCGGTGACGCCCTGGACATAGAAGCCGTCATCCGTGAAGGCCTGTCCGCCCGCCAGCGAGCCCTGCGTCAGACCCGTCGTCGAGACCGGTGCGTTGCTGCCGTTGTTCGCCGAGATCAGCACGTTCCTGGCGTTGATGTTCATCACTGCATTGGCCGAGAGGCCGGCCGAGTTGTTGTTGCTGTAGAACGCGCGGTTCGGGGCGCCTCCCACGGCGGGGAGCAGAACGACGTTGTTCAGCGTGAACGTCACGTCGTTCTCGTTTCCAGCCCCCGCGTAGTCCGTCACGGAGAGCACCATCCCCCGCCCGTTCAGCGTCGTGCTCGGCTGGCCCGCCAGCGGGCTCAGCACCAGGATGGGCCGGTTCGCCGGATCTGTGCCCTGGATCGTGATGTTCGTGTCCTCGACGCTGTCGGCCACGACCGCCACGCCCGAGGTCTCCAGGTACGTTCCCGGAGACACATTGATCACGTCCGGCGCCGCCGGGTTGGCGAGGACACTCGCCACGGCCGCTCCCACCGTCGCGAAGTCACTGGGGACAGCCACCGTCTGGGCCCACGCGCCCGGGACGGCAAGCGAGAGACTCAACAAGACAGCGGATCTTTTCATGATCCGATTCCTCCGATTCGTGTTGTGTGATGGAGCTCGCGTAACACACCTCGCGGTGAGAGGCGAGCATCTGGGGAAGCCCCGGGACTGACCGGCGACTTCACCTGCGGGGAATCAGTACCCAACCCATACCTCGGCCGGGAGAACCCACGGCACGATCTCAAACAGACCGACATTGCGCCCTTTCCCCCGATTCCCCATCCGGGGGATCTGTGTACACCTCCCTGATCAGAGACTCGGATTGCCCCCACGGACATGAGACCATGCCCATGTGGCCTCAGGGCATCAGTTCGCCTCACACTCGCCAACGCCGTCAAGCTCAAACCCCCCCCAGACCATCGCCCGGGGAGCCTCGGTCCCACCGGAAAATCTCCGGTGCCCGGCCTTGACTGTGCCGGAGGGGAGGCCTACCGTTCAGTCTGCCTGACTCTGGGACTGCCCTCGGGAGGCCCCCGAATCGACACAACTCCAATGACACGAAGGGGAAGGACCGTGAAAAAGATTCTGATGGTAGCGTTTGCATCCGGGGTGCTCGCGGGAACGGCGCTGGCCGATCCGCCCGCGACAATCACCAGCTGGATCAGCCAAGAGGAAATCTACGGGCCTGGCTTTCAGACACAGATGGCCGGCGGCGCCATCGTCGACAACTACATGTTCTGCGTCGGCGGCAACAACGGCACCGACGGTGACACCGCGCGCACGTGGAGCTGGCAGATCAACACGCTCAATGGGCTCTTGCTCAGCGTCCAGGCAGGCCCCGACCTGCCCACGGCCGCGAACTTCGCCTATCTGATGAACACCGTCACCGCCACCGACTCCCACATCTACATCTGGGGCGGCGGCTGGAACTCGGCTGGCCCGAACCGGGACAACGTGACGTTCAACACGCACAGCAACGGAAACTATGGGCCCACTTGGCAGACGAGTGCCCAGTTCCCCACCACGCCCGCCCTCTACGACCCCGAGCTCGGAGCCTCAGTCATCGTGGGCGACTACCTCTACGGCTTCGGCGGCGACGGTTCGGTGACGCCGCTGTTCGACCGCTGCCACTATGCGCAGATCAACCCCGACGGGACGCTCGGCGCCTTCCAGACCGGGACCACGCTGCCGAATCCCTGGTGGTTCTCGGCTGTGGCTACCGTGGGCGACTACATCATCGCGGCGCCGGGCATCATCAACACCGCCTCGAGCGCCAACGCCACGAACGACATCTACATCTGCCAAGTGAACCCCGTCACCGGCGCGATGGGGGCCTGGACGGCCGGCCCCGACCTTCCGGCTGAGCGCTATGGGATGAGCATGGTCGCGGTCAGCGGCGAGGTCTTCGCCGTCGGCGGACGGCCCCTCGGCGGCGGCGCGGGCCAGACCAATGTCTGGCGCGCCACGTTCGATGAGGGCACCGGGACGCTCGGCGCATGGCAGACCGTCGACGCGCAGCTGCCTGCGGGTGTCTACTACCACCAGCTGGCGTATTCCCCGACCTCCCGCCGTCTGTACATCTTCAGCATCCGGCAGGGTCTGCCTGCGGATTTCAACGTCAGCGGCGAGGTCATGATCTCCTCGGAGCTCTTCCCGCCCCCGGCGGTCACCGGCGTCGAGGAGTTCTCGATCTACCGCTGATCTCCATCACCGCCTGACACATCGAATGCCGGGAGGGAAACCTCCCGGCATTTCTCTCCCCTGTGGCGCAGGACTCAGAGGCGGGCCGTTTCGACCGTCCGCTCCAGGTGGGTCCGGCACACGATGCAGTACTTGGCGTGTGGCTTTGCCATCAGGCGGTCGATCCCGATGTTTGCCCCGCACCGTTCGCAGACGCCGTACTTCCGGTGGTCGATGCGCTCGAGCGCGTGGACCACCTCTCGGAGGCGGTCGACCTCCATCCCCGACTGGAGAAGCTGCGTCTCGAGAATCTGGGAATCGGAGGCGACATCCGCGAGGTGATTGCCAAAGCGGTTGGGCTGGTCCGAGGGAATCGTCTCATCGAGCTTGCTGCCCGTGAGGCGGCCCAGGTCGTTCATCAGCCGGTCACGCTCCTCCTCCAGTTGCTGCTTCAGGGCTTTTGTCTCCGCCGCTGTCAGCTTGGGATGGTTGACCTGCGGCGGCACCTCGAACTGGTGACGCGTCGGCTTCAGAGTTTCCTCGGCCACGGCGGGGGGGACCTTGCGCTGCGCGGTCCGGCTGGCCTGCTTTGGCTCTCTGATTTTCTTTGGCTTGGCGGTTTTGCGGTCGAGCGGCTTCCGGGCAACTCGCTTTTTCGACGCGGTGGCCTTGGTCTTCTTCGTCCGCTTTCGAGCAGGGGCACGCTTGGCCGCAGCCTTCTTCCTCAATGTCGACTTGGGCCTCGACTTCACGGCAGATCGCTTGGGGCTTTTCCGGGCGGCTTTCCGCGGAGCTGGGCGGGCCATCGGAATCTCGGTGCCTCTCATTGCTGAAGTTGGGCGGCGAGATCATCCTCGGCACCGCCCTGGACAGCGCGGAGAGACCACACGCCCCCCAGCTTGTCAATGGTTACCGATGAAACGATCGCCGAGGCGGATCACGTGTAGCTGGTCAGCGCCTTCATGTAATGGGCCCGCTCGAAGGCCGCTGGCTCGGGGCAGCTGCGCAGGCTCATTGAGCCCTTCATCTCTGTCACGCTGGTGTACTCCTTCTCCTCCATCCAGCCCTCGAGCCCGCGGAGGATCGACGTCGTCCGTCCGGGCCCGTGAACCAGCAGAGTCCAGCAGAGCTGCGCGACGTCCGCACCCGCCATGACCATTTTGATGACGTCCTCGGCCGTGTAGATGCCCGATGAGGCGGCCAAGTCGACAGGGATCCGGTCGCGCAGAATGGCGATCCAGCGCATGGGCAAGCGCAGCGACTGCGGAGAGCTCGGCAGCGGCCGGGGCAGGACCTCAAGGGTCTCCAGGTCGATGTCGGGCTGATAGAAGCGGTTGAAGAGCACCAGGCCCTGGGCACCCGCCGCGGCGAGCTTCTTGGCCGTTGCGGCGAGGGCGGTGAAGAAGGGGCCCAGCTTGACCGCGACGGGGATCTTGACCGCCGACTTCACTGCCGTCAGCACGTCGACGTACACGCGCTCGACGTCCTCGCCGGAGAGGTCCGGGTCGGTCGGGATGAAGTAGATGTTCAGCTCGAGCGCGTCGGCCCCCGCCTGCTCCATCATAGTTGCATACCGGATCCAACCTCCGGTCGAGATGCCGTTGAGGCTGGCGATGACCGGGATGTCCACGGCCGCCTTCGCACGCCGGATGTGCTCGAGGTACTCGTCCGGCGTGAAGCGGAACTTGTCCGGCTGCGGAAAGTACGAGAGGGCCTCGGCGTAGCTCTCGGTCCCGTGCTCGAGGAAGTGGGCCAGCTCGTTGGCTTCGAACTGGATCTGCTCCTCAAAGAGCGAGTGGAGCACAACAGCGGCGGCGCCGGCGTCTTCCAGCGCCCGGATCGTGCCGATCTCGCGCGACAGCGGTGAGGCGCCCGCCACGAGGGGGTTCTTGAGCTCCAGTCCGAGGTAGCGCGTCGAGAGGTCCATTGTGGGCGTCCTTTCCGCTCAGGCGTTGGCCGGGGTGTGAGTTTCAGTCGACGGGAGCGAAGCGAGCTGCTGGAGGTGGTGCCAGTGGCTCTTGACCTCGCGGCTGGCCTGCTCGAGGAACGCCTTCGCCCGGTCGGGGTGGCTGCGCTCGAGCATCTTGAAGCGCGTCTGCATCTGCGTGTAAGCGCTGTAGGGGATCTTGGGCTCGCGCGAGTCGAGGACGAGCGGGTTCTTGCCCTCGCTCGCCAGGCGCGGGTTGTAGCGATAGAGGGGCCAGTGCCCGCTGTCGACCGCCGCTCGCTGCGTGTCCGTCCCGCGGGACATGTCGATGCCATGCGCGATGCAGTGGCTGTAGGCCAGGATGATCGACGGTCCGGGCCACGCCTCGGCCTCCAGGAAGGCCTTGACCGTCTGTGCATCGTTGGCCCCGAGGGCGATCTGGGCGACGTACACATTCCCGTAGGCCATCGCCATCATCCCCAGGTCCTTCTTGCGCGTCGGCTTGCCAGCGGCGGCGAACTTTGCCACCGCGCCCATCGGGGTGGCCTTCGAGCACTGCCCGCCGGTGTTCGAGTACACCTCCGTGTCGAGCACCAGCACGTTCACATCCCGGCCCGACGCCAGGACGTGGTCCAGCCCTCCGTACCCGATGTCGTACGCCCAGCCGTCTCCGCCGACGATCCACACGCTCTTCTTCACGAGCGCGTCGGCGATCGAGAGCAGATTCTGCGCCTCGGGCGACGCATCGCCGGCCAGGGCCGCCCGCAGGTCCGCCACCCGCTCGCGCTGATCACGGATGTCCTCGTCATTCACCTGCTCGGCGTGCAGGATCTCGCCGGCCAGACGCTCGCCGATCTTGCCGCGCAGCCGTTCGATCAGCTCCCGCGCGTGCTCGGCGTGCTTGTCGAGCGTCAGGCGGAAGCCCAGGCCGAACTCGGCATTGTCCTCGAAGAGCGAGTTCGACCACGCCGGGCCTCGCCCCTCCCGGTTCACGGCGAAGGGCGTTGTCGGCAGATTGCCGCCATAGATCGACGAGCAGCCGGTCGCGTTGGCGATGATTGCCCGGTCCCCGAAAAGCTGCGTCATCAGGCTCAGGTACGGCGTCTCCCCGCAACCCGCGCAGGCGCCCGAGAACTCGAAGAGGGGCGCCCGCAGCTGTGAGCCCTTGACGGTCGCCGGGCTGATTTTCGAGAGATCGATGTCCGGGATGTCGATGAAAAACTTCCAGTTCTCGCGTTCGGCCGCGCGCAGCGGAAGCTGGGGAGCCATGTTGATCGCTTTCAGCCGGGGCTCGCGCTTGTTCTTCGCCGGGCAGACGTGCACGCACAGCCCGCAGCCTGTGCAGTCCTCGGGAGCGACCTGGAGCGTGAACTTCAGACCCTCGTACTCCCGGCCGCGGGCCGCGCAGGACTTGAACGTCACCGGCGCGCCCTCGAGGCCCTCGGGCTTGTAGAGCTTCATCCGGATCGTCCCGTGGGGACAGACGATCGAGCACTTCGCGCACTGGATGCAGACCTCCGGATCCCACACCGGAATCTCCTGCGCGATGTTGCGCCGCTCCCACCGGCTCGTCGCCGTGGGAAAGGTCCCGTCCACCGGCATCTTGCTCACCGGGAGGTCGTCTCCGCACCCCGCGATGATCTTCGCCGTCACCTCCTGCACGAAGGGGGGCGCCTCCGGCGGGACAGCCGGGGGCATCTCGACCGCGCTCGTCACCGCCTTGCCGGCCAGCGAGATGTGGTGCAGGTGCTCGAGCGTCTCGTCGACCGCGCGCCAGTTCCTCTGCACGATCTCGTCGCCCTTCGCGCCGTAGGTCTTCTTGATCGCGTCCTTGATCTTCGCGATCGCCTCGTCGCGCGGCAGCACGCCCGAGATCGCGAAGAAGCACGTCTGCATCACGGTGTTGATCCGGCCTCCCATCCCCGTCTCCCGGGCCACCCGGTAGGCGTCGATGACGTAGAACTTGAGGTGCTTGGTCAGAATCTGCTCCTGCACCGGCCGGGGCAGATGGTCCCACACCGTCTCTGGTCCGTGAGGGCTGTTGAGCAGGAACACCGCGCCCGGAACGGCGTTCGCCAGCATGTCGCACTTCTCGAGGAACACCCACTGGTGGCAGGCGACGAAGTTCGCCGAGGTGATGAGGTACGATGAGCGAATCGGCCGCGGGCCGAACCTCAGGTGAGACACCGTCACCGACCCGGCCTTCTTCGAGTCGTACACGAAGTACCCCTGAGCGTAGTTCGAGGTCTCTTCGCCGATGATCTTGATCGAGTTCTTGTTCGCCCCCACGGTCCCGTCCGAACCCAGGCCATAGAACATCGCGCGCACGACGTCCTCGCCCTCGGTCACGAAGGCGGGGTCCCACCCGAGCGAGAGGTTGGTGACGTCGTCGTGGATGCCCACGGTGAAATGGTTCTGTGGCGCGGCCTCGGCCATCTCGTCGAAGACGGCCTTGACCATGGCGGGTGTGAACTCCTTCGACGACAGGCCATAGCGCCCGCCGATGACCCGCGGCGCCGAGCCGTTCAGGCCGGACTCCGCCAAGGCGGTGATCACGTCCTGATACAGCGGCTCGCCCGCCGCCCCGGGTTCCTTCGTCCGGTCGAGCGCGGCGATGATCTTCACCGTCTTCGGAAGGGCCGCCACCAGTGCTTCGCCGCTGAAGGGGCGGAACAGCCGCACCTTGATCAGGCCCACCTTCTCGCCACGCTCCGTCAGCGCCTCCACGGCCTCATGGGCAGTCTCCGCGCCCGAGCCCATCATCACGATGACGCGCTCGGCGTCGGGAGCACCGACATAGTCGAAGAGGCGATAGCGGCGGCCCGTGAGCGCCGCGAACTTGTCCATCTGCGCCTGAACGATTCCCGGCACGGCGAAGTAGTGCCCGTTCACCGCCTCCCGGGCCTGGAAGAAGACGTCGGGATTCTGCGCCGTGCCCCGGATGACGGGGTGGTCGGGGGTCAGGGCCCGCGCGCGGTGGGCACGCACCAGAGCGTCCGGGATCATCTGGCGCATGTCCTCCTCGGTGAGCGCCTCGATCTTCTGCACCTCATGCGACGAGCGGAAGCCGTCGAAGAAATGGACGAAGGGCACGCGTGCCTCGAGTGTGGCGGCCTGGCTGATGAGGGCGAAGTCCATGACCTCCTGCACGGAACCCGAGCACCACAGGCCGAACCCTGTCGAACGGCAAGCCATCACATCGGAGTGGTCACCGAAGATCGAAAGGGCGTGGGTCGCCACCGTGCGCGCCGACACATGGAACACGGTCGAGGTGAGCTCGCCGGCGATTTTGAACATGTTGGGGATCATCAGCAGGAGCCCCTGCGACGCCGTGAACGTCGTCGTCAGCGCCCCCGTTTGCAGAGCGCCGTGCACCGCCCCCGCCGCGCCGCCCTCGCTCTGCATCTCAATGACGGTCGGGACGGTCCCCCAGATGTTGCGCTGGCCCCTCGCCGACCAGTCGTCGGCGTGCTCGCCCATGTTCGAGGAGGGCGTGATGGGGTAAATGGCGCAGATCTCATTGACGCGGTGGGCGACGTAGGCGGCTGCCTCGTTCCCATCCAGCGTCAGCATTCGTCTCTTGGTCGGCATGCGGGCTCTCCCGGCGTTGGGGTCGAAGACTGTGAAAAAGGGTGCAACCGCTGTGCCCCGTCCTTCGGGCCCCGCCGAATGATCTGTCCTCATCCGTTGTGCTGATATTGAATCACTTGGGTCGACGCTTTCCCGTCGACGCCTCTCGGGTCCCCTCGTCCGGCACGGGGCGCATTGCCACTTGCTCGGTGTGCACCCAAAGAGGCGGGGCAGGATGCCCCGGACGGCGGACTCACTCCGGCGAGGGCTGAGCCGGCGGCGAGTTCGGTCGCAGAATCGGTGGCCCTTCGCGCTCATAGAGCTGGTACGTCGAGCCGGCAAACTCCACGGGCAGCGGTGGCGGCTCGAACGTCGCCACGAGGCGATACTCCGACCGGCCTTCAACGACGTCGCGGAGGAACGCGAGCTCCTCCGGCGTGGCCAACTCGCGCTCGTCCCACCACGCCATGTCCTCGACGCGCAGCAGCTCGGGGTGGGCCCAGTACTCTCGCACGCGCCACATGTAATGCTCCGCCAAGATCAACAGGTCCGGGCCGTCGAAGGCGTTCACACTCGGATATTCCGGCGGCAGGTCCACCTTGATGTAGGGCTGACCGCGCTGGTAGTGCCCGATCAGGTCGTTGCCCACCGTCGTCCCCGGCGGATACGTCTCGACGATGTGAAAGGCCGTCCGCACGCGGCTGTCCCACCAGAACCGCGCCTGGAGACAGACGAGGGTCACCGCGAGCGCGACCGCAGCCGCCACGCTCATCGCCCACCGGAGTGCCGTCCGTCCCCGCCCGGGCGCGGTCAGGAGGTCATGCACCCCCAGGCCGATCAGCACTGCCGCCAGCGGGGTGATCCAGAGGACGTAGCGGCTGATGATCCCTCGCATGGAGACCAGGAAGAAGATCGCCATGAAGAGCAGTATCTCGGCAGTCGCCTGACGGTTCGCCCGCCAAGCCGGAACAAGACTGAGCGCCACAAGCGCAGTACCGGCCCATCCCCAGCAGTCGATCACCGCCCGGGCCGCGTCCAGGGGGCCATGGCCCAGCCGGTACACGCGCCACGTCTCGAAGCGAAAGCCGCCCGCGATCTGGCCGAGGTGGAAGAACAGACCCGGCACCAGCAGCGCGAAGACGAAGCAGCACACGGTCACGATCAGCACCTGCCCGCCCACGAACGTGCCCGGCCGACGCTGCCGGACCGCCACGTGCCAGAGCATGAGCAGGCCCAGACCCCCCAGGAGGAAGAACGCGCTGTACTTCACCGCGAACGCCACGCCCAGCAGCGCGCCCAGCGCGAGGGTGGTCGTCCAGCTCCCCAGCCGGCCCTCCGCGCGGCGCCGCTGATACAGCATCACGGCCCAGAGCGTCACGAGGGCCATCGGGATGTCCGTCGTCGCGACTGCTGAGTTCAGCACGTGCAGCGGCAGCAGATTGAGGGCGAACGCCGCGGCGAGGGCGGTTCGCCGGCACCGCGTCAACTGAGCGGTGGCGAGGTAGACGAAGAGAACTGTCGTGACGCCCAGCAGCACGGTGAAGAGCCGCGTGAACAGCGTCTCCCACTGGTCGGCACTGAGCGCCGGAAAGGTCAGCGGCGTCCCGTCGACGATCGCCTGCGCGAGCCGGCAGAAGGCGTTGAAGACCACGACGACGTGGTGGTAGCCGACCGGATAGCGGTAGTTGTCGTAGGTCAGAAACGAGCCCGGGAAGTCCCGCGTGTAATCCGTGATCAGCGGCTCGTCCGGGTGATGCCACTGATCCCACCAGTGCAGGCCGATGCCCCAGGTGACCGGCCAGAGCCGCAGCGCGAGCGACAGGGCGAGCACAGCCAGCAGAGCGAGCTCTGCCCGAAGGGGGCGCTGCGGCGCGGGGGCGGTTGGCTCCGGAGGGCCCATGGGGGATGGGGGGACGTCGGGGCGCCACGGGCGGCGCAGACTCCCGACGATAGCAGCGAGGGGAGACCGGTCAAGCCTGGTCACGCGGACCCATTGCGGTGACCGGCGGACTGAGCCGGCGCTCGGCGCGCTCAATCTGCTCGCCGACCTCTCGCAGGAGCTGCTGGAGGTCCCCCGCCTCCCCGTCGATGACGACGCGGCCCTCGGCGTCCCGTTCGACGCGGGTGATCCCCGGGCTCTCGGCTTCCAGCGTTTCGAGGATCTCCGTCTGCTCTGCCACGATCGCCACCAGCCGCTTCGTCTCGAGCACCAGACGCCGGCGCTCGATCGCTTGGCGGATGGTCGCCGTCAGTTCCTCCAGCCGGCAGGGCTTCGTGATGAAGCGGCTCACCGCCCCCTCGTTGATCGCCCGCACCGCCAGATCAACCGTTGCATTTCCGGTGAGGATGATGCGCTCGGTCTCCGGGTAGATCTCGCGGACCTTGGCCAGGAACTCCACGCCCGGCATGCCGGGCATCTGCTGGTCGGACACGACGACGTCGACCGGGCCGCCGCGCAGCAGCCCCAGGGCCTCGATCGCCGAGGCCGCGCAGAGGATCTCGTATCCCTCTCGCCGCAGGGCGCGGCGCAGCCCCTGGAGGACATGGGAGTCGTCGTCGACAAAGAGGACACGGGGACTCATCACAGGACCTCCTGAAGGGCGGGCGTCGCCGCCGCGGGTGCATCCGGCGCGAGCACGTTGATCTCGTCGTGCACGAGCCCCAGGCGAGCGAAGTTTGCCAGGCGCAGGATCATCGACTCGGTGACCTCCTGGCCGTGGCGGATCAGCAGCAGGCCGCTCTTCGTCCGGATGTCCTCGGCGATCACCATGCCGGGGGCCAGATGGGCGATCGGGATGCAGCGCTTCTCGCTCGCCGGTTCGGCCGACAGCGTCCGCGCCAGCGCCAGCACGACGGCCCGGTCGTACCGGCTGCCGGCCGTCTCCAGCGCGCGGAGGGCGTCGACGGGCGCCTGGCCGCTCGACAGCAGGCGCTCGTAGTCGAGCGCCACCTTGAGCACGCGTGACCCCAGCGGCGTCGCCTCGCCGCCGGTGAACGGCTCGTCCTGATGCCGGATGATCTCCGCGACGCCCTCCATGCGCGGGATCGTGCGCAGCAGGTCCGAGCCCACCGCCGGGTGCTCGGCGACCATCTTCTCCTCGTCCTCACTCATCGGCAGGCCGTGGAGGGCTTTCTCCAGCGTCTCGTCCGGCAGCGTCACACAGCCGATCTGCGACAGGATCGCCGCGATCTCGATTTCCCAGGGCCGCTCGGCCTCGAGGTCGCGCAGTATCTGGCGCACGATCTGGCGCACGCGCGCCGCCCGCCCGTACGCCGCTGGGCGCACCAGCGCCAGGATGTCCGCCACGACCTTGAGAGCTCCGCTCAGCGTCTTCTCCAGCACCTCGCGCTCGGCCGTGATCAGCCGGTACTGGTCCACACCCGCCCGCAGCGCGGTCACCAGCGTCTCCGGAGGGCAGGGCTTGGTCAGAAACCGGAAGATGTGCCCCTCGTTGACCGCCTCGGCCGCCGTGCGCTGGTCCGTCATGCCGGTGAGCATGATGCGCACCGTCTGCGGGGCCATCTCGCGGACTCTGGTCAGGAACTGGATACCGTCCATGGCCGGCATGCGCATGTCCGAGACGACGACGGCGAAGGGGCCTCGCGTCCGGATCGCCTCCAGGCCCCGGAGTCCGCCGAGCGCCGTGACGACGTCGAAGTGCCGCCGCAGCCCGCGTTCGAGGCCCGAGAGGACGTTGGGATCGTCGTCGACGCACAGGATCCGGTCACTCATGACAGGAGCACTCCTTCCAGCCCTGCGGGACCGGCGTGGTCATGGGCCGCGCTTGCCTCCGTCCGCAGGGGCAGACGCACGGTGAACGTCGTCCCTCGCCCGACTTCGCTCTCGAAGGTGATCGCGCCGCCGTGCTTCTTGACGACGACCGAGTGGGCGATGGCCAGACCCTGGCCGGTCCCGCGGCCCACCTCTTTTGTCGTGAAGAAGTGATCGAAGATCCTCGCGCGGATCTCCGGCGGGATGCCGGTGCCGCTGTCGGCCACACGGATCTCGGCGAATCTCTCGTCGTGCGAGGTGGACACAGTGATCCGGCCCTTGACCTCGGGCGCCCTGCCGACGACGTCCTGGATTGCGTGCGCGGCGTTGATGATGAGATTCAGGATCACTTGGTTGATCTCCCCCGGCAGACAGGGCACGAGCGGCAGGTTCGGATCGAGGCAGGTCTCCAGCTCGGCCACGTACTTCCACTCATTGCGTGCGACGGTCACCGTGCTCTCGATCGCCCGGTTGAGATCGATCGGCGTCTTCTCGTCCGTGCCCGGGTGCGAGAACTCCTTCATCGCCCGCACGATCTTCGCCACGCGCTCGACCCCGTCGAGCGACTGCTCGAGCGCGCGTGGGATCTCCGCCAGCAGGTACTCCAGATCGATCGCGGCGGCGACGGCGGCCGCCGCACCGGGCTCTCCCCCGGCGAGCGCCTCCTGTCCGGCCGCGATGTAGCGGCTCAGGTCGCTGAACGCCTCGCGCAGGAACCGCATGTTGTCGCCCACGTACTGCGTCGGGGTGTTGATCTCGTGCGCCACGCCTGCCGCCAGCTGGCCGATCGCCTCGAGCTTCTGCGCCTGGGCCAGCGTCGCCTCCAGAACGCGCCGCTCGGTCACATCCGCCCCGACGATCACGTAGCCCGCCGAAGTCTCGTCGCCGATGCGCACGGGGTTGACGCGGAGATTGAGGAACCCCTCCTTGCCATCGGGCCGCTGGTACCGCGTGTCATCCAGGCGCATGGGGCCCGAGGTCTCCCGGCAAGCCAGCACGCGGCTCAGCACGTGCCCCCAGTCCCACGCAATCGGCACCTCGAGGATCGACTTCCCGAGCACCTGCGAGGCGGGCAGAGCAAAGGCCTCTTCAGCGGCGGGGTTCCACTGGATCACCCGGTCGTCCGGCCCCACCGCGATGACAATGGAGGGGATTGCCCTCAGCAGCAGATTCGTGCGGTGGTGCTCGTGCCGGATGGCCTCCTCGGCCGCGCGGAGGTCTGTGATGTCCCGCTCGATGCCCACCAGCCCCGACACCAGTCCCGATGAATCCACCAGCGGCACCTTGGTCAGCAGGACCCGTTGCCCTCCGCGCCCTCGCCGGACCTCCCGGTTGACCAGCGGCTGCCCGGTCTGAAGGACCTCGCGTTCGCCGGCGAACTCCGGATCCTCAGCCCCCCCGGGCAGAATCTCGGACTCCGTCTTGCCGACGAGGTCATTCGGGTCTTCCACGCCCAGGGCCTGGGCAACGGCGCGGTTCGCCAGGACGAACTGGCCCTTGGCATTCTTGAGATAGATCCGGTCGGGCAAGTTGTTGACGAGCGTCTCGAGCAGCCTCCGCTGACGCTCAAGGGCCTCCTCTGTCCGCCGCCGGGTCAGCTGCTTCCACACTCCGTCCATGAAGAGCTGAAGCTGCAGCACGTCCGCGTCGTCGTATCCCGTCTCCTTGTTGGCGACCTCCGCGACCAGCACCACGCGGTCGCGGTCGATGACCGGAACGCTCAGGTGCCGCGTGATCACCGGTGTGCCAGCCGCCCTGTCCCGCCAGCACGGGGCCTCGGACGTGTCGTTCCGCACCACCGGCCGCCGCAGGCGCGCGCACTCGGCCCACAGTCCCGTGCTCTCGAGATGACACTCCCCCCCGGACGGCGAGTGACACGCGCGGCCAGTCCCCCCATCGCTGCTCGCCGTCGCCTCCCCCTCATCGTGCACGAAGTGGAACTGCCCGAGTTCGCTCTCCGTCAGCCGGACGGCCTGGTCGATCGCGTGCTCCAGCAGCGCCTGCTCGGACTCGAAGTCGCACTGCCCCAGGTCGATCAGCGCCCGCAGCCGCGCCTCGTTGAGCCGCGTCGACTGCTCGGCGTGCTTGTGGTCCGTGATGTCCTCACGCACGGCGACGAAGTTCATCACCTGCCCGCTGTCATCCGTCACGGGCGCCACCGACGCCCACTCCCACAGCAGATCGCCGCTCCGCCGCCGGCTCAGAAACTCCCCGCTCCACTCCTGCCCCGCCAGGATCGTGTCCCACATCTCCTGGCTCTTCGAGGGCGTCAACTCGGAAGAGAGCAGGTTCAGCAGGTTGCGCCCCGCCACCTCGGCCAAGCCGTGGCCCGTCGCTGCCTCGAAGGCAGGGTTCACGTACTCAATGGCTCCGCGCGCATCCGTGATCGCCACCGACGCCGGGCAGGACTCCACCGCCCGCAGAAGGACGCGCAGCCGGTCGGCCGGACTCGCCGCCGCGAGAGTCGCGGCGCGCTCCGTCGCCGAGGGGGGGGCTGGCAAGTGGCTCATCGTCGGTCTCTGGGGAGGATCCGGGCCACCGCCAGAGCGGCCGGCGTCATCACCGTCCTGGCGGTGGCCCGGGAGTGATCCCCCACATTTCGGATCGGCCTCGCCGGCGGAGAACTGAGCTCCGCGGCAGGCGGTTCTTCATGCGATTGGGATGAGTCAGGACGGGCAGAGACGAAAACCCCCGCCGCTCGACATGAAATCCCCGGAGATCCCGCTGCGCCCCGTTCCGGCGCGGCCTCAGATCCGCTTGGCCGCCTCGAAGCAGCCCCGCCCCTGTTGGCAGTTCGGATGCCGGGCCACGTGGCCGTCGGGACCCACGCCGTCGCTCGTCTTCAGGCACCAGTAACCCACCGAGTTCGTCCACCGCAGCAGCCCCGGCCGCTCGTCGCCGCGGTAGTAGATCGCCTTGCAGCGCAGGTGCACACAGCACGGGGCCGGATCCGCGCTGTTCCACTTGTCCACCTTCGGGATCATCACGCGTCCTCCAATCCCTCGGCGGCCAGCAGCGCTCGCCGCACCGCCGCCCGCGCCAGTCTCAGCCGCCAGGCGTTCTGGCTCATCGGCTCTGCCCCCTCGAG
>JABWBI010000244.1 GCA_013360565.1 Candidatus Sumerlaeia bacterium | reverse complement strand
TGGTGACCTGAGCGACTGGCGCGGCCACGCCGGTGCTCCCATCCGCCTGGGCGCGCCCGGCCAGTCGCTCTCGCCCTGGGGCACGTGGGAGGGACCCGAGGACGCGTCGGCGCGGGTGTGGACCGCCTGGGACGGCGCGTGGTTTTATCTCGCGGCGGAGGTGGTCGACGACGTGATCGCGGACGCGGTGACGGGGCACGAGATCTACAAGAGCGACGGGATCGAGGTGTACTTCGACGCGGACCTCTTCGGCGACCTCGAGAGCCGGCAGCACAGCGACGACGACAGCCAGTACGGGGCGTTTCTGCAGCAGGGTTCGTCGGCCGTGTTCGCATGGTCGCGGCTCAACGACTACTCGCCCGGCGGGCGGATCGCCGACAACCGGGCCGTGACCGCGGAGCAGACAATCTCCGGCGAGCCCTGCGCCTATGTGATCGAGGCGGCGATCCCGCTGGAGGAGATTCGGCTGACGCCGCGCGATGGTCTCGTGATCGGCTTCAACTGCGGTCTGACGGACGACGACGACCCGTCGCGGGTTCACCCGTTCGGACAGGACATCCAGATGATGTGGAGCCGCCGGCGGCTGTCGTGGCAGAACCCGCAGAGCTTCGCTCAGCTGCGGCTCGTCGAGTGAGACTTGCCACGCGGGGGGCAGCTCGCTAGGCGTGGGGATGCCATGTCCGACCCGAAGATCCGGTTCTTCCAGTCCGGCCACTCGCTGGGAACGCGTGCCGGGTGGGCGCTGCTGGCGTGCGTCGCGGCATTCTACACGTACGCCGCGCTCCGGGGCCTGACGAGGATCAACGACTTCGACGTCTTTCATCTCCCGGCGCAGTGGGCGTGGGAGCGCGACCCCGGGCTCTACCGCAACGGCACGCGGGAGGACCGGCATTTCCTGTATCCGCCGACGGCGGGCTTCCTGATGATGCCTCTGGCGTGGCTGCCGTACCTGCCGTCGGGGCTGATCTGGACGGCGCTGCGCTTGGCGGCGCTGGCGGCGGTGGTGGCCATCACGCTGCGCTGGTCGCGCGAGGAGGGCTGGCGCGGGAGTTCGGTGGCCGAGCCGTGGATCGTGGCGATCGCCGTGCTCGCGTGCTTCCGGTTCCTGCGGACGGACTTCGGGAACGGCCAGATCAACCTCCACCTGCTGGCGCTGGCGCTGATCGGTCTGCGCCTGACGTTCACGTCCAGCGCGGCCAAGCAGGCGGCCGGGGGGGCGATCCTGGCGGTGCCCATTCTGATCAAGGCGTCGCCACTGCTGTTCCTGGGAATTCCGCTGCTTCACCGGCGCTGGGCGGCATTGGCGGGGTCGGCCGCGGGGCTCGTGGCCGGGGTGGCACTGACATGGGCGTGGTTCGGCACCGATCTGAGCCGCGATCTGTGGCGCGAGTGGAACGGTGTCGTCGGACGCATGTACGCCGACAAGATTGACACGGACGACATCATCTCGGTGCCCGAGTTCGTCGCGGTGGTGACACACACGGCTGATCACCGGGAGACCCCCGAGCTGCGCGACGCGGCCGCGGCGACGCTGAAACGGCTGTGGCGATACGAGGCGCTGGCGCTGGGGGCGCTCTTTCTGGCGGTGCGGACGTGGCGCCGGCGCAGCGGGCGGGGCGTGTCGCCGCTGTGGGACGTGACGGTGGTGGCGATCGGGCTGCTGCTGCTGACGCCGACGACGCGCAAGGCCCACGTCGTGGCAGTGTTTCCGGCGGTGCTGGCGCTGGCGGGGCTGATCGTCTCGAGCCCGGGGTTGCGACAACCGCTCACGGCCGTGATCCTGTTCATGCTGGGTTCCGTGAGCCTGCTGGTGAGCCGGTCGATCCCAGTGGAGGCACTGATCCCGGGACTGAACGCGAACCCGGCGATTCTGCTGGCGGTGGTGGAGATCGCGGCGGCGCTGGCGCTGGCGCACCTGCCACAGAGATCGACGGAGGAAGGCGGCTCTTCCAAAAGGAGGAGTTGACGAGCAGGCCCGGGAGACGCGAACAGGACCGATTCGGTCCTCAATGGGAGGCGGGGAGAGGATGAGCGATCATCGCACTCTGCGCTTGCGCCGAAAACGCTTTCGTGCTACCAGACTCCTCCGATGGGCGAGCCAGTGATGGTGAAGTTCGAGACGTTGCCTCTGCTCGCATCGCCCGTCACCGGGACTGTGCTGCCCGCCGTCCCCACGGGGCGGGCTCAGAACTCGCCGGCTGCAGGGGCCGGGGTCACACCGCAAGGGGCTTCACTCAACTATGGCGACACTCGTGAAAAACCGGGTCCGTGAGCGCATGGGCCACCGTCTGCATCCTGTCTTCCACGCCATCGGGTCTCTTCCGTGCAATCGCGTCGACAAGACGCTGGTCTTGCCGGCCGACCCCGGAAAGGAGGACCTGGAGGAGTGGCTCGAGTGTCTGAGTGAGCCGCCGCGCTTCAGCGAGCGGCTGTGTCCGGTGAGCGCACAGCTGGGATCGACGACGCTCCGGGGCAAATCTCTGGCAGACCTGATCGTCAAGGGGCACCGGCACTTCGCGCGCATGTTCACCGGAATTTCGCTCTACGTGCACCAAACCGTCCGGTCGAACTTCGGCGAGCCAGGCATGGTGCCGTTCATGAGCCTGAGCTTCGACCCGGACCTGTGGGAGCGTCTGATCAACGCGGACTACGACGAGGGGGAGACGACGCACGCGACGTTCATGGAGCTGATCCGGCGGGGAGTGGTTTCACCGTGCATCACGATCCCCTTCGGGGTGCTTCTGCCGACGCTCGAGAGCGATTTCGATGTGCGGATGCTGTGCCGGATCGCGCTGTTTCACAGCTGGCATCTGCTGGAGGCGCACCACGAACACATCGAGCGGGTCCACGGCGAGTCGCGGTTTGTCGCGGCGCTCTGGCTTCCGGAGGGCGGCTTCTCGCGGCGCGTGGTGAGGATCTTCCACGAGGAGTTCACGGCACGGGCGGCGGCCGAGGGCAAGACGGAACCCCATCTGGTGCTGCTGCTGGACAATCACCAGGTGGTCAGCCGGGACAATGACCGGCTGATGAAGTCGTGGAACATGATGCGGCTCGACGAGAACTCGGGGGAGTACATCAGCATTCTGTTCCGGGACCGGGGCTTCAGCGAGTGGGTGTCGTACTCGAGCCCTTCGGTGAAGAAGCTGCTGGACCGGACGATCGCGAAGGTCGACGCGGAGCTCAACAGCCGGGGGGTGGACTACTGCTGGAGCCACTTCGAGGAACTGGAGACGCTGTTCCTGTCGTCGAAGGCGGCGATGAACTTCGAGCAGAAGCTGACCAAGCTGACGGAGCTGGGCTACCTCCCGGTGTCGCCCGACGCGTTTGTGCGTCGCAAGCTCGAGGGCAAGTACGGTCTGGCCGAGGACGAGCCGCGGCGCGTGGACCCGTGCGATGGCACGGCGTGGGCCGGATGGGTGGGCGAGAACGGATCAGCGCACCTGGGCCGCTGGCTGGGCATGCGCGACCGGGAAGGCGAGGGTTACCATGTGGAGCCCTCGCGCAGGGTCAAGCGGCCGACCCCGGAGGGCGAGGTCGAGGAGCGCCAGCCGCAGTGCTGGAAGGTCGCGCTGCACAGCGTCCTCGAGCACGTGACGCGGCAGGTGCGGGGAAACGCGGAGACGCTCGAGGGCGGCGTACTGGGCGTGCTGCGCTCGCTGGTGAAGACGAAGAACGCGCGGCAGGCGCGTCAGAACATCGAGGCGTTCCTGGAGCACTGGGCGCTGTGCCACTGGTCGGAGCACTTCATCCAGCACACGCGGTCGGAGGCGGAGATCAACATCCCGGACCTGATCAAAGAGCACCTGCTGGCCGGCTGTCGCGGCACGCTGAGCGAAGAGGAGATGCTCCAGGCGGCCGTGGCGGCACAGGCGTATTATTTCGCGCTCGACGCCCGGCGGGCGTCGGCCTTCTCGTGGGAGAGCCTCGACTCACGGGGGCCCTACCAGGCGTCGCTGATGGCGTCGCTGGCGCTGATCAACATGATCTACGTCCACCGCTGGCGGGGCGACCGGCGCCAGGAAGAGGCCTGCCACGAGATGCTGCGGGAAGAGCTGATCAACTTCCAGCAGGCCCACGGCAAGCTCGGGCTCGACCGCATCGGCGTGCGCGAGTCGGACTGGAAACACGCGATGCGGAGCGCCATCCCCGAGAGCAAGGACAACGTGGTCCGGCGGGCCGCGCTGCGGTGCGCCGCCCGCCATCTGCGTCCGCTGGGCCACCGGTGCTCGGCGAATGACGTGCACCTGACCCCGAGTGTCGGCCACCTCTGGACGGCCGAGGTGTTGCCGGGCAATTTCCGGTGGGACAATCCGCGCTACTGCGGCGTGCCCGAGGACTGAGCCCGGGCGCAACCCGGGACGGCCGGGGCTGTCGAAGCGGATGATGATGCACCGGCGGATTCTCTCCCTTGCGCTGATGACGCTGGGCCTGGGCGCGCCGGCGCAGCCGGCGGAGACCCCGTGGATGGTCAATCCCGAGGAGATCGTGCCCGCATCGGCCGATCATCCCGTGTTGATCTTCTTCTCCGGCACCGACCGTCACTCGCGGCGGATGGCGACATGGACGCTGAGCAGTCCGGCCGTCGTCGAGGCACTGCGCGACGTGACCCCGGCGTGGGTGGAGGTGAACCGGCGGCCCGCTCTGGTGGAGCGCTTTGACGTGGGCTCGACTCCGGCGGTCGTGCTCGTCGGGCGAGACGGCGCGATTCTGGGGCAGCACGAGGGGCTCCTCGAGCGCGAGGCGTTTCTGCAGTGGCTCCGCAGCGGGCTCGCCCTGGTGCCGCTGACGCCTCCGCCCCCACCCGTGGCGGCGGCGTCGCCGGAGACGG
>JABWBI010000243.1 GCA_013360565.1 Candidatus Sumerlaeia bacterium | reverse complement strand
AGCTCGGCCCACAGCGCGGCTGCCCCGGCCCGTGCCACGTCAGAGCGCAGGGCCGCGTTGCCGGCGAGCACCGATCCCTCTGCGTAGGCGTGGATCTCGGCCCCCTCGCGGTGGACGATCCGCGCCTCGATCAGATTGAAGGGTTCGAGGACGGCCGCTTCCCGGCTCGCCCGCGCCCGCACGCCCCGCGCCCTGACCGTCACGCGGCCATGCTCGGCCGTGAAGAGTCCCACCAGGCGCGATGTCTCGCCGATGTCGACCGAGCGCAGCACGAGCGCGCGGATGGTGCGGTGGCGGGCGGGAGACATGGCCGGGATGCGAGTTGACACTGCCGCGAGGCGCGCCGTAGACTTTCAGAGCGTATCCCCGCGCGCAACCATGCTCAAAGAGAAGAACTATCTCTTCCAGCGCCTCAATCAGCTGCTCGATGTGCTGCTGATCATCGTCGCGTTCTTCGCCGCGCACTGGGCGCGGAACACCGTCATTGCCCCCAACTTCCTCCCGACCCTGCCGGTGATCTCGGTCGAGCAGCATCACTGGCTCATCTGGTTCATGGCCGCCCTCATCCTCCTGGCCCAGCAGCGCCTCGGCGTCTACAACTCCCAGCGAGTGCGCACCACCTGGGAGACCAACCGGCTGATCCTCGCCTCGGTGGCCATGGCCACCGCCGTCACGCTCGGCCTTGTCATGGTCGGGCCGGGACTGCGCATCATCAGCAAGCCGCAGGTGGTCTTCCTCGGCCTGGTCGTCGCCGCTCTCCTGCTCATCAAGGCCTCGCTGATGAAGCGTTTTTTTTTGCCCTCCGCCGCCGTGGCCTGAACGTCCGCCATCTGCTCCTGGCCGGCGGCGGACCGGACCTCGAGCGCTTCATCGAACTCCTCGAGGCCCATCCCGTCTGGGGCTTCCGCATCCTCGGTATCCTCACGGACGATCCCGATCTGCCCGTGGGAGGTGCGGTCAAGCGACATCCGGTGCTGGGGCGCCTCTCGGACACGCCCGATGTCGTCAAGGCCCAGCGCCTCGTCGATGAGGTCATTTTCGTTCCTTCGCGCGTGCCGTTGGCGGAGCTCAAGCCCATCCTCCTCAAAGTCGAGATGATGGGCGTTCCCTCCCACCTCTCGCTCAACTTCTTCGAGGGCGCCATCTACCGCCCCGTGCTCGAGAACTTCGAGAATGTCCCTGTCGTCACCTACTCGCCCGTGCGCGAGGCCGGTCTCTCGCTCTTCGTCAAGTACGCTCTCGACCGCATCTTCGCGGCCTTCGTGCTCGTCATCCTCTCGCCCCTCTTCTTCACCCTCTATCTCGCCGTCAAGCTCAGCTCGCCGCGCTGGAGCGACCCCGCCTTCTACGGCCAAGAGCGCTGCGGCCTGCACGGGCGGCCATTCACCCTCTGGAAGTTCCGGACCATGATCCCCGGAGCCGACAAGCTCCTCGAGGAGCTCCGAGCTCAGAACGAGATGTCCGGCCCCGCCTTCAAGATGCGCAACGACCCACGGGTCACGCGCATCGGCCGGTTCCTGCGACGGACGAGCCTCGACGAGCTGCCGCAGTTCTGGAACGTCCTGCTCGGGGACATGAGCCTCGTCGGCCCGCGTCCGCCCATCCCCGCCGAGGTGGCCAAGTACGATGACTGGCAGCGCCGCCGCCTCTCCATGAAGCCTGGCATCACCTGCATCTGGCAGGTCTCCGGCCGCAACCTCATCGACTTCGAGACGTGGATGAAGCTCGACCTTCAGTACATCGACAACTGGTCCCTCGCGCTCGACTTCAAGATCCTGGTCCGCACGGTCTGGGTCGTCCTGACGGGATACGGGTCGATGTGACCCCCCTCAGCGCGCCAGCGCCTGGGCGATCGCCACCACCTGCTCGCGGTTGTCCTTCATCCCCATCCGGTGAAACTTGGCGGCGAACGGCTGAAGTGGATCGTCGATCCACAGGTGACCGAAGAGCCCACCGGCCTTCGACCGCACCGGCGGCACCGAGCCCAGGGCGTACTCGCGGTGGCCCTCCGGCAAGATGCGCTTCATGTTCTTCACCCGCAGGAGCAGAAGACGCCGGTCTGTCAGCGCGACGTAGAACTCCTTGGTGCCGGTCGCCACGATGATGACCCCCGGGATGATGCCGAACAGGAATCCGAGCGCGATCAGCCAAATCGGAGGCTGCTTGACGCCGTAGGCGAAGTGCCTCAGCTGCTCGCCCCCCTGCAGATGAGCCTGGATGTTTTCCCTCACGAGCTGGTCAGACACGGGCATGGCGGGCTCCCTCCCTCCGGAATCCGGGGAGTGAAGCCGCGCCGGAGCCCCAGGTCAATGGGGATTCCGCGCGTCAGGGGGCCGCGCGGAGCGAGAGAAGGCGAGACCAGCCCGCACGCATGTAATGCGCGATCCGGTTCGGTGAGCGCGCCCGCCACAGCGTCCGCGCGATGTACGAGGGCCGCAGGTACATCCGCAGCAGCGCCCTCCTCCGCCACTCGCTGAGCTCCGCGTTCGAGAGGAACTTCGTCCGCACCGCCGCCTTCGCGTACGAGCCGTGCGGCAGGATCTCCTCGTTGAAGAGCGACTCGCTCTTGCCCGTCGCGTAGAGCTCCGTGCCCGGCAGCGGGTAGGCCACGTTGAAGTCGAAGAAGTCCGGGTTGAGCTCACGCAGGAAGGCATACGTCTTCGCCAGCGTCTCGCGGCTCTCGTTCGGCGTCCCGATGATTGTGAACGCGTGGACGCACAGGCCCGCCTCGCGTGTGATCCTCACCGCCTGCCGCGCCTGCTCCACCGTCGCGCCCTTCTTGATGTCGTCGAGGATCCCCTGGTCGCCGCTCTCGATGCCGAAGGCCACGACCCAGCACCCCGCCCGCTTCATCCACGCCGCCCGCTCGGGGCACATCGTGTCGACCCGCGAGTTGCACCCCCACCGGACCTTCAGGCCCCGCTCGACGATCCGCTTGCACACGTTGATCGTCCAGTTCTTCTTGTACGTGAACGTGTCGCCGTGGAACAGGAACTCGCGGATGCCGAAGTCGCGCACCGCTGTCTCGATCTCCTCGACCACCCGCTCCGGCGAGTGCTGCCGGATCTTCTTCCCGTACACACGGGAGATGTTGCAGAACGTGCAGTCCGCCGGGCAGCCGCGCGCTGCGTGGATCACACCCATCGGGCGCCCGCTCTCCGGTGACGTGTACAGGTGGGTCTCCAGCAGGTGCCGCGCCGGCGGCGGCAGCGAGTCGAGGTCGTCGAGGAATCGCCGCTGCGGCCGGCGGACCGGCTGCCCCGCCGCGTCGCGGAACATCACCCCGTCGATCTCCGGGATCGGCCGGCCCTCCGCGATGTCGATCAGCGTCAGGTCCGGCTCGCCGAGCAGGATCGCGTCGAGTTCCGGGACCTCCGCGAAGATCCGCTCGCCGAAGATGTTGAGGTAGTCTCCCTTGCCGATCACCACGGTCTCTGCGCACTGCGCCTTCGCCAGAGCCGGGATCTGAAGGTCCGACTGGATCGTCGCCGTCGTCGGGACGAACAGCAGCACGCCGGGCTGCAGCGCCCGCACATCCGCCTCAAGGTCCTGCCACGTGCCACCCCGCGCCGGGTAGTCGCGGATCGCGCACCGCCACCCGGCCCGCTCGAAGATCGCCGCGTAGATGGCCAGCTCGATGGGCTCGAAGATCACACGCACGGTCTGGTCGTCGACCTTACACTGGCAGCGGTCGTCGCGCCGGTAGAGCCCCGACGGGGGATTGATGAAGAGGGCTGTTCTCACTGTGTGGCCACCCCGAGCATCCCCCGGCTTCTATCACCGCTCCACCCGCTGCGGCAAGGCCTACGAGCTCGGCTCCGCCAGAATCGCTCCCGAGACGAGATCGGCACCGATCGGCCGCAGGCCGAGCCTCTCGACCAGATGGGCGTCTGCCGCCTCCAAAGCACAGACGCTCCAGCCCTCCGCGCCGAAGTGGCCGGCGGCGCCGCGCTCGGAGCCGCGCGTGACCGGCGCGAGCCAGTCCAGTCCCCACATCGTCCGGTAGAAGTTCAAACTCGGCTCCAGCCGCCACGACGCCGCGAGCCGGACCGTCGTCCCCGGCGGCTGGGTCTCGTGCCAATTCACCAGCGCCCCGGCGAGGCGCCGCGTCCCCGCGTCATACCTCCAGATGCCGTAACACTGCACCTGGAGCTGCAGAGCCTGACGCACGCAGAGCGCGGCCATCATCACGGCGAGCATCCGCCCTGCCCAGCGGTCGTCCTGCGGCCCGAGGCCCGCGCGAGTCAACGCACCCAGAGCAAGACAGAACAGCGCGATCAGCGGAAGGCCGGTCCGGTCCTGGGGGAAGAGCAGGCCGCCCACGGCGTTGGCTGTGAACATGAGCGCGAGCGAGACCAGCAGCGTCCCCACGCACAGCGACAGCAGATCGTGACATCGGCTCAGCCGCTCCGCGTCCGGGCGACGCATGCGCGGGAGGGCCGCCGCCGAGACCATCAGGGCGAACAGGGCCGGCACGGCTCCCCACGCCACGGCCATCGCCCAGCGTGCCGTCGCCGCGAGCAGGTCGTTGGGCGCCGTTGCGGCGAAGAGCGTTGCATCGACCAGATTGTAAATGCTCAGGCCGAGCGTCGGCAGCCCGACGTAGAAGAGACTGGCCGGTGCTCCACGGAGCGGAGGCAGAGTGAGCGCCGCCGCCAGCGCCAGTCCGGGCAGGGTGAGTGCCAGCGCATGGCGCCAAGGGAGCCGGCGCTGCCGAATCCCCTCGAGGGCGACGGCCGTCACTCCGAGCCCGGCGGCCTCGAACGTCACGGACAGATTCGCCGCAGCCCCGAGCCCCATGGCCAAGCTCGCCGTGAGAGCGGCCGCCACCGACGCC
>JABWBI010000242.1 GCA_013360565.1 Candidatus Sumerlaeia bacterium | reverse complement strand
CGGGAGTTGGCCACGGCCCGCGGGCGAGCGCCAAGCGAATTCGCACAGCGGGCCCGGGGCGAGGCTTTCAGTCGGCCTCGAACGTCTCGCTCGCCTCCTCCGGCGGCAGGGGAGGCTGCTTCTCCTTGATCAGGAGGTGATTTCGAAGAACGAGAACATCCATGCCGGTGCGCATGAAGCAGCGGTAGGCGTCGTCGGGCGTGTTGACGATGGGTTCGCCGCGGACATTGAAGCTCGTGTTGATGATGACGGGGCACCCGGTGAGGCGGTGAAAGGCGCTGATGAGGCCGTGGAAGCGCGGGCTGGTCTCGCGCGAGACGGTCTGGAGCCGCGCCGAGCCGTCGACGTGGGTGATGCTCGGCACCGTGCGACGGTCCTCGCGCACCTGCGCGGTGAGCAGCATGTACGGCGACGGGCGGTCGAGCTCGAACCAGTTCGAGACCTCCTCCTCCAGCACCGCGGGGGCGAACGGGCGGAAGCCCTCGCGCAGTTTGATCTTCTCGTTGAGCCGGTCTTTCATCCCCGGGTCCCGGGCGTCGGCGAGAATCGAGCGCGAGCCCAGCGCGCGGGGGCCGAACTCCATCCAGCCGCTGTACCAGCCGATGACGAGCCCATCGGCGATCATCTGAGCGACGCGGGGGAAGAGCTCTTCGTCGGGCAGGTGCTCGAACACCGCCCCGCGGGCCTCAAGGGAGGCCCGGATCTGGTCGTTGTTGTAGGCGGGTCCCAGGTACGCGTGCTTCATCACGTGCGTCCGCGGGTGGCCCAGCGCCGTGTTCCAGATCGTGAAGGCCACCCCGATCGCGCCCCCCGCGTCGCCCGCGGCGGGCTGGATCCACAGGTCATCGTACCCCGCCTCGCGCAGCACGACGGCGTTGGCGACGCAGTTGAGCGCCACGCCCCCGGCCAGGCAGAGGTGCCGCATCCCGGTGATCTCGCGCAGGTGGCGCGCGGCCCTGAGCATCACCTCCTCGGTGATGACCTGCATCGAGCGGGCCAGGTCCGCGTCCCGCTGGCTCAGCGGTGTCTCCGGTGAGCGCCGCGGGCCGCCGAAGAGCCGATCCCAGCGGCGATTGGTCATGCGCAACGCCCACGGGTAATCGAAGTGCCGCATGTCGAGCGCGAACGAACCGTCGTCGCGGATGTCGATGACTTCGCGGAGCTGGCTGACGAAGGCCGGCCGGCCGTTGGGCGCCAGCCCCATGAGCTTGTACTCGCCGGAGTTCACCTTGAACCCCACGTAGTGCGTCATCGCCGAGTACAGCAGCCCCAGCGAGTGCGGGAACTTGATCTCGTGCGTCAGCGTGATCTGCGTGCCCCGGCCAACGCCCATCGTCGTCGTCCCCCACTCGCCGACGCCGTCGAGCGTGAGGATCGCGGCCTCCTCGAAGGGCGAGACGAGAAACGCCGACGCCGCGTGACTCATGTGGTGGACGTTGAAGTGGATCGGCCCGTCGAAGTCGAGCGCCGAGCGGATCTGACGCCGGATCCACAGCTTGTTGCGCAGCCACAGCGGCATCGCCTCGCGGAATGAGCGCCAGCCCCACGGCCAGTGGGCCATGTAGCTCGCCATCAGCCGCTCGAACTTGAGGAACGGCTTGTCGTAGAAGCCGACGTGGTCGATCTGCTTGGCCGTCAGGCCCGCCTCGCGCAGGCAGTACTGGATCGCGTGGACCGGAAACTCCGGATCGTGCTTGCGCCGCGTGAAACGCTCCTCCTGCGCCGCGGCCACGAGCGCGCCGTCCACGACCAGCGCTGCCGCGCTGTCGTGGTAGTGCGACGAGATGCCCAGGACGGCCGTCATCCCTGCCGGCGCAGCCCGCGCAGGGACGTGTCGACCGGCTCGTGCTCGAGCCAGTGCGTCGTGCCGCCGCGCCGGAAGGGGATCAGGAACCGCGTGCCGAACAGCCGCGGGAGCAGGCAGGCGGCGCCGACCGTGAGCCACAGAAGGCCGAGCAGGATCGGGCTGAGGACCGCGACGAGGACGCGCGCGAACTTCGCATTGAAGCGGAGGAAGGAGTCCTTGAACGCCATGGCCCGTCAGAAGATCACGTAGATGAAGCTGAAGACGCCCAGCTGGCCCACGGCCAGCCCCGCGGCGGCGATCAGCGCGACGGCGAGCACTGGCAGCAGCCACCACTGGCCCCGGCGCGTCAGAAAGGCCACCAGCTCGCCGATGGTCTTGAACGTCTCGCCGATGGAGCGCATCCGCCGGGCCACAAAATCAACTCCCCCGAGTCTGTCGCGACTCAGGCCGCTCTGTTCTAAGGGCCCCCGCCTCAATGTCAATCTCTTCTGGGACAGCGCATGCCGGGACAGGACCCCGGGATGGACTGCGCCCATGGCGACGCATCTGAGGGCTGGCGAAGACTTGGAAGAAGTGCCGGCGGCCTGATCCTGGGAGGGGAGGGGAGAGAGGGATCAGGCCGCCGGGTGTTCGTGGGGTTGCCGGGGGTCGCGGCAGAGCCCCTGGGGTCGAGGGAGGAAAGGAGAGAGGTTGGAGCGAAGTCCTGAGTGGCCTCTTTCTCGACCCGTTGGATGGCGTGCACTCAAGATGGGAGCAAGGGCCGGACCTCCGGGGACCCGAACTCGAATCCTGGCTCGCGAAATCACCACAGACATCTCACAGTTGTGGGGTTACGGCACCGAGAGCGGGAGCCACGACGGGCGAAGACTGCGCGCAGATCCCGCCGGAATTCGCCTGCCCGCGTCATCTTTCACCCGCTGAGATGGCCCGTTGCGTCAGGATGACACTTCCAGGGAGTGACGGTCGCATCGACATGCAAACGACTGGACGTTGACAGCGTGAGGCGCGGCCCCGCATTCTCCCCGCTCGCGCTCCTTGAAAGAGAAGGCCCATGGCCAAGTTCTTCATCACGACGGCGATTCACTATGTCAACGGTCCGCCCCACATCGGGCACGTCTACGAGACGATCGGGGCCGACGTCCTCGCCCGCCACCACCGCCTGCGGGGCGATGAGGTTCTCTTCCTCACCGGCACGGACGAGCACGGGATCAAAGTCCAGCGCAAGGCCGCGGCGGAGGGGGTGACGCCGCGGGCACTCGCCGACCGCAACAGCCTGAAGTTTCAGCAGGCGTTCGACCGGCTGCTGATCTCCAACGACGACTTCATCCGCACGACGGACCGGCGGCACGTGCGGGCCGTGCAGCGGTTCTGGCAGGCTGTCGAGACGCACGGCGACATCTACGACGCGAAGTACGAGGGATGGTACTGCATCCAGGACGAGAACTTTGTCACCGAGAAGGAGGCGAAGGAGATTCAGGAGCACCCCGAGCTGGGCAAGACGGTGGAGTGGCAGAGCGAGGACGCCAAGTTCTTCCGTCTGTCGGCCTTCCAGGGGCACGTCGAGCGGCTGATCGAGGGCCAGGCGGACTTCATCCGGCCCGAGAACCGGCGCAACGAGATGGTGAGCTCCTACCTGCGGCCGGGCCTGCGGGACGTGTGCGTGTCGCGGACGACACTGGACTGGGGCATCCCGGTGCCGAATGCGCCGGGGCACGTCGTGTACGTCTGGTTCGACGCACTGATCAACTACATCTCGGCCATCGGGTACGGGGGAGACGAGGAGGTCTTCCGGCGATGGTGGCCGGCGGACGTGCATGTGATCGGCAAGGACATCGTGAAGTTCCACACGGCCCTGTGGCCGGCGATGCTGCACGCTGCGGGGCTCGAGCCGCCGCGGCGGGTGTTCGGGCACGGCTTCCTCACGGTGGGGGGCAAGAAGATGGGCAAGACGCTGGGCAACGTCGTCGACCCGCTGGAGATCGCCGCGCGGTACGGCCCCGAGGCGCTGCGCTACGGGCTTCTGCGGGAGAACGACTTCGGGGGGGATGGCAACTACGACGCCGACGCCATCCACACCCGCTACCACAGCGATCTGGCGAACGGCCTGGGCAACTTGGTCAACCGCACGCTGTCGATGCTCGAGCGCTACCTGTACGGGTGCCACCACGCGCAGCCCGAGCTGCCCGAGGCGGAGACGGCGCTGCTCGCCCGCTTCGGTGCGCTCTTCGCGCGGCTGGACGAGATGATGGATGCGTTCCGGTTCAGTCAGGTCCTCGCCGAGATCTGGGAGCTGATCGCGGCGCTGAACAAGTACATCGACGACACGAAGCCCTGGGAGCTGGCGAAGGCGCAGAAGCCCGACCCGCGGCCGCGGCTGCACCAGATCTTCGCGACGCTCGCCGAGGGGCTGCGGTGGACGACGGCGATGGTCGCGCCCTTCCTGCCGGACGCGGCGGGGAAAATCTGGAGCGTTTTCCATCCCGGCCGCCCGCTGGAGAAGTGGACCTTCCGGCAGATCGCCGCGCGCGGGGCCATCCCGGACCAGACGGTGCTGGCCAAGCCACCGGTGCTGTTTCCGCGCGTCGAGAAGCCGAGTGCCTGAGGTGCGATCCGTGAGCCGTGTGCCGTGAGCCGACGACGGGTGCGACGGGCCTGGAGATCCCTCACGCTGCTCGGGACTTGGGTCGCCGGCGCGCCCGCGGCTCCGGTCACGATCACGTCCTCCCACGACGCCCAGCTGATCTTCCCGGGAGAGACGCTGACGCTGACCATCGAGGCGGTCTCGCCCGAGCGGATCACCGCTCCGGTGACCATTCACCTGCTCGATGTGAACAACGAGCGGATCGAGCGCTACGTGCTCGCGCCCGGCGGCGCGGGCCGCGTCGTCGACGCCGTCTCAGGCCTCGCGGAGGGCTACTACGCGTATCATGTGCTGCTCGACGGCGCGGGTCCTCCGGACGCCTTCACGCGGATCGGGGTGATCCCGCGCCCGCTCGAGGGCGTGACGCCGGAGAACTCGCCGGTCGGCACCGACGCGTGGCTCGCGTGGCG
>JABWBI010000241.1 GCA_013360565.1 Candidatus Sumerlaeia bacterium | reverse complement strand
CCTCCCCGGCCCCCGGCCCCCGGCCCGGCGGCACGCGCCCCCAACCCGCTGCACGCCGCCACCGCCGAAGCCCAGCATCGCCCCACACGCTGGGATCTCGTCGGGGCAGCCGCGTTCACGCTCGCCGCCATCGTCGGACTGTTCCTCTTGCAGAGCGGCGGACGGCACGCGGCGCTCGCCTCTTCACCCGCGGTGGACTTCGACGCCCCAGCCCGCTGCCTCGAAGGGCTTGTCTACGTCGCCGACGACGCCGGCTGAAAACCGGCCGCTGCCGGCCGCGCCGTTCCCATGCCGATACACGCTACCATGCGCGTCATGTCGGAGCCCGTCTGCTACATCACGGACTTCTGGACCGGCGCCGTCGACGTCGAGCAGGCCGCGATGGACGGCGCCGCGCGCGTCGTCGCCCTCGGCGCCGCGCACGAGACCGAGCTCCTCTACGTCCGGCTCAATGCCCACGAGCGGTGGCAGCACGCGATCTTCATGGTGTGCTTCACGCTCCTCGTCATCACGGGCTTCACGCTCTCGCTGCCCGACGAGTGGATGCGGCGGGTCGGGGCGAGCGCACTGACCCGCGAGCTCCGGTCGCTCGTCCACCGTGTCTCGGGGCTGGCGATGATCGGCGTCAGCATCGCCCACGTCACCTATCTGCTCTTCTTCCGCGAGGGCCGCACATGGCTCCGCGACATCTTTCCCCGGCCCCGGGACTTGCGTGACCTGCGCGAGAACATGGCCTTCTACCTCGGCAAGCGTCCCGCCCCGCCCGCGTTCGACCGCTTCACCTACGCCCAGAAGATCGAGTACTGGGCGCTCATCGCCGGCAACACGCTCATGTCCGCCACCGGCCTGATCCTCATGTTCGAGTACATGTGGGGCCAGATGACACTCGAGGTCGCCGCGCTGGTTCACCGGATGGAGGCCACGCTCGCGTGTCTCGCGATCATCGTGTGGCACCTCTACGAGGTGCATCTCAAGCCCGGCAAGTTCCCGCACAGCTTCCTCTGGTTCCACGGCCTCATGACCGAGGACGAGATGAGGGAGGAGCACCCCGAGTACTGCGAGCGGCTGGCGAAGTCGCCGCAGGAGCGCGCCCGCCGCGTCATCCTGCGGGGCAAGGAGTGACGCGATGAGCGAGCCCCAGTCACCGTCCTCGCCCCGGCCCCTCGCGATCCGGCTGCTGCGCTCCGTCGCCGGATGGGCGTCGATTCTCCTGCTCGGGGCGTTCGCCCTGTGGCTGCTGAAGCTGCTGTACATCGACCGCTCGTGGGAGGAGGAGATGATGGGCCGCTATCGCAGCCGCGAGCGCACCAATCCCCCCGCCCGCGTGGTCAACCCGCAGCGCTTCCATCTCGACATCCCCTACTCACTCGACACACTCCTGGACCCGCCCGTGTGCTTCTCCTGTCACACGGCTTACCCGCACCGGGCGAATGAACGGTCGCGCTCGTATCTCAACATGCACGGCGCGTTCCTCGCGTGTGAGGTCTGCCACACGCGCCCAGGCGAAACCGGCGCCTTCGAGTACGTCTGGTTCTCTGACCGCGGCGACCAGCCCGTCCGCGAGGTCGAGGGCAGCCGCGGGGTCTACGGGGCCCACATCTTCCCCGCCGTGCGTGACGGCGAGGGCCGGTTGCGCCGGCTGGGCAAGCGCGTGAACGAACCCGAGTGGTTCGACCTCTCGGAGCGTGTGCAGGGCATGCCCGAGTCCGAGCGCGCGGCCGCCGCGATCCCCGCCCACAGCGAGGTGCGCGAGAATCCCATCGACTGCCGGGAGTGTCACCGCGCGCAGGGGCTGCTCGACTTCCGCGCTCTCGGCTACTCCGCGCCGATGGCCGCCCGCCTCGAACGCCTCGAAGTGGTCGAGATGCTCGAGGGGACGACGCGGTTCCACTTCCCCGATCTCCGCGGCACTGTCACCGCCCTCGAGAGCTCGCCGTGATCCGGCGCCTCGCCGCCCTCGTCCTGCTCGCGGCCGCGGGCACCGCGACCTGGGGCGAGGACCCTCCCAATCCCCACTGGGCCGTCGAAGGATGCCGTCACTGCCATGCCGGCGAGCCGCGGACGATGAGCCTCGCCGAGGGCGAGGCCACCTGCGACCGCTGCCACGACGCCGCGAGCGTTGCCCAGATCATTCATCCACTCGATCTGCCGCCAGGCCGCCTCGCTGGACGCATGGCGGAGATGGACGTCCCGCTCCTCGACGGCCGCATCGGCTGCCTGTCCTGCCATGATCTGACCGTCCAGTGTCTCGGCGGGCTCGACGCCCGTTCGGCCAACGCGGCCTTCCTCCGCGGGCCAGACGGCGGCAACGCCTCCGCCTCGTGCTTCCTGTGTCACTCCGCGGACAGCTATCAGCGTCAGAACCCCCACCGCCAGTGGAGCGGCGACGGTGCGCTCCTGCGCGGCCAGTGCAGCCTGTGCCACGTCGGGGAGGTTGAGCCCGGCGCCCGCCACGCCGAGGTTCACGTGGCCGAGCCGGCGCTGTGCACGGGCTGTCACCAGACGCGCAATCACCCCGGCGGCGTGAATCACATGGTCACGCCCAGTGATGCCTTCCGCGAGCGCATGTCCCAGGCGCAGCACGGCGACGCGCTCGCCGGGATGACGCCGCGCCAGGTTCAGGCGTACCTCGCCGCGCAGCCCCCCGAGCCCACGCAGTCACTGCCGGCGGGCTACGGCGGGCGCATCGTCTGCACGACCTGCCACAATCCCCACGACGAGGGCATCTTCGGCGCCGCCGATCCCCGCGGCCAGGGAGCCGATGAACCGCGCCGCCTGCGCATGGGCGAGGAGTCGCTCTGCGCCGCCTGTCACCCGGATTGACGCAGATCGCCAAGCGCGCCCCGCGCCGCCGCGATGGTCGCCTCGATGTCCGCCTCGCTGTGTGCCGCGGAGACGAAGAGGGCCTCAAACTGGGAGGGGGGCAGGTGGACGCCACGCCGCAGGAGGCCGTGGAAAAACGCGGCGAATCGCGCCGTGTCCGACCGCTTGGCGGACGCGAAGTCGCGCACCGGCTCGCCCGTGAAGAAGAGCGTCATCATCGACCCCACGCGGTTGAGCACCGCGGGCACGCCGAGATCCGCGGCCGCGCGCAGCAGCCCCCGCGCCAGCCGGGCCGAGACCGCTTCCAGCCGTTCATAGAAGCCCGGTTCGCGCAGGCGCCGAAGCGTCGCCAGCCCCGTCGCCATCGCCAGCGGATTGCCCGACAGCGTCCCCGCCTGATACACGGGGCCCGACGGGCTCACCTGATCCATGATCTCACGTCGACCGCCGTAGGCCCCGACGGGCAGTCCGCCGCCGATGATCTTGCCGAGCGTCGTGAGATCGGGCGTGACGCCGAAGCGCTCTTGGGCTCCGCCGGGCGCGACACGGAATCCCGTCATGACCTCGTCGAAGATGAGGAGCGCGCCGTGCGCCGTGCACAGGCGGCGCAGACCCTCGAGGAATCCGGGCTCGGGCGCGACGGTGCCCATGTTGCCCGCGACGGGTTCGACGATGACCCCGGCGATCTCTGACCCGTGCCGCGCGAAGATCGTCTCGACCGCCTCCAGCGCGTTGAAGGGGGCGACCAGCGTCGCCGCCGCCGTCGCCGCCGGGACGCCCCGGCTGTCGGAGATGCCGAGCGTCGCCAGTCCGGATCCCGCTTTGACGAGGAAGGGATCGCCGTGGCCGTGGTAGCATCCCTCGAACTTCAGCACGCGGTCCCGTCCGGTGAAGCCGCGGGCGAGGCGGATCGCGCTCATGGTGGCCTCGGTGCCGGAGTTGACCATGCGCACTCGCTCGCAGCCGGGGAAGAAGGAGCGGACCATCTCCGCCATCTCGATCTCCAGTGGCGAGGTGGCGCCGAAGCTCGTGCCCGCCTCCGCCGCCGCGATCAGCGCGGCCCGGGCCTCGGGATCGCCGTGGCCCAGGATCAGCGGCCCCCACGAGCCGATGTAGTCGATGTACTCGCGCCCGTCGACGTCCCACATCCGGCTTCCACGCCCGCGCACCATGAGAATTGGATCGCCGCCGACGCCCCCGAAGGCGCGGACGGGGGAGTTGACACCGCCGACGAGGACTTCGCGGGCGCGTGCAAGCCATGCCGCGTTGGCATTCGATGTCATCGGCCGGACGCCTCTCCTTCGGGGGATGAGACGCCCGCGCCTGCCAAGATCGCCGCGGCCCCCTGCGAGAGGAGCCGCTGCGCCGCCTCGGCGCCGAGCGGCTCCGCATCGCGGTGGAGAGGACCACGTTCGCGTACGACGACACGCCGATCCCGGTGACGATCAGCCTCGGGGTCGCGACGCTCGCGCCGACCGACACCGACTCGCTCGCGCTCATCGCGCGCGCGGACGAGCGCCTCTACCAAGCGAAGCACGACGGCCGCAACTCCGCGCGAGGCTGATGGGGCGACAGGCAATCCCAACCGAGCCTGTGCGAGCTCACCACGCCGACGCCCGCCGAATGGGCATGACCCAACTGCGCCGTCGTACGCGAACGACATCGAGCGCGAAACGACGCCCGAGGACGTGACCGACCGAACGATACGCGCCTCAGAACGCTCCGGCGTACCACCAGCGCGGGTTGCCGTAGGCGCGACGCGCGCCGATCCCGTCGAGACGGCTCGGCGGGATCGTCCCGAGGATCGCAGTGCCCACGGTGCAGTCCGCGTACATCATGACCGACTGCGGGTCGAACTCGGTCAGCGCGTGGTACGAGGTCAGGTCGTCGCAGTACCGAGGCGCCGCCTCGCCGCGCTCGTGCTCGTGCCGGAACCCGAGGATGTGCCCGAGCTCGTGGAGCGCGAGGTTCGTCGGGATCCCGCCGGGCGGCACCTTGAGCATCTGGGCGTCGTGAACGGCCGACGGGAACGCACCGCTCGCGTTCGGGCCCG
>JABWBI010000240.1 GCA_013360565.1 Candidatus Sumerlaeia bacterium | reverse complement strand
CAGGTCACGTGCGCAACGGCGTGGACCGCCTCGGCCTCCGAAGGCGCGAGGCTGACGAGGTACGCGAACTCGGGGATGGCGTGGTGGATCTCCGCCCCTGCCGCCGCCAGCGCGTCGAGCCATTCGGGCTGGATCGGGCCGTCGAACTGCACCAGAGCCAGCCCCTCCCCGCCGGGACCAGCGATCGCGCTCAGCGCAGCCTCGTCCGCCGGTGGCGCGGACGACGTGTCCAGCGGCCCCCCGCGCAGCTCGATCACCGCCGAGAGCGGTGCAGCCGCCAACCCGAACGTGAGGATGAGACTGGCGAGGTTCCGCGGGACAAACATCATTACGTGGGTCCTCCCTCGAATGCACAGGGGGGCGCAGCGAACTGCGCCCCGGACAGACGAAGTCTCTGCCCGGAACGGCGACAGTGTCAATGATGGCGCGGAGGAAATGCGGGAACGGCGCCACACCATGTGACTCCGGCGTTGCGGTCCCGGCGCTCATCTGCTGGGGTCAAGCCGTCCCCCTCGACCATCGGACCAGGAGATTGCCCGTGGGTCCGCGATTCACGCTGCTCGCCCTTGTCGTGCTCTGCGCTCTGCGGGGAAGTGCCGGCCCCGTCACCGCCCCGACGTTCGACGCCGTCGATCTGGCGCTGGTGGCACCGCCGTTCCGTGCGGTTGGGGGAGAGGATCTGAGCGGCTTCGGCTACGAAATGGTGCTGGGCGACATGAACGGCGATGGCCGCGACGACCTCGCCGTGGCGGCCCCGTTCGCCGGCCCCGGGGGCCGCACCGGCGCGGGGACGATCCACATCTTCGACGGCACCCTTCTGAGCGGGTCGATCGATCTGGGGACGTCGAGCGCAACGTCGGTCGTCCTCGGCGAGCAGGGGGGCGGGATCGAGAACAACCCGCCGGGCGACGCGATCGGCGAAGCGCTGGCCATGGGCGATTTCAACGATGATGGCTTTGACGACCTGGCGATCGGCGCGCCGAACCTTCAGCGCGGAGCCGATCCCAGCGAGCTCTATCGGCCCACCATCTTCCTTCTCTGGGGGGAGGCGTCGCTGCAGCCCGTCTATGACCTCGCGAGTCCGGGCCCGGCCGTCACGCTGCTCGTGGCGTCGCCGGAGAGGCAAGAGCTCGGCGGGACATCCTCGGGCTTCGGTTTCACCCTGGCGGCGGGCGACTTCGACGGCGACGGGATCGATGACCTGATGGCCGGGGCTCCCTTCTATGCCAACAGTCTTCTCGAGGTCTTCGGCCGCGCCGACGTCATCTTTGGCCGTCCGGACTTCCCGGCCTCGGGCCTCATCGACATCGATGATCTGCCGCCCGCCGGTCACCTTGCCATGTTCGGCACGGTGCCCGGTGCCAGCGCGGGCTGGACGGTCGCGGCGGGCGACTTCGACGGGGACGGCTTCGACGACTGCGCCGTCAGCGCACCGGACACCGGATTCGGCCAGCCCTTCGGCCATGTCTTCATCGTGTACGGACGGGCGGACAAGCCGGCGTCGCTGCTGCTCTCCGAGCGCGCCTCCGCGCCCTTCGATCTGACCGCCGTCAATGCCGACGCGGTGGCCTTTCCCGAGGCGCGCCTGGGCGAGTCTCTGGGGCTGGGCTATCACGGTGCCGATCTCTTCGCCGATCTGATGATCGGCGCGCCGGGCGGCATCTTCGGTTTGGAGGCGGAGGCGGCTTACCTGATCCAGGGTGCGGCGACGCGCGTGGGGAGCATCGATCTCGCCGGCCCGCTCGGCGGGCGCTTCACCCGCTTCGAGGGGACAGGCCCGGGCGAGGACACAGGCTGGCGGGTGGCGCTGGCCGATCTCAACGGGGATGGACTCGACGATCCAATCATCACGGCGCCGCGGGACGGGTCCGCGGATGGCCAGACGCCGATCCCCAACCGCGGAGTCGTGTACGCGCCGCTCTCCGGCGGTCTGCTGAGCGCGACACCGGTGCTGCTGCTCGACTCCGGTCCCGCGATGTGGAGCTTCTCCGGTCCCAGCGCCGATCACCATCTCGGCGACTCGCTCGCCACCGGGGGGTTGGACGAAGACGCCGTGATGGACCTCTTCCTGGGCACACCCTTCCCGCTGACCCCCGCGCCCGGCGAGGTCCTGGCCTTCCCCTCGATCGACATCCATCCGCGCCTTCGCCGTGCCACCGTCGCCGAGCAGACGTCGATCGACCTGGCGCTCAGCCCCGGCGATCAGATCCTGCTCACCTTCGACCACTCGGTGACCGTCGCCAGCGCGACGCTCCAGCCGGGCGATTTCTACCTGAGCAATCCCGGCGCGACGCTCGGCACCGACGCCGCCATCGCGCCCAGCACCGAGCGGTCCAATGTCCTCATCATCACGCTGGGCTCCACGTTCGCCAACCTCGTCGTCCCCGGCGACGACCCGGCCACCTCCACCTTCATCGACCTCGGCCCGTCGTCCGCGACGGAGATCACCGACCCGACCACGGGTGCCGCCGCCGTCGACAACGGCATCGCCCGCCGCCCCGAAGACGCACCTGTCGACCTCCGCTGGCGTTACAGCGGCCAGCCCGCCGCCATCGGTCCCGCCGGCGGCAGCGCCACCGTCGCCCAGAACGCGCCGGGAGGCCCCATCGACTTCCAATACACGCGCCACCGCTTCGACCTGCCGCCGGGGGCCCTCAACCCCGGAGTCACCGCGACCTATCAGTTCCAGGCGCTCAGCACGGGCGTCGCCAGTCAGGGCCAGACGTCCGGTGTGCGCATTCTCTCCGACATGCCCGAGATCATCTTCAACACCCCCGGCCTCCTCACCGTCGAATATCTCGATGATGACATCGACGTGACCGGCGGCCAGGTCGAGGGACTCCTCCGCCTCGTTGCCGTGGAGACCGCCAGCGGATTCCCCTTCCAGCGCGGCCTCGCGCCGTCCCCCGTCCTTCCTCTCGGCCAGGCCAGCCAGGGCAACACGCTCGGCGCCACCCTCCCGTCCTTCCTCACTCAGTTCGGCTTCGAGCCCGGCACCTTCGCGACCATCCCTGTCAATCCCGTCGAGGAGCGCAGCCTCTTCCTCGCCCCCGGCTCGGGCGAGCCCGCCTCGCTTGAGCTCCTCGCCCCCCTCCTCGCCGCCGGGCCCACCCTGGCGCCGGGCAGCGGCAGCGCCTACGTCCGCCACCTCCTCGAGTTTCCAGGCCGCACGCAGGTTGCCGCCGGCACCCCCGGGGCCACCCAGATTCGCATCCGCACAGCCACGCTCTTCGAGCGCACTCATCCGGCGCCGCAGGCGGGCGCGAACCTGTTCCCCGGCCAGAGCGCGGCGGTCTTCGTGGTCAACACACTCGTCGACGGATTGCCCGTCGCCTATGCCGCGCCGGTCAATGTCGACGTGCAGTACATCAGCCGCGCCGACATGGCCCTGACGGACGTGGTCGACTTTGCCGGGAACCCGGGCGACCCGTCCCAGATGCGGCTGGTCCGTTCGCGCGTGGATTTCCTCCTCGGACCGGACTTCCAGTTCGTTGCCGGGGCCCAGGCGCACGACGCCGCGCTCGGCGTCGTCGCCGCGGACGGCGTCACCGGACTCACGGACGCCAACGGCACCGCCGTCTGGGGCGCCGTCGTCAACCCCGCCATCCCGCCGCCTCCGCTGACACTCGACGCCCTCGTCGGCCACCTCCTCGGCAACGCGCCGCTCAGCGGGCTGCTGCTGCTCCAGGCCGACCTTCAGCCCGACGGTGTCGTCGACGCGGCCGATGTCGTGCGGTTCCTCAACGACACTCCCTGAGGCCACGGCCTCCGCCCGTCGTCGCGTGGAGTGGATCGAGCCGCGCCGCGGGGCGGGGCGGCCCCGTGGCTTCCGGGGTGACCGTCCTCACATCCCCCCTTGCCAAGGCACCCCCATCTGGGGCACAAGGGGCGTTTGCACACCCGATTCCAGGAGGCCCACGGATGCCCGAGACCGCGGAGCAGCTCTCGACGCTGCTCGAGCAGGCGAAGAAGAAGCAGTGGGCCGCTCTGGAGGCCGCCTGGCTGGAGAGGGTGGCTGAGCCCGTCGCCGACGCGGCGTTCTTCGGCGCGCTTGCCCAGGCGCTGATCAAGTTTCACGAGGAGCCCCGTCTGGAGGAGATGGTCTCACTCCACGCCGCGGCTCACATCGACGCCGGGCGCCCGCTCGACGCGGTGCGGATCATCCGGGCGGTGCTGAAGGTCAAGGGGGAGCTCAACGGGCTGGCGCCGGCACTGATCCGCGCCCTGGAGGCGGCCTATGGCGACCGGCCGTCGACGGCCGGTTGCCTGAGAGCGGCCGGACTGACCGAGCCGGCCAGCCTGGGCAAGGCGCTGGGGCTGTTCGAGCTGATGATGATGACGGTCGAGGGCTCGGTCTTCCGCCACAAAACCTGGGGCTTGGGCATTGTCGTCGCGCAGGACTTGGCCGCGCGGACGGCGACGGTGCAGTTCGGCGGCACGCGGCGCCAGACATTCAACTTCCCGGGGATCCGGGAGTTCCTCGAGCGCATCCCGCCGAGCCACATTCTCGCCGAGATCACCCGGAATCCCGAGGGCGTGCGGGAGCGGGCACAGCGGGACCCCGTGAGTGTCGTGCGTCAGGCGGTGGAGAACCTGGGCAGGCGCGTGAAGCAGAGCGATCTGAAGTCGATGTTCGTCCCCGCCGTCTTCACGCCGGCGCAGTGGTCGCGCTGGTGGACGGCGGCGAAGGACAGGCTGCGGCTCGATCCGATGATGGAGGTGGGACTGGGCGCGCACGGGGAGATTGCTCTGCGCGAGACGCCGCGGAGCGCGGCCGATGACGTCCTGGCGCGGCTGCGCGAAGCGACAACGCCCCACGCCCGGCAGCAGGCCGTCCGCGAGGCGATCCGGTTCGCCAAGAGCGGCGCACTCGCCTCGGGGG
>JABWBI010000239.1 GCA_013360565.1 Candidatus Sumerlaeia bacterium | reverse complement strand
CCAGCGCCTGTTCGCACTGTTCCTCATCTACTACGCGGCCAACATCGTCCTGAAGACCGACCGCGGCGCATCGGCCGTCTTCTGGTCGCTCGCGGCGGCGGGCGCCTTCGGCGCGGCGCATCTCGCTCTGCGCCTGACCGGCCGCCGCTGGGCCAAGCGCTTCTCGCTCAAGTGGACCTACCAGAAGAGCCTCCGGCGCCCCCGGACGCTGGAGTACGAGATCTGAAGCCGTCAGGCCCCGAGGTGGGTGCGCCGGTCCATCTCCTCGAACTTCTCCGCGGCCGCTCTCTCGGGGAAGAGCAGTGAGACGACGGCCCCGGCGAGGAACGCCAGTGGCATCGAGATGACCGCGGGGTTCTTGAGGGGGAAGATGGCCGCTTCGTTGCCCAGGATGTCCTTCCACACGGCAGGGGAGAGGACGATCAGCACGATGGCCGATGTCCCGCCGCCGACCATGCTGGCGACGGCGCCGGCCGTCGTGTAGCGGCGCCACAGCATCGAGAGCACCAGCGCGGGGAAGTTGCCGCTCGCGGCGATGGCGAAGGCGAGGCCGACCATGAATGCGACGTTCTGCCCCTGAAAGAGAATGCCGAAGAGCACCGCCGCGAGGCCGAGCAGAGCCGTCGCGATCTTGGCCACGACGAACTGCTCGTGCTCGGGCGCCTCGCCGTGGCGCACGACGTTGACCCACAGGTCGTGCGACAGCGCGGCGGCGCCGGAGAGCGTGAGCCCCGCGACGACGGCGAGAATCGTGGCGAAGGCGACCGCGGCGATGAACCCGAGGAATGCGTCCCCGCCCAGCGCCTGGGCGAGCATCGGCGCCGCCATGTTGCCCCCGCTGTCGATGGCGCGGATCGGCGCCTGGCCGACGATGACGAGCGCCCCGAAGCCGAGGATGAACGTCAGCAGGTAGAAGAAGCCGATGAAGCCCGTCGCGCAGGTGACCGAGTTGCGCGCGGCGCGCGCGTCGGGCACCGTGTAGAAGCGCATCAGGATGTGCGGGAGCCCCGCCGTGCCGAACATGAGCGCGAGGCCGAGCGACGTGGCGTCCCACGGACCGGTGATGAAGCTGCCCGGGCCGAGCACGTTGGCATGGGGATCGGTGGCCGCCGCTGCCTCCTTTGCGGCGAGGAAGAGCGCGAGCGGGTTGAACCCGAAGCGCGAGAGCACCCACAGCGCCATGAGGGACGCGCCGCCGAGGAGGAGGACCGCCTTGATGATCTGGACCCAGGTGGTCGCGACCATCCCGCCGAAGAACACGTAGCCGAGCATCACGAGACCGACGATGACCACGGCCACGCCGTAGGGCAGACCGAACAGCAGCTCGATGAGACTGCCGGCGCCGACCATCTGGGCGATCAGGTAGAACACGACCACCGAGAGCGTGCCGAGCGCGGCGGCCACGCGCACGGGCCTCTGCCGCAGGCGGTAGGCCACGACGTCGGCGAAGGTGTACTTGCCGAGGTTGCGCAGCGGCTCGGCGACGAGGAACATGACGATCGGCCAGCCGACGAGGAAGCCGATGGAGTACATCAGCCCGTCGAAGCCTCGCAGGGCGACCATGCCGCAGATCCCCAGGAACGACGCCGCGCTCATGTAGTCTCCGGCCAGGGCGAGGCCGTTCTGAAAGCCGCTGATCTTGCCGCCCGCGGCGTAGAATTGGGACGTGGTCTTGGTGTGCTTGGCGGCCCAGTAGGTGATCCCGAGCGTGATCGCGACGAAGGCGAAGAAGAAGACGATCGCGAGGACGTTCACCTCGCGCGCCTCCGCCGCTGCCTGGAGCACTGCCCCGGCGCCCGTCACCGGCGGGCCTCGCGCATGGCGTCGACACGCCGGTCGTAGTGATTGGCCCACCACACATAGACGGCGATGAGCGCCCAGGCGGCGACGATGACCAGCGCGCCGAGCAGGACGCCCCAGCTCAGGCCGGGGACGACCTCAGTGGCCATGAACTCGCGGGCCAGCGCCACGAGCAGCATGAAGCCGAAGTAGATGGCGACCATCACGGCGGTCAGGGCGATCGACACGCGCCAGCGATGCGCGGACAGATCCGTGAGATGCTTGGCGTCGTGAGACACGCGAGGCCCCCTCCCCTGAGGGCTTGGGCGGCATTCAGAGCGGAAACGGGGGGGCAGAGTCCAGCGCGGAATTGGGGCAGCCGGGGCCGTGTGCCCGAGGCTGTCTGCCTCGCCCGGCCCGCCTCAAGCCCGCCTCGGTGGCGCCATCAGCGTCAGAAGCAGGTGGAGCGCGAAGGCGATGCCCAGGCCCACGAACCACGCATAGGGATAGAGGAAGTGAAGTCCGGGCAGCACGTCGATGCTGCCGTTGCTGGCGGCGCTCAGGAAGCCGGGCAGATTCGGCAGAATCGCGGCGGTGAGCGCGGCCAGCGCCCGCCAGTTCCACCCGCTTCCGCCGTAGGAGTACTCGCCCCGGGGGTCGTAGAGCGCCTCCGTGTCCAGCCGCGCACGCCGGATCACCCAGTAGTCCGCCAGCATCACTCCCGCCACCGCGCCCAGCAGGGCGCTGTAGCCGATGAGCCACGTGAAGATGTAGTTGCCCAGGTCGTTGAACAGACGCCACGGAAAGATCGCGACTCCGATGGCGCACGTGATCACGCCGCCCGCGCGGAACGAGATCAGCCGCGGGGCGAGGTTCGAGAAGTCGTTCGCCGGTGAGACGACGTTCGCCGCCAGGTTCGTCGAGAGGGTCGCCACCGTCAGGCAGAAGAGCGCGAACCCGACCACCACGGCGTCGTCGAAGCGTCCGAGCAGCTGCACCGGGTCCCACACCGCCTCGCCGAAGATCACCACTGTCGAGAGGGTCACGGCGATGCCGATGAACGCGAAGAGCGCCATCGTCGCCGGCAGCCCGATCAGCTGCCCCAGGGCCTGGTCGCGCTGGCTGCGTGCGAAGCGCGTGAAGTCCGGGATGTTCAGTGACAGCGTCGCCCAGAAGCCCACCATCGCCGTCAGCTGCGGCCAGAAGGTCGCCCAGAAGTCCCAGTCCGCCCCGCGCGCGCCGCGGATCACGTCCACGGTCGCCGGTGAGAAGACGGTCCCGATGCCGCCTGCCGTCACGATGCCCCAGGCCAGCAGCGCCAGCCCGATCACAAGGAGGAACGGTGCCGCCAGCACCTCCAGCCACTTGATCGACTCGATGCCCATGAGGATGATCGCGAGGTTCACCACCCAGAAGAGCGAGAAACAGCCGAGCTGGCCCCACGACAGCTCGATCACGGGGATCAGATCGCCCGCGCCCGCCGGCTCGAAGCCGAAGATCACCGCGTGCAGCGTGTAGATCGCCGAGCCGCCGATCCACGTCTGGATGCCGAACCACCCGCACGCCACGAGCGCGCGCATCAGCGCGGGGACGTTGGCGCCGAGTGTGCCGAACGACGCCCGCAGCAGCACGGGGAAGGGGATGCCGTACTTGGTCCCCGCGTGCGCGTTGAGCACCATCGGGATCAGCACGATCAGGTTGCCCAGCGCCACGGTCAGCAGGGCCTGCCACCAGAGCATGCCCGCGCCGATCATGCTCGCGGCCAGTGTGTAGGTCGGGATGCACACCGCCATGCCCACCCACAGCGCGGCGATGTGCCACATCGACCATGTGCGCCGGCCGGCTCCGGCCGGCGCGAGGTCGTCATTCCAGAGCGGCGAGTCGCCGCGGGGGGGTTCGCTGGTCGCGGGATCGATCATGGCGGTCTGTCTCCCCTGGCCCCGACTTGAAGGGGGAGACTGTGCGAAAGGGGCGGGGGGGAGTTCAAGGGCAAACCGGGGCCGCCGCGGCCCCGGTTTTCTCTTGCCGCTCCCGGGACCCGTTCCCATGATCGCCCGCCATGACCGAGGCGACGAACACCGGCGGCAATGGGCACGGCAAGCCGATTCTGCGCGTGCGCAACCTGCGAAAGCATTTCCCGATCAAGGGGGGGCTGTTCGGGCGCTCAAAGCTGACTGTCAAGGCGGTCGACGGCATCGACCTCACACTGGGCGAGCGCGAGACGCTCGGGCTGGTCGGCGAGTCCGGCTGCGGCAAGACGACGGCTGGGCGGTTGATCCTGCAGCTGATCCCGCCGGACCGGGGCAGCGAGATCCACTTCCGCGACTCGCCGAATCTGGCGACGCTGCGCGCCAAGCAGATGCTGCCCTACCGGCGCCATCTGCAGATGATCTTCCAGGACCCGTACTCCTCGCTCAATCCGCGGATGACGGTCGGCTCGATCATCGGCGAGGCGCTGACGATTCACCGCTTGGCGAAGGGGCAGGCGAAGTGGGACCGTATCGAGTATCTGCTCAGAGCGGTCGGGCTCAATCCGGGCCACATCAAGCGGTTCCCGCACGAGTTCTCGGGCGGCCAGCGCCAGCGCATCGGCATCGCGCGCGCGCTCGCCGTCGAACCGGAGATCATCATCTGCGACGAGCCGGTCAGCGCCCTGGACGTGTCAATTCAGGCGCAGATCATCAATCTGCTCCAGGACCTTCAGGCTCAGTTCGGCCTGTCGTTCGTCTTCGTCGCGCACGACCTGTCGGTCGTCGGCCACATCTCCCACCGCGTGGCCGTGATGTACCTCGGACGCATCGTCGAGGTGGGGACGAAAGCCGGGATCTTCGAGAACCCTCTGCACCCCTACACCCGGCTGCTGCTCCAGGCCGTGCCGCAGCCCGACCCAGCCAAGCGCGCCAAGCGCCGGCTCCTCGAGGGCGATGTCCCCTCGCCGGTCAATCCCCCGCGCGGATGCCACTTCCATCCACGCTGCCCGGAGGCCAAGCCGGTCTGCGCAGAGATCGACCCGGTGCTGGCCGAGGAGAGCCCCGGCCACTGCGTCGCCTGCCATCTCTACGCAGGGAGCCGCGAGGCGAGCGAGGCGCGGGCGCCGGCCGCCTCCCCGGCGGCGTGATGAGCG
>JABWBI010000238.1 GCA_013360565.1 Candidatus Sumerlaeia bacterium | reverse complement strand
ATCGGCGCCCCCGGGCGCTGGGTCCGGCGTCAAGCCATCCGCGCCATCGGGGCCGATTTCTTCGAGCGCCAGCAGCGCCAACTTGAGGCGCTCGTGGCGAAGATCGACGCCGTGAGCGTGCGCTGCGAACGGCAGCGAGCGCACGCGGAGGACGCAGCCCGCCGGGCGGCCGAAGAGTGGGCAGCTGAGCGTCAGGCCCTGCGCGGCGCCATGGGGGAGATTCGTCAGCAGCTCGGCAGGGCCGTCGAGGAGGCGATCGAGGCGCTCAGACAGTCACAGGTCGAGACCCAGGCCGCTCTCGACAGAAACGCGGCGGACCACGCCCAGATGGCCTCGCTCTTCGAGCACCTCGTGCCGAGCCTCGAGCAGCTCAGCGCTTCGATGCGCCAGTCCAATGAGCGCCTGGAGATGCTCTGGCGCGGCGCCGATCGCATGTGGGGCTTCCTGCACGAGGAGCAGGAGATGATCGAGCGCTTCACACCGTTCTTCGATCAGAGCCGGGGACCTGAGGAGACCATCCGGGAGCATCAGCGGCGCTACGTCCCCGAGTTCGCCGGTAAGCGGCGCGTCGTCGATCTCGGCTGCGGACGGGGCGAGTTCCTCGAGCTGCTGCGCGGGGCGGGAATCGAGGCCGAAGGCGTCGACATCGACAAGACACTGCTCGGCGTGTGCGAATCCAAGGGTCTGAAGGTGACGCAGTCGGACCTGCTGGACTGGATCGTGGGCCAGGAGGACGAGAGCTTCGATGGAGTCTTCTGCGCCCAGGTTGTCGAGCATCTGCCCCTGGGCGCGGTCGATCGCCTCGTGGCCCATGCAGCGCGCGTGCTCGTGCCGGGCGGCCGCCTCGTGCTCGAGACGCTCAATCCGACAAACCTCAATGTCTTCATGGGACCCTACTGGGCGGATCCGGGCCACCGCCAGCCGATCCACCCGTGGACGCTCACCGTGATGTGCCAGACGCGTGGCTTCATGGAGAACCGGGTCGTCTACAGCGCTCCCCCGCCACCGGAGACCTGGCTGCCGGTGTTCGAATCCGGCGATGCACCCGAGCAGGCACGGCCGATGCTCGAACGGCTCAATCGCATCGTCCACCAGCTGAATGACTCGCTCTACGGCCCCGGGCAGTACGCCGTCATCGCCAGGCGGGCCAGGGCCGAGGAGCTGATCCCGCGCGGTCAGTAGGAGACGTCGCGCAGCCGGATGCCCAGCACACGGTCGGTCGCGTCGCTCGGATTCCGGAACGTGTCGAGCACACGCAGGTGGACGCGGTAGACCGTGTTCGGAGGCAGATCGACCGGGAAGCGATAGGGCCACCAGTGGTAACCGGCTGGGCGCACGCGCTCGCGGAACTCCCCGTTCACAGTGACTTCGACATCGACGGGGTGCTGATCGAGCCGCGCGTTGGACAGGAAGAACGCACACTCGCCCCGCAGATTCCGGACCATCAGCGTCGCCTCGTCCCGCGTCCACTGGAAGACGAATCCGTTCGTCCCGTCCGGCTCCGGGGGATGCAGTCCCGTGGCGTACATGACGAGCTCAGGGGCCCCCCGCACCGCCCAGGCCCGGATGACGGTCACCGCGATCAGCACAACGAGCGCGACCTGGGCGCGGCCCGACCAGGGCGGCGGGACACGGCCTGTCCGCGGGAGACCCGGTCCACGGGGGCGAATGAAGGCGAGGCCGACGAACACCCAGAAGAGAAAGAGCATCTCTGTGACAAGCAGCGCGTGCCCGGTGAGCAGCGTTCCCCCGAGAGCGAGCACCCCGGCGATCAGCGCGCGCGCGGTCCAGCGGTCGGCTCCCTTGCCCCAGGCCGCGACTCGCAGCGCGATGCGCAGCCACTGGCCCATGAGAAAGAGAGCGAGCGCGAGCCCGACCGCGCCGGTCTCCGTGAAGATCTGCAGAAACTGATTGTGCGCGTTCTCGGCGGGAGGGTTCCACACCTCCTGGCCCCAGGACGTCACTCCGGCCTCACGCCGGTTGTGGTAGGCCCCACGGTCGAAAAAGCTCCCCTGACCGCATCCGAACAGCGGGTCCTCATGCGCCACGCGCAGGGCGCGCTCCCACAGGTTGATGCGGCCCTTGAGAACGACATTGAGATGGTCGCCCACACGGCTCTCGGCAACCCGCGTGACCAGGGCAATGCCGCGCTCCGGCCAGACGAGCACCGTCAGTCCGGCGATCAGCCCAAGCGTACCCGCTGCGAGAATCACTCGGCCGCGCCCCTCGACCCAGCGGAAGAGGGCCCGCGAGCGCCCCCGGCTGAACAGGATCCACAGCCCCACGGCCATGGGCGTCCAGATCCACGCGATCCGCGAGAAGGTCAGCAGGATCATCGTCACCGTGCCCGCCCCGAGCACGAGCAGCATGGCGCGGGCGAACACGTTGCGGCTCAGCACGAACATCGAGAGGACGAAGGGGAGCGCGAGGAGCAGGTACGAGGCGAAGCTGTTGACGTCGGGCCACGGGCCGTGGAGCGCATACTGGATCGGCAGCCAGGCGGGGAGCCAATCGACCTCGAGCTGCCACGCATCCAGCACGGGCGCGGTGAGGACCTGGTGAAGGCTGAGGAGCGCCACCGCCGTGAGGGACAGGATCAGCAGGGTTCCCATCCGGCGCTGGAAGTTGTCGCGCGGTGCATGGCGGCGGATGAGCGCGAGGAAGGCGACGGACTCGAGCCAGACGGCGGCTGAGCGGAGGGCGTAGAAGCGGGACTCCTGCGGCCAGCGAAAGAACTCGGGCAGCTGCTCCCAGAGGTTCAGCCAGGCGATGGGATCACTCCAGAGAAAGTTGCGCATCAGGCGGACGATCGCCGAGCCGGCCACGGCCACCGTGAGCAGTGTGAGGAGCGGCCACGACGGCGGCGGAGGCGGCTTGGGGGGGCGCGGGCTGAACGCGAACCGCGTGAGCTGGCCGATGCACATGGCCCACCAGGCGATCTCGGCCAGGCTGAAATTCGCCACGCCGTGGACGAAAGGCATCAGCGGGAGGAGCGGGAGGAAGAACGTGATGGGATAGAGGCCCATCGAGGGCCGAACCCAGCCCAGAACGAGGAAGCCCAGCGCCATCGGGGCCGTGAAGAGGCGCAGCACGTCCCACAGGGCCAGGAAGCGCGCCAAGACCACGGCCATGAGAAGGGCGAGGAGGCCCGCACCCAATCGCGCCGCGGCCGACAGAAGAGTCTGAGCCAGAGTGGAGGAGGGAGCCGACATCGGGGAAAAAACCGGGGGCGCGCGTTCCGGCTTGCCAGATCGGACCGCTCTCTGACAATGTTCTTCTTTGAGAGGGAATCTCGGACCCCATCGAAACGCGCTCCGATCCCCGCTCAGAGGAGGTTCCCCCCATGCGCGTCACGGCCGACCTGCTGCGTCGAGTCCCCAAGACGGATCTTCACTGCCACCTCGACGGCTCCGTCCGTGTTCAGACGGTGTGGGACATGGCGAAGGAGCAGGGCGTCAGACTGCCGGCGAGCTCCATGGAAGAGCTCGAGTCGCTGGTCAAGATCGGGGAGGACTGCCAGAATCTCGTCCAGTATCTCAAGGCGTTCGACATCACCCTCTCGGTGATGCAGGTGCGCGAGTCGCTCCAGCGCGCGGCCTACGAGCTCTGCGAGGACTTCGCCCGGGAGAACGTGCGCTACTTCGAGGTGAGGTTCAGCCCCATCCTGCACACGCTGAGGGGCTTGAAGCTGACGGAGATTGTCGACGCCGTGCTCGATGGCCTCGCGCAGGGCGAGAGAGCGTTCGGCGTCAAGACCGGCTGCATCATCTGCGGCATGCGGAACATCAACCCGGAGACGTCGATGATCCTGGCCGAGCTCGCCGTGGCGTACAAGAACAACGGGGTCGTCGCCTTCGACCTCGCGGGCGCCGAGGAAGACTATCCGGCCAAGAAGCACCGCGAGGCGTTCTTCCGCATCCTCAACAACAACATCAACGTCACCATCCACGCGGGCGAGGCGTACGGGCCCGAGTCCATTCACCAGGCGATCCACTACTGCGGCACGCACCGCATCGGCCACGGCACGCGCCTGAAGGAGGACGGCGACCTCCTCAACTATGTGAATGATCACCGCATCCCCCTCGAGTGCTGCATCTCCTCCAACGTGCAGACGCGCGCCTGCCCGAGCTACGCGCAGCACCCGATCCGATTCTACTACGACTACGGCCTGCGGGTGACCGTGAACACGGACAACCTCCTGATGAGCGACACGACTGTCTCCAAGGAGCTCCTCATCTGCCACGAGCACCTCGGCTTCAGCTGGCCAGAGATCAAGGACCTGATCATCTACGGCTTCAAGTCGGCCTTCCTGCCGTACCGCGACAAAGTCAAGCTGCTCAACGACGCGATCGAGGAACTCCGGGCGATCGACCGCGAACTCAACGGCGCGGAGGCCGAGACCACGCCCCACGCCGCCGAGGTGAGCCCCACCAAGGGGGGAGTGACCTACTGATCCGGCGCGCTCAGAGCCCTCGCGCGGCGTCTGGAATCGCGCAGACGCTCCCGGTCGCGCTGGAGCATCCAGAAGTAGGCGAGCAGGTGGTGCGCCAGAAGCACGGGCTGGGCGTGCTGCAGGTGCGTATAGCCGGGGAGGATGGTCTCTGCCTCCCGCTCCGCAGCCTCCACCAGGGCCGTCTGCAGCGCGCGCAGCATGCCGTCCAGGGCATCCATGGCATCGCGCAGGTAGAGGCGGGTATCGGTGGCAACCTGATCGTTGCGGCTGCGCGCGGTATGCAGCTTGCCGGCGAGGGGACCGATCCGCTCCCGAAGGAGCATCTCAACGGCCGTGTGGATGTCTTCCGCGGTCTCGTCCAACTGGAGCGAGCCCTCGGCGAGGCCGGATTCGACGGCGTGAAGGCCCGACACGATACGCTCTGCTTCCTCGGCGGGCAGGATGCCGGTCTCTCCCAGCATCGTGGCGT
>JABWBI010000237.1 GCA_013360565.1 Candidatus Sumerlaeia bacterium | reverse complement strand
GGCCGGCCAGCCGCGCACCCAGTCCGCGCGAGCCCGAGTGCGAGAGCAGCGCCACATGGCGACCCGGCGCAAGCCCGCCGAGGGGAGCGTGCAGGGAGATCTCGCCGAACTCGACGAAGTGGTTGCCCGAACCGCTCGTGCCGAGCTGCGCCGCCGCCGTGTCGAAGAGCGCTCGGCGCTTGGGCACCTCCAGGCGATCCCAGCGGTCATCCGACAACACCCCGTGGTCGCGCCGCTGGCGGCCACGGAACTCCGCCCCGACGCCGAAGGCCGTCTCCCGCCGAAGCGCGCGGCAGAGCGTGTCGCGGTGCCGCTCCATCTCCTCGGGCGACATGTCGACGATCGACAGCCGCATCCGGCACGCGATGTCGACCCCGACCGCATACGGAATCACCGCCCCGCGCGTCGCGACGACGCCTCCGATCGGCACGCCGAAGCCCACGTGCGCGTCGGGCATCAGCGCCCCCGCCACCGTCACGGGCAGCCGACAGGCGTGGTCCATCTGAGCGAGGGCGCCCGGCTCAATCGCCTCTCGCCCCCAGATGGCGCACGGCACCGGCGCAGCACGGAGCTCTGGGACCCGGCGCGCGAGCTCGCGCGTCTCGGCCAGCAGTTCGCACGCTAAGCCGCCGTAGCGCTCATCTCTGATCCAAGAGGCCGGGTCATCCGCCACACCCCGCAGGGCGAAGAGAACCTCTTCCCGGCTGACTCCGTCGGCCAGCGCCCGCTTGGCCACCCTCAATGCCTCTCCAAAGAGGGGCCCTGGCTGGAAGCCGCACGCCTGGATGTCCTTGCCGCGAATGCGCATGGCCTCAGAGCACTTCAGCCCGCGGGGCAATTCAAGGCCAATGCGCCGAAGGCCCGCGCCGGGACTGGGCAAGAATCCTGCTCTGACTCGGTCCGTCCGCGAGCGCGCACACCGAATCCCACGCTCGGGGAGGAGCGGAAATCCATGGGAAAACCGGGCGAAGTGCCCCTGAAAACGAAGGTCCGGGGGGAAGTTTTCATCGATGATCTGCGCTGCAAGGGGTGTGGCTTCTGTGTGGAATTCTGCCCCACCGATGTCCTGGCCATGAGCGATGGCTACAATCCCAAGGGTTACCACGTCCCCCGCGCCGTCAACGCGGCCGTCTGCACCGGCTGCAACCTGTGCGGGCTGTACTGCCCCGACTTCGCCATCTTTGGCGTCCGGAACCTGGGCTGAGAGGAGCGCGCACCGAATGTCAACTGCCGGACTTCTGACCGGACCCCAGTTCATGGACGGCGACCACGCCTGCGCCGAAGGCGCGATCGCGGCCGGCTGTCGCTTCTCCGCCGGCTATCCGATCACGCCCTCGACGGAGGTCGTCGAGCGTCTCGCGGCGCGCTTCCCGGAGGTCGGCGGCGTGTTCATCCAGATGGAGGACGAGCTCGCGGCGTCGATCACCATCCAGGGCGCGGTGTGGGCGGGCGCGAAGGCGATCACCGTCACCTCCGGCCCGGGCTTCAGTCTGATGATGGAGCACCTCGGGCTCGCGGCGATGACTGAGACGCCGTGCGTTTTCGTCGATGTGCAGCGCGCGGGTCCCTCGACCGGTCTGCCGACACTGCCCGCCCAGGGCGACATGATGCAGGCGCGTTTCGGCAGCCATGGCGACTACCAGATCATCGCGCTGTGCCCCGACTCGCCGCAGGACTGCCTGGATCAGACGATCCGCGCGTTCAACCTCTCCGAGCGCTTCCGGGTGCCCGTCCTCCTCATGATGGACGAGTGCGTGGGGCACATGATCGAGCGGGTCGTGATCCCCGAACCCGGCACCTGCGAGATCACGCCGCGGCGCATGACGGCCCTGCCGCAGGGCGCGGAGTACCTGCCCTATGCGACGAAGGACTGCTGCGACATGGTGCCCGACATGACCGAGGCCGGGCGCGGCCACACGCCTCACATCACCGGCCTCACTCACGACGAGCGCGGGTACCCGGCCATGAACACCGACGCTCAGCGCGACCTCATGCTCCGCCTGCGCGACAAGATCCTGAAGTTCGAGCCCGAGATCCGCGATGTCCGTCTGGACCAAGTCGACGGCGCGGACGTGGTGGTCGTGTGCTACGGCATCACCTCCCGCGTCGCCATCCCCGCCATCGAGACGGCCCGCGCCAAGGGCCTGAAAGTCGGCTGGCTGCGTCTGGTCACCGCCTGGCCCTTCCCCGAGCCGGTCATCCGCGACCTCGCCGCGCGGGTCAAGGCGTTCGTCGTCCCCGAGATCAACCTCGGCCAGATGGTCCTCGAGGTCGAGCGCTGCGCCGCGGGCCGGGCCCGGACCATCCACGTGCCGCACGCCGGCGGCGCGGTGCACGACCCCAACGACATTCTGCGAGCCATCGAGGAGGCCGCCCGATGAGCGCCGACGTGATCGCCCCGCCCCCGCCGGAGAACCCCACGGAGGACTGGCTGCGCGAGGAGCGCATCCCCCACATCTGGTGCCCGGGCTGCGGCATCGGCACGAGCGTCAACTGCTTCACCCAGGCCCTCGAGGAGTCCAAGCTCGACCGTGACAACGTGGTGATCGTCTCCGGCATCGGGTGCACCGGCCGCGTCGCCGGCTACCTCAAGCTCGACTCGTTTCACACCACGCACGGCCGCCCGATCCCCTTTGCGACGGGCCTGAAGCTCGCCAACCCCAAGCTCAAGGTCATCGTCTACAGCGGCGACGGCGACCTCTTCGCCATCGGCGGCAACCACTTCTTCCACGCCGCCCGGCGCAACGTCGACATGACGGTCATCTGCGTCAACAACATGACGTACGGGATGACCGGCGGCCAGGTCACGCCCACCACGCCCATCGGTGCGAAGGCGACGACCTCGCCGTTCGGCAACATCGAGGAGCCCTTCAACCTGCCGTTCATCGCGCACTCCTGCGGCGCCGTCTACGTCGCGCGATGGACCAGCTTCCACGTCCGCCAGCTCACCAAGGCCATCCGCGACGCCATCGCTAAACCCGGCTTCACGTTCGTCGAGGTCATTTCCCCCTGCCCCACCCTCTTCTCCCGGCGCAACCGCCTCGGCGACGGCCTCGACGCGATGAAGTTTTACAAAGCCCACAGCGAGATCAGGAACGGCGCCGACACGCGCGAGGTGGCCATCAGCCACCAGTCCAAGATCATCTGCGGCAAGTTCGTCGACATCACCCGCACCACCTGGCACGACGCCCAGGCCGCCCACCTGCACCGCGTCATGGGCAACCGCTTCGTGCCGCCCCGCAACTGGGAGCACCTGATCAAGTCCGACCCGATGGAGGACCTCGTCGCCGAGACGATCCGCGACTCCTCGGGCGATGGCAGCTGAGGGAGGCCGGCCATGGCACAGGCAGAGATTCGCATCGCAGGCTTCGGCGGCCAGGGCGTCATCCTCGCCGGGATGATCCTCGGGCGCGCCGCTGCGATCCACGACGGCAAGCACGCCACCATGATTCAGGCCTTCGGCCCGGAGGCCCGCGGGTCGGCGTGTTCAGCCCAGCTCATCATCAGCGACGAACCCGTCCGCTACCCCTACGTCCAGCGCGCGCGCTACCTCGCGGCACTCAACCAGGACGCCTACCACCGCTTCGAGCCTCAGCTCGCCGGCGACGGCGTGCTCATCTACGAGGAGGATCTGGTCGCGCTCCGGCCCGACCAGCGCCCCGGCATCCAGGCCCATGGCATCCCCGCCACGCGCATCGCCGAGGAGATCGGCCGCAAGATCGTCCTCAACATCGTCTTCGTCGGCTTCTTCGCCGCCGTCACCGGCCTCGTCTCGCTCGACGCCGTCCGCAGGGCCGTCGCCGAGTCCGTCCCTCCGGGCACCGAGCAGCTCAACCTCGCCGCGCTTGAGCGGGGGATCGAGCATGGGATGCGCCTCACGGCGGGCGCGGCGTGATCATCGCCGGCTGAGTTGGGAATCTGGCGGAGAGGCCGGGATTCGAACCCGGGAGGGAGCTTTTGGGCCCCCTACGCGATTAGCAATCGCGCGCCTTCAGCCTCTCGGCCACCTCTCCGCACGTCTCGCGGCGGCAGAGAGCAGGTGGCGGAGGGGGAGGGATTCGAACCCCCGAGCCCTTGCGGGCTAACGGTTTTCAAGACCGCCGCCTTCAACCACTCGGCCACCCCTCCGGGGTGATCTGCCGCTCGTGAGCGCGTCGATGCTCCCGTGGCACCTGGCCCGATGTCAAGCACCGCCGTCCACTCTTTCCTCTGTTGCGCGGCGCCGCCACCGGCTAGACTGCCCCCATGCCCGCCGTCCGCGAGACGCTTCCCACGATCCCGCAGCAGCCCGGCGTCTACCTCTTCAACGACGCCCAGGGCAAGCCGCTCTACATCGGCAAGGCGGAGAACCTCCGCGCGCGGGTCCGCCAATACTTTCAGGAGGGTGGCGACGGCCGGATCAATGTCCCTTTCCTCATGCGTCATGTCGCCGCGGTGGAGGTGATCACCACTGCCTCGGCGAAGGAGGCCGTCCTCCTCGAGCGCACGCTGATCCACGAGCGCCAGCCGCGCTACAACATCGACCTGCGCGACGACAAGTCGTTCCTCTCCATCAAGATCGACCTTGCGGACCCCTGGCCCTGGCTCGTCCCCGTCCGCACCCGGGCGCTCACGCCCAGAGAGCGGCGCGACGCGGGGCTGCTCATCTTCGGCCCCTACGCCAACGCCGGCGCGCTCAAGCAGACGCTGCGCCTGATCAACCGTCTCTTCCCCCTGCGCACGTGCAGCGACGCCGTCTTCCGCAACCGCACGCGCCCGTGCCTGCAGCACCAGATCGGCCGGTGCGTCGCCCCGTGCGTCCTCCCCGTCGCATCTGGCGACTACCGCGAGATCGTCGACGAGGCCGTCCTGTTCCTCCGTGGCCGCATTGACGAGGTGGTCGCGCGCCTCGAGCAGCGCATGGAGGCCCACAGCCTGGCGATGGAGTTCGAGCAGGCCGCCG
>JABWBI010000236.1 GCA_013360565.1 Candidatus Sumerlaeia bacterium | reverse complement strand
AGGCGACGGGCCATGGCCTGCCCGTGCCGAGCGGCGAGGGCGCCCACGCCGCGCATCTCGTCATGGAGGGAGGGGCGGCGACGCTGCCCGCGCTGATTGCATCCACGGACCGCGGCGTGCTCATCACCCGCGCGTGGTACACCAACTTCGTCGACTTCAAGCGCGCCCTGATCACAGGCATGACGCGCGACGGCACGTTTCTGATCGAAGACGGCAAGGTGACCCGTGCGCTGCGGGACCTCCGCTTCAACGTCTCGCTCTTCGAACTGCTCGGTCGCATCGAAGCGCTCGGGCCCCAGGGCCGCCACGCGGGTGTTGTCGCCCCCGCCATGCGTGTGCGCGGCTTTCGCTTCACCTCATGAACCGATGACCGCGAGGTCCCCCTCGGGCCGGTCACTTCCCGCCCGCCACCTCCATTCCCCTCTCGGGTGTGCCCGCCGGCCAGTCCTTGCGCCGCGGCCTCTTTCTCAGTGCGCGGTGATAGGCCTTGCGCATGGCGCCGAGCAGCTCGTCGCGCCTGGCCGCGAGCCGTTTGAGGGGCCGCGGGTCATGCTTGGTCAGGGCGTAGGCGGCGAGAATCGGCATCGCGATCGTCGAGTCGGTGTAGCACACGACCGTGTCGGGCAGCTGCGCCGGGTCGATTTTGCCCCAGGTCACCGCCTCGCCCGGGGTGGCGCCGCTCAGGCCCCCGGTGTCCGGGCGCGCGTCCGTGATCTGCACGAAGTGGTCGTGCCCCGCCTCGGACAGGCCCAGGATCTCCTGAATCTGCGGCTCGGTCTGCAGGATGTAGTTCTTCGGGCTGCCGCCGCCGAAGATGAGCACCGCGCTCTTGCCGCCGCGGCTCTTCGCGTCCCACACGATCGCGGCCGTCTCATTGACGTCCCGGCTGACCTCGAAGTCGAACTGGCTCCCCTTCGGCCCCAGCCACAGGCCCGCGGCGTTGAGACCGATGGTCGAGTCTCCAGGCGAGGACGTGTAGCACGGCACATCGGCCCGGTGGCAGGCGGCGAGCAGCGACTTCTTGCCGATGCCCAGCACCCGCTCGCGCTCGTCCATGTACTTGCCCAGGAGCCAGTGCAGCTCCGCCGTCCCCATTCGCCGCTGGAACTCTGGCTGCTGGAGCACCTTCCACAGCCACTGGTCCGTGTCGAAGAGGACGTCGTAGTCCATCACGATGTCGTAGATGCGGATGATGCCCTCCCGGCGCAGCGCGACATCGTCGACGTTCGGCGAGCCCTGCCGCAGCTCATAGTTCAGGCCGAAGTGCATGTCGTGGTAGAGGTTCGCGCCCGTCGAGACGATCCAGTCGATGAATCCCGCCTCGACGAGCGGAATGAGCGAGCTCACGCCGAGGCCGGCCGGCGTCAGTGCGCCGGTGAGCGTGGCACCGACGGTGACGTCGGGCTCGAGCATCTTCTGGACGAAGACCTGGCAGGCCTCGCGCAGGCGGGCGGCGTTGTAGCCGAGAAAGAACTTGTCCACGAGCTCCTCGACGCTCGTGCCGGGGGCGATCTGCGGGGGGGCGATGCGGCGGCCGCGCTTGGCCATGGTGTCTCGACTCCAGGTGGCGGATTCGCCAGGGGCGAATTGGCTCTGGTCCGGGGCCGCGCCCTGTGTCACGATCCACGGATTGCCAGAGGGCAACAACCATAGCCCCGCGCCGAAGGGAGACAAGGGGATTCTCATGCCAGGCCTCGACCAGCGCGCCATCGCCGCCGCCCTGCGCCGGCTGGCGCAGATCCTGGAGATCCGCGGCGAGAACCCGTTCAAGGTCCGTGCCCACGAGAACGCGGCCGACGCGCTCGAGAGCGGCGAATTCGATGCGATCGAGGAGGCGCGCTCCGGCACGCTGGGCAAGCGCAAGGGCTTCGGCGAGGCGCTCGTGGCGAAGGTCGCGGCGCTCGCGCAGACGGGGGAGCTGGACGAGCTGCGTGAGCTCGAGGCGGAGGTCCCCGCCGGGCTCTTCGAGATGCTGCGCATCCCCGGCTTCGGGCCGAAGAAGGTCCAGGCCGTGTGGAAGAAGCTGGGGGTGACCACGGTCGACGAGCTCGAGCGCGCCTGCAAGGACGGGCGCGTCGAGAAGCTCGCGGGCTTCGGCGAGAAGAGCGCCGCGAAGATCCGTGAGGGCATCGCCTTCCTGCGCACAAGTGCCGGGCAGTACCTGCGCGGAGCGGCGCTGGCCGCGGCCGAAGAGCTGCGCGAGGCCCTGGCCAAGAGCCGCGCCGTCAAGCGCGTCGAGATCGCCGGCAGCCTGCGCCGTGGCCGCGAGGTGGTGAAGGACATCGACATCGTCGCCTCGAGCAGGTCGCCGGACAAGGTGATGGACCTCTTCCGGACGCTGCCGCAGGTCGCCGAGGTCACCGGCTCCGGCGAGACCAAGACCTCCGTCCGCTTGCAGAGCGGCATCGCCTGCGACCTGCGCGTCGTCCGCGACGAGCAGTTCCCCTTCGCGCTGATGCACTTCACGGGGAGCAAGGACCACAATGTCGCCATGCGTGCCCGCGCCCAGCGGCTGTTCAACATCCGGATCAGCGAGTACGGCCTCTTCGACGAGACCCACGGCGATGCGCTGATCCCGTGCGAGGACGAGGCGGCGATTCACCGGCGCCTGGGCCTCTCTCCCATCGAGCCGGAGCTGCGAGAGGACCGCGGCGAGATCGAGGCAGCCGAACACGGCGAGCTCCCCGCGCTCGTCACACGCGAGGATGTCCGCGGCACGCTTCACATGCACACCCACTCCAGCGACGGCAAAGCGGGCGTGCTGGAGATGGCTCAGGCCGGTGCGCAGATGGGCTTCGAGTGGATCGGCATCGCCGACCACTCGGTCTCCGCCTTCTACGCCGGTGGCATGAAACCGGACGAGGTGCACCGGCAGTTCGACGAGATCGAGGCCCTCAACGCGAAGGGCTCTCCCTGCCGCATTCTCAAGGGAATCGAGTGCGACATCCTCCCCGCGGGCGAGCTCGACTACGACGAGTCGATCTGGAAGCGGACCGACTTCATCGTCGGCTCGGTCCATTCCAGTTTCACCATGACCGAGCGCGAGATGACGGCCCGGGTGACGCGGGCCCTCGAGAACCCCTATCTCAGCATCCTGGGCCACCCGACGGGGCGCCTGCTCCTCCGCCGCGATCCCTTCGCCATCGATCTGGAGGCCGTCATCGACGCGGCGGCCAAGCACGGCCGCATCATCGAGATCAACGGCGACCCCAACCGGCTCGACCTCGACTGGCGCTGGGTCAAGCGCGCCCGCGACGCCGGCGTGATGCTGAGCCTCGGCCCCGACGCCCACCGCCCCGAGGACCTCAAGCACACCTGGCTCGCGCTCACTGTCGCCCGCAAAGGCTGGCTCGAGGCGAAGCACGTGCTCAACACCCGCACCGCTCCCGAGGCTCTGAAGCGGCTCCGCAAGATGCGCGGAGCGTGACGGTCACAGCCGCTCCGCCGCCTGCTCGGGAGGCGGCGGGCCCTGGAGACGGCGGAGCAGCCCAAAGTAGGCCGCCTGAGCGCTGCCGGGCTCGCGCCAGGGCTGCGAGAAGAGGTCGCGCACCTCCCCGGTGCCAATCCGCTCCTTCTCGAAGGCCGCGTAGAGCAGCGTCCCCAGCCGGTAGCCAAGGGCATGCACAATGCCGAGGTAGACGCTGAACTCGCGGAACTGCTCCCTCGGAAGGCGGCTCGGCGGCCGGCGCTTGCCCCTCAGCACGCCGCGCTCGATCTCCAGGTGGCGCAGGACATGCCGCGTGATCTTGCGCAGGTCACGCCGCTGCACGTCGACGCGCCGGCGGTGCAGCTCGCGCGCGATGCCCTCGAAGTCGGCATCGAGGTACGCGAGCCGCTGGGGGTTGATGATCTTCGATCCGAAGAAGCCGAGCACCTCGCGCATGGTGCGCTGATAGAAGTCGTCGAGCGGGGAGTCGACGGCCGGCGCCGGCCCGCTCAGCTTGGCGTTGATGTAGTGCGCGGCCTCCTCCGCGGCGTGGTTGACGGTGAGGTTGGCGAGGTAGATCAGATTGCCCTCGGGCAAGAAGTGGCTCTCGCCCTTGAGGATCTGGATGAAGACGAGGTCGATCTCCTCGTTCGTGTAGACGTGGACGTCGCGCAGGTCATCGAGGTAGTGCAGGTCGCCGATGGTGTAGACGGTGAAATCCGTGAAGTCCCCCCGGATCTCCAGCGTGCGGCGGATCGTGTCGACGAAGCGCTGGACCTGCCGCGGGGCGTCCTCCTCGTCGTCCTCGTCCGCGAGAACGCCCCGCATGCTCGGGCGCAGCTCCTCCTCGAACTCGAGCCAGTTGAGAAAGGACTGGTACTTCGCGATCGGGTGAGTCGTCTGCAGGCAGAACTCACGCGGCCCCAGACGCACGATGCCCGTCTCCCGCTCGCGCCCCTGCTCGACGAGGCGCCAGTGGATTGTCTCCGAGTTCTGGTAGACGATGACCCACCGCCGCCGGATGCCCATGTCGTGCAGCATGTGCGCCGTCCGCGTGGGCAGGTGGGTCAGCGCGACGTGCAGGTCGCCGTCGAGCACCAGGATCTTGCGGTCCGGGTGGCTCTTGGCCTCCATCGCGATCGCCATCGCCGCGCAGATGTCACGCTGCTCCAAGCTGTTCTCCCGCAGCTTGGGGTTGCAGTTGATGCCGATGACCCGCGCGCCGGTCTCCCGCGCGAAGGCGAACAGCCGCCGGAAGTTGGGCCAGGGGAAGCCCCACGCGTTCTCGTAGTCGATCGCCCGCAGGAAGCCCTCATCGTCGATCTCTCCCGCCATGTACCGGTTGGCCGCCGTCTGGTCCTCGACCTGGAGCATCTCCAGCGCCAGGGTCCAGCGCCGGCGCCCGCGGTCACTCAGCGCCCGGATGAGCTGGATGGGCACGCGCTGCGCCGCCGCCAGCGTGTGGTAGTCGCCAACGAAGATGATGTCGGCCGCCGCGCAGGCCCGCAGCAGCGCCTCGCGCGTCGCC
>JABWBI010000235.1 GCA_013360565.1 Candidatus Sumerlaeia bacterium | reverse complement strand
CTCCTCCGCGGTGAAGAAGTGCAGGATGCGGTTGAGCGTCTGCTTGGCGTCGGGCGTGTGCAGCGTCGAGAAGACCAGGTGCCCCGTCTCCGTCGCGGCGAGCGCTGCCTTCACTGTCTCCTTGTCGCGCATCTCCCCCAGCAGGATCACGTCGGGGTCCTGCCGCAGCACGTGCTTCATCGCCACGTCGAAGTTCTCGATGTCGTGGTACAGCTCCACCTGATTGACGATGCACTTGCTGTCGCGGTGGAGAAACTCGATCGGGTCCTCGATCGTGATGATGTGGTGATGCCGCGTGTCATTGATGCTCCGGATCATGGCCGCCAGCGTCGTCGACTTCCCCGACCCGGTCACCCCCGTCACGAGCACCAGGCCCCGGTGGACCTCCACAATGCTGTTGAGTGCCGACGGCAGCCGCAGCTCCGCGATCGACGGGATGTCCACCGGCACGTGCCGGATGGCCATCGAAATCGAGCCCCGCTGGTGGAAGATGTTGACCCGGAACCGGCCGATCGACGGCAGCGCGTACGCGAAGTCCGCCGTGCCCTTCGTCTCGAACATCTCCCGCCGCCGCGTCGGTGTCAGCGCGAGATACACGTCTTCCGTGTCCTTCGGTGACAGGCGCGGGTGATCCACCGGCCGCAGATCGCCGTTGATGCGGTACATCGGCGGCGACCCCACCTTCAGATGCAGGTCCGAGGCCTTCACCTTGATCATCGCCTCGAGAAGGCGATCGATGTCCACCATGGGCACGTCACTCCGGGGGGAGAGTCACCTCCCTGACTATCGGCTCAGCGGGGAGAATGGTCAAGCGAGGTGAGACGGCCTTCCAAGGTTGCACGCCCCGGCAGCGCCTCCTATTCTCCCCGCCGCCGGACGGCACGCCCATGCAGTCGCTCACCCACAGCCAGATCACCGTCATGTTCCTCGCCGTGGGGACGCTGCTGCTGCTCGCCCGCGCCTTCGGCGAGGTCGCGCGCCGCTTCGGCCAGCCCGCCGTCCTCGGCGAAATGCTCGCCGGCATCCTCCTCGGCCCCACGGTCCTCGGTCAGCTCGCCCCCGACCTCATGGCCGCGCTCTTCCCCCGCGAGGGGCCGAACGCTCTCGTCCTCTCCAGCTTCGCCACGCTCTCCGTCGCCCTGTTCCTCCTCGTCGCCGGCCTCGAGGTCGATCTCTCGACAGCCACACGCCAGGGTCGCACGGCGATCACCGTCAGCGCCCTCGGCATTGCCGTCCCCTTCGCCCTCGGGTTCGGCGCCGCTTCCCTCGCACCCGCATCCCTCGGTGGCGTCGTCCACGACAACCCTTGGATCTTTCCCCTCTTCTTCGCGACCGCTCTCTCCATCTCCGCCCTCCCCGTCATCGCGAAGACGCTCATGGACCTCGACCTCTATCGCACCGATCTCGGCATGGTGGTCATCGCCGCCGCCGTCCTCAACGACCTCGCCGGCTGGATCATCTTCGCCGTCATCCTGGGGCTCATCGGCACCGCGGGCGGCCACGCCTTGCCCGTCAGCATGACCATCGCGCTCACCCTCGGATTCACCGCTTTCGTGCTCACGGCGGGCCGCGCAGCCGTGCACCGCGCGCTGCCCTGGGTCCTCGCCCACACCTCCTGGCCCGGCGGCATTCTCGCCTTTGCCCTCGCGCTGGCTCTCTTCTCCGCCGCCTTCACTGAGTGGATCGGCGTCCACGCCATCTTCGGCGCGTTCCTCGTCGGCGTCGCCATCGGCGACTCCTCGCACATGCGCGAGCAGACCCGGGCCACCATCAACCACTTCGTCTCCTCCATCTTCGCCCCTCTGTTCTTCGCCACCATCGGCCTCCGCGTCGACTTCGTCGCCAACTTCGACCCCGGTCTCGTCCTCCTCGTCCTTGTCATCGCCTGCGCGGGCAAGATCGCCGGCTGTGGCCTCGCCGGCCTCTGGAGCGGCATGGAGCGGCGGGAGGCCTGGGCCGTCGGGTTCGCCATGAATGCCCGCGGCGCCATGGAGATCATCCTCGGCCTCCTCGCGCTGCAGTACGGCGTCATCGACCAGCGCATGTTCGTCGCGCTTGTCGTGATGGCCCTCGCCACGTCGCTCATGAGCGGCCCCGCCATCCAGCGCCTGCTCCAGCGCGAGCGCCCCCGCCGCTTCACGGATCACCTGAGCGGCAAGACCTTCGTCTGCCCGCTGCGGGCGCAGGATCGCCGCGGTGCCATCACCGAGCTCGCCGAGGCCCTGGCCCCCTCGACCGGGCTGGCGCCCGGGGTCATCGACGCCGCCGCGTGGGCCCGGGAAGAGATCATGTCGACGGGCACGGGCGGCGGCCTCGCGCTGCCGCACGCGCGTCTGCCCTCCATCAGAGCCCCCGCCGTGGCCCTCGGCGTCTCACCCGAGGGCGTGGATTTCAACTCCCCCGACGGCGAGCCCGCTCACCTCATCTTCCTGATCCTCACGCCGGCCGAGGACGGCGGCGCGCAGCTGGAGATCCTCAAAGACATCGCCAAGACCTTCCGCGACACCGGCCTCCGGGAGAAGGCGACCCGCGCGCGCACGCACACCGAGTTCCTCGCCGCGCTGAAGACGCACTGACGCCGTGCCCCACGACATCCAGGCCCTGCAGACCCTGGTGCTCGCCGCGTCCGCGGGCGTGTTTCTCATTGTCCTCGCCCGCCGCCTGGCCATCCCCTCGATCGTGGCCCTGCTCCTCGGCGGCCTGGCCCTCGGGCCCCACGGCGTGGGTGTCATCCTGCCGGAGAACCTCGGCCACGGCCTGCGCTCTGTCATCGCGTGCGCTGTCGCTGTGATCCTGTTTGAGGGCGGACTGACGCTTGACCTGCGGGGCTACCGCAGTGCCTCGCGCGTCATCCGGCGCCTGCTCACGGTTGGTCTGCTCGCGACCTGGCTTCTCACGGCCGGTATCATCTGGCTCCTCTTTCGCTTCCCCCCCGCCGCGTGCCTGCAGGCGGGAAGTCTTGTCATCGTCACCGGCCCGACGGTGATCGGACCGCTTCTCAAGCGCATCCGCATCCATCACCGCGTCCACAACATTCTCCACTGGGAGAGCGTGCTCATCGACGCCTTTGGCGTCTTCGCGGCCGTCCTGTGCTTCGAGTGGGTGTCCCCCGACGTTGGCTCCAGTGCCGCTGTCGCTCAGTTCGCCGGGCGAATCGCCGCCGGTGCCGGTCTCGGTCTCCTCGGGGGATTCGTCGCCGAGCTTGTTCTCCGTCGCGGCTGGATTCCCGATGATCTGGTGAATCTCGCGGTCCTCGCCGTTGCACTGACTGTCTTCACCCTCAGCGAGTCAATCCTGGGTGAGTCCGGTCTCCTGGCGGTCGTCATCGCCGGTTTCACCCTCGCCGTCCGCGTCCCTGGGCGGCTCCGGGAGATCCGGGAATTCAAGGCCCAGCTCACCGACCTCTTCATCGGCCTCCTGTTCCTGCTGCTCGCCGCGAACCTGGACCCCGCTCAGTTCCTCCGCCATGGCTGGCGACTGCCGGTCCTTGTCGTGGCCGTCATGTTCATCGTTCGCCCTGTCTCCATCGTTCTTTCATCGCTGGGCAGTGATCTCACGCTGCGCGAACGCGCCCTGCTCTCCTGGATCGCGCCGCGGGGCATCGTCGCCGCGTCGATGGGGTCCCTCTTTGCCCTCGTCCTCGAGGAGCGCGGATTCCCCGAGGCCGAGTTTCTGGAGACCTTCACCTACTCCGTCATCGCCGCCACGGTGGTCCTTCAGGGCTTCTCCGCCGGTGTGGTCGCCCAGGCCCTGCACCTCCGGCGCCCCGATCCCCGCGGCTGGCTCATCGTCGGCGCCAACCGCTTCGCCTGTGACCTCGCCAGACTCGTCGCGTCCGAGGCCAAGGTCCCCGTCACCCTGGTCGACTCCAACGCCCGGCTCGTGGAGGACGCGCAGGCTCGGGGCCTCGACGCTCTGCGGGCCGACGCTCTCTCCCCCGATCTCCCGAACCGTCTGGAAGACCATGAGGTGGCACATGTCCTCGCCCTGACCGACAACGAGGACCTCAACACCCTCGTCTGCCAGCGCTGGGGGCGCGAGACGAGCATCGTGTCCGTCTTCCGCTGGGTCGCGGGATCGGGCGCCCCCGGCCGTGGCGCGGGAGCCGGCCGTGGCATCTGGAGTGGTGTCCCAAAACCGTCGATCATCAGCTCGGAGATCGCGGCGGGACACGCGCAGGTCCTCATCGTCCGTGGAGGGCTGCCGAGGAGCGGCGATGCCTTCACGTGTCTGGGCGAGCTCACGGAGCGAGGAGTGGTCTTCGGCACAGCGGCCTCGGGGGAGTCCGGCACGGCGACGCTGTGGCTGCGGCGGCAGGCGGACTTCCTGCGGCGTGCGACACGTCCCGAGCTCATCGTGCGGTTCGAGAGGGGTGATATCAGGGCTGTTCTGCGTGAGCTCCTGTCGCGCGCGGCGCTGGCCGAGCCAGGCCTTCCCTGCGACGAGATCATGCGCGAGTTCCTGCGAACGGACCCCCTGGCGGGAACAGTTCTCGGCAACGGCATTGCCGTCCCCCACACCGGTGCGCGCGCGTTGACCCGGCCTCTGTGTGCCGTGGCTCAGATCCCCGCAGGGCTCGACGGCCGCCCAGACGACGAGGAGCCACTGCGGCTCATCTTCCTCCTCATTCACCCCGCCGGCGACCCCACCGGCCATCTCAGCATGCTCGCCGATGTCGCTCGCCTCGCGCGGACACCGGGCCGAGTCGAGGCGATCACAAATGCCTCCACGGCCGAGGAGGCATTTGAGCACATCGTCTCAGCAGCCCGGGGAGCGCCCGAGGCGGAATGACGATCCTCACAGCGTCACGTCCAGCCGTGCGTGCACGAAGCTCTCCAGGCGCTCCGCACAGGTCCATTTTCCATTCGCCGCCGGGATGAACACCCGGTCGAACCGCGGAAACAGCAGGGACCACTCCCCAGGCCCCGGTGCCCGCGGCAGCACCGCGGCCGTCTGGTCGCGGCCGAGCC
>JABWBI010000234.1 GCA_013360565.1 Candidatus Sumerlaeia bacterium | reverse complement strand
GCGGCGGCGGCCATCGGCTGGATCCGCCGCGGCGCCGGGCCCTCGTCGAGGATCGCCCCGCAGAAGCGGCACAGCCGCGCCTCGGCCCGGATCAGCTCCGCACAGTGAGGGCACGGCCTGTGTCCCGGAGGAATCTCGCTCATGCCGTCACCCCCCGATCTCTGAAAAAGTCAGGCGATGTCCGCGTCCTGGCCCTTCGCGCCCTTGGCGAGCCAGCGATTGATCACGGATTTGTTGAAGCGCCATTGGCCGGCGACCTTGTAGGCGGGGATCTCGCCGCGCCGCAGGAGGCGGTAGACCGTCACCTCGCTGACGTGCAGGAACTGCGCGATCTCTTCCACTGTCAACAGCCGCTCGGACATGTGATCTCTCTCGGGGGGACTTTGAGCGGCGGAGGAAAACCTCCGCTTTTCATTTTCGACTTGACAGTGTCACGGATCTGTGATCATTGCAAGTCAAAAGTGATCACCATTGATCAGTGCTGATCCCGGACGAAGGGGCCAACAGGGACCGGGGACAGCGAGGAGGGACAAGGTGGGATCACACGACTGGATTCCGCAGCGGGCATCAGGGGTGTCCGCGCCGGGTGGAGGACGTTGGGCGTTCACGCTGATCGAACTGCTCATCGTTGTGGCGATCATCGCCATCCTCGCGGCCATCGCGATCCCCAACCTCCTCGAGGCCCAAGTCCGCGCCAAGGTCGCCCGCGTCCGCGCTGATCTGCGCACCGTTGCCACGGGCCTCGAGGCCTACCGCGTCGACTTCAACGACTACCCGCCCAACGACGGGCAGTTCAACACGCTGCCCATCGAGCTGACGACGCCCATCGCCTTCCTCACGTCCAGTCTGCTCGTCGACCCCTTCAGCGACAAGGAACGCGACCCCATCTGGGGCGATCTCGCCCGCTTCTACACGTACACCCGGATCGTGACGCTGGGCCAAGCCGCGCAGCTGAGCTCGGCGATGCGCAGTCCGCCCGTCGAGGGCGTGGACGCCCCCGGCTTCAACCCCGGTGCCGCCGAGCGCTACGGCCCCTGGCGCCTCGTCTCCAACGGCCCGGACAAGAAATACTCCGACGCCGCTCTCTATCCCGCCGACTGGCCCCTCTTCGGCGCCGACGTCCCCTACGACGCGACCAACGGGACCATCAGCTGGGGCAATCTCCTGAAAACGCAGAGAAACACGGTGGAGGTGTTGCATGCGCCGTGACGGCGCCATCACTCACCGGGGTCTGATCCCGGCCTGCCGCAGGATCACCTTCAGCAGCCGGCTCACCTGCGGCGGTGAACGCGGGTTGCCAGCCCGCAGCGTCAAGCCGCCGACAGCGTCACTTCGATGCTGGAGAGAAACCCCGCTGCCTGCTTGGCCAAGTCTTCTTTTCGCCGCTGCCCCCCGTCAGCGCGCACCACACCATTGGAGATGTGAATCATGACAGCAAGAGAAGAGACCTCTACTGAGGCCCGGCGCAGACGACACGCCGCGGCCTGGCCCTTCACTCTGCTCGTGCTCGCCCTGGCCGCGAGCGCGCCAGGGCAGCCGCAGTTCACTCAGGTGCTCCACGGGGTGCTGGATGGCCGAAGCGAGTTCATCTGGAATGGGGGCCAGAAGTACGTCTATCCGGCATTCGGCGATGTGGATGCCGATGGGGATCTTGATCTGTTCCTGGGCAACTTCGGCGACGTCTCCTTCTTCCGGAACGATGGCACCCCCAGGAGCCCCCGCTGGACGTTTGTGAATCGCAACCACCTGGGCCTGGATCCCGACGATCACTGGCCCGCGCCCGCCATGTGCGACATCGACGCCGATGGATTCGAAGATCTCTTCGTGGCCACTTGGAACAGCGAGCTCCTGTACTACTCGGCGAGCCCCACGGGCCTCACACTTGTCACACGCAACTTCATCCCCGACATCGGCGGCTCCGCGCGTCTCATCATCTACCCTGAGTTTGGGGACCTCGACGGTGATGGCGATTTCGACTTGCTCATCGGGGTCTCCCAGCGTGAAGGCCCCGCTCCTGAGCCCGGTCTCTCCGGAACCGTGCTCTACTATCGCAACGATGGCACGCCGCAGGCGCCAGCGATGACCGCCCTCGGCAATGCGCTGGGCCTCAGCGTGAGCCCCGAGTTCGTCGTCACCCCCGAGCTCCTCGACCTCGACGGCGACGGGGATCTCGATGCTCTGCTGGGGACCGGCGACGTCTGGAACAGGACACAGTACCGCTTCGTTCGCTTCGAGAACGTCGGGCCGATCACCACACCCTCCTTTGTCAGCCAGGAGACGGGGTTCTTGGCCTCCCATGTGCGCCCGGACGTGCCGGGCCTCAACGCCGAGGCTGTCGATCTGGACAGCGACTCGCGCACCGAACTGGTCATCGCAGATGAATGGGCCTTGCACACCGTCCTTCGGCTCCCGTCGACAGCCAGCCCCGAGTGGGAACCAGACGTGTCTCTACTGAGCCACTTCGAGAGCCGGGCCGATTACCCCGGCTCGTCATGCACTTATGACATCGACGATGATGGGGATCAGGATCTCTTCATTGGAGCCGTGGGCAATGTCGAGTTCTACCGGAACGTCGGCTCCCCAGCCACGCCCCACTGGAGAACCGAGTCGTTGGCGCTCCTGCCGGTACCCGACGGCTTCTTCCAAGCCGGGCGGTCCTTGTACCCCCAGGTGTGCGACATTGACGCCGATGGGGATGGAGACATGCTCATCACGGGCGAGTACGCGAACAATCGCATCGTGCTGTTTGAGAACGCTGGCACGCCTTCGAGCCCAGATTGGCCGGTCGACAGTATGATCGACAACTGGCAGGGGATCAGCGTTCCGCACAACCTGCACATCTGCTTCGGCGATCTTGACGGGGACGGCGACCTTGACATGGTGAGCTCGAATCGCGTGGGCGACGCGAGTGGCACCGTGACAAGCCTGGACTACCGCCAAAATGTCGGCACTGCCACGACCGCCGCGTTCGCCGCGCCGGTTTCCCTTCAGGCTGTGCCGTCTTATCCTCCGTCCTTCGATGGCTACCACTACGAGGACTGTGTTCCCAGTCTCGCTGATCTGGACGCCGACGGTGATCTCGATCTACTCGCAGCCGCTGTGATGAGCACCCAGTTCCGGTCCGCCTCCTGGATCAATCTGTTCGAGAACACCGGCACTGCCACAGCCCCCACGTTTGCCGCTTCGCCAGATGTCTTGAACATCCTTCCCTTCGCACTCCGAGAGGCTGGGTATGTCTTGACGTCTGACCTCAATGGCGATGGTCAGGCAGACGTCCTGTGCGGTGATTCCGACGGGGGGCTGAGGTACTTTCAGCAGGCGTCCGCGAGTCTGTCGATTGGTCCAGCGGGGGCGACGGTCCCGTCTGGGCAGGCCTTGTCGCTGGCAACTCCGAGTGCCACGGGCACCGTCTCCTGGTCCCTCATCCGCAACGCCTCGGGGGCGACGATCAATCCTTCGACGGGGCTTTACACCGCGGGCGCGTCGACGGAGGTGGTCGACTCCGTCCGGGCGCGGGATGACCGGGGCACGCCGGGCGACCTCTCGGACGATCTCATCGGCCAAGCACATATTCATGTGATTTCGCCGGCGTCGATTGCCCAGGCTGGCCGCGCCATCATCGTCGCAGGCACGCGCAGCGCTGACACGCTGTGGCCGGCGACGGACTTCCTCGCGCAGACGGCCTACCAGGCCCTGCTCGCCCGCGGCTTCACACGCGACACGATCACGCTCCTGACACAGACGGCCAATCAGGACATCGACGGCGACGGCCTGAACGACTCCGACGGCCTGGCCACTCTCGCGACGCTCCAATCGGCCATCGAGGGCCTGCCGCCGGGGACCAACCGGCTCTTCGTCTACCTCGTCGACCACGGTGGCGACACAGCCGGCTCGGGCTACGTGCGCCTCAATCCCACGGAGACGGTGACGGGCTCCCAGCTCGACGCGTGGCTCGACGCGCTTCAGACGGCGCAGGGCACCGACGTCTCGGCCGTCATCGACTGCTGCCGGTCAGGGTCATTCCTCGACGAGATGATTGCCCCTTCGGGCCAGGACCGCGTCGTGATCGCCTCGACGCTCGAGAGCGAAGACGCTTTCTTCACCGCCGGCGGCCACGTGAGCTTCAGCGACGCTCTCCTCGGCGCCATCGAAGGAGGGCTGACGCTCGGCGAGGCCTTCGACCTCGCGCAGGGGGCGATGGACCGCTACCAGCGTGCTCAGATGGACGACAATGGCGATGGCCTCTACGATCGGGACGGCGACGGAGCGCTGGCACGGGCCTGGGAGGTCGGCGCCTCCTTCACAGCCGGCTCGGACCGGCCTCAGATCGGGCTGATCTCGGCCAATCAGACGCTCTCGGGTGGCGTGTCCACGGCGCTGGTGTGGGCCGACGACGTGACGGGAGCCTCGGCGGTCGACCGCGTGTGGGCGGTCGTGGTGTCACCGGAGTTTCAGCCCAATCCCGACGACCTGGCCGAATTCCCGATCGAGGAGCAGCTGACCCAGCGCGAGCTGACCTACGACCCCGTCGACGAGCGCTACGAGGTGACGCTGACGGGCCTGACCTCGCTCGGCGCCTACAAGGTGATCCTGTACGCCCGCGACGTGTGGGGTGGCGTGAGCTTCCCCAAACAGACGTACATCAACCAGACCGAGTCGACCGAGGAACTGATCCTGCTGGCGAGCGACCAGGCCTACGACGCCAATTCGCCGGCAGCGTGGTCGTCTCAGGTGATCGCCTACGCCTACGAGGTGGCGCTGGCCCGGCTCTTCCCGCCGGCCAATGTGACCGTGCTCGACGCCAGCGGCAACGGCATCCTCGAGCCGCAGGACAGTCCGCCCACCGAGGCGGCACTGCTGGCGGCGATCAGCGGCGCCAACGGGGCGAGCCAGCTGACGATCCAGCTGGTCGGCCCCGGCAGCGTGGACGCCTTCCAAATCAACGCCTCTGACACACTGACGGCCAGCGAGCTC
>JABWBI010000233.1 GCA_013360565.1 Candidatus Sumerlaeia bacterium | reverse complement strand
GGCCGCGCGGCCCGTCACCGCCATGGTGGGCACGGCGAGTGCCGCCAGGATGCCGAGCAGCGTGATGACGGCGATGAGCTCGAGCATGGTGATGCCGCGGCGCGGCGGCGTGCGGGCCGGCCCCTGGGCGCTCATGATCCCGACACGTCGATGGAGAAGATGGGGAGCAGCATCGCGATGACGAGGAAGCCGACGACGACGGCCATCGCGACGATGATGAGGGGCTCGATCAGGCTCGTGAGCGTCTTGACGGATCGCTCGACCTGGCGCTCGTAGCTGTCGGCGATGCGCAGCAGGGCCGAGTCGAGGTGGCCGGTCTCCTCGCCGACGGCGATCATGTTGACGACGACCGGCGGGAAGACCCGGCTGGCCTGGAGGGTCTTGCTGATGCCCTCGCCCTGGGTGATGTCGGCGGGGATCTGCGCGACCTCGCGCTGGATGACGCGGTTGGTGATGACGTCCGCGACGATCTCGAGGGCGCTGAGGATCGTCACGCCGTTGCGGATGAGCGAGCCGAGCGTGCGCGCGAACTTGCCGACCTCGCGCTTGATGATGATCGTCCCGACGAGCGGCGTCCGGAGCAGAATGCGGTCGATCATCAGCCGCCCGTCGTCCGTGCGGGCCAGGTTGTAGAGGCCGGCGGCGATGGCGATGAGCCCTCCGAGAAGAGCCCACCAGTAGGAGCGCGTGAAGCTGATGATGCCGATGAGCATCTCGGTGATGGGAGGCAGCGCCTGGTCGATGCTGTCGAAGATCGTGATGATCCGCGGGATCACGACGGTGACGAGGACGACGATCGCGACGGTGCCGGCGCCGACCATCACCAGCGGATAGGCCAGCGACGACCAGATCTTCGACCGGAGCTCCTCCTCGGCCTCGGTGAACATCGCGAGGCGCTCGAGCACGTCGCCGAGGAGGCCGCCGGCCTCGCCCGCGCGGACCATTGAGCAGTGGAGCTTGGGGAAGACCTTGGGGTGCTTCGCCATCGCCTGGGCCATCGAGTCGCCGCTCGAGACGTCTTGGCTGATCTGCTGGAGGATGCCGCGGAGCTGCTCGTTGGGTGTCTGATCCGTCACGACCGCCAGCGCGCGGACGAGGGGCACGCCGGCGCCGATGAGGTCGGACAGCTGGCGGAAGAGGGCCGCGACGTCGGAGACGCGGATGCGGTTGAGAATGGAGATGGCGGACGTGGTCCGCCGGGGTGTGACCTCGGCGACGGTCAACGGGAAGTAGCCCATGGCCTGCAGGCGGGCCGTCACCGCGCCCGTGCTCTCGGCCTCCATCACGCCTTCGATGGGAGTGCCCTTGCGGTCCTTCGCGCGATAGGTGAACGAGCCCATCAGGAGAGCCGTCCGGGTGTGATGAGATGGAGCGCCGGCCCACGCCCCGGTTCCCGGGTCCCCGGGCTCTCGGGCGCACGCACGCTCATGCCTCTTCCATTTCGAACTCGTCCTCGAGGGTCACGCGGAGAACCTCGTCGAGGGTGGTCACACCCTGCTTGACGCGCCGCCAGCCGTCGTGACGCAGCGTCGTCATGCCGTCCTTCATGGCCCGGTGGCGGAGGATGTTCGCGCCGACGCGGTCGACGATGAGGCGGCGGATCTCCTCGGTGATCTTGACGAACTCGAAGATGGCGGTGCGGCCGCGGAAGCCGGTGTAGCGGCAGGCCTCGCATCCCTGGCCGCGGTAGAAGACGAGCCCGTCGAGGCTCTCCTTGGCGACGTTGACGCGGCGGATGACCGTCTCGGGGGGGTCGAACGGCCGCTTGCAGGACGGGCAGAGGACGCGCACGAGGCGCTGGGCGAGGATGCCGAGAACGGATGACGAGACGAGGAAGGGCTCGATGCCCATGTCGAGCAGCCGCGTCACGGCCGACGGCGCGTCGTTGGTGTGGAGCGTGGAGAAGACGAGGTGACCGGTCAGGGCCGTGCGGATGGTGATCTGCGCCGTCTCGGTGTCGCGGATCTCGCCGACCATGAGGATGTCGGGGTCCTGGCGCAGAATCGTGCGGAGACAGCGGGCGAAGGTGAGATCGATCTGCGGGTTGACCTGGATCTGGGTCACGCCGCTGATGCGGTACTCGATCGGGTCCTCGATGGTGATAATTTTGCGGTCGACCTTGTTGATCTCGCTGAGCGCGGCGTAGAGCGTGGTCGACTTGCCTGAGCCGGTGGGGCCGGTGACGAGGAAGATGCCGTGGGGCTTCTCGAGAATCCCGCGCAGCGCGAGCAGATTGTGGTCCTGCAGGCCGAGGCGGCCGAGGTCGATCAGCTCGGAGTCGCGCGAGAGGATGCGGATGGAGATCGACTCCCCGTAGGGGGTGGGGACGGTCGAGACGCGCAGGTCGAAATCGTCGTTGCCGCGCTTGATTTTGATCTTGCCGTCCTGCGGCAGGCGGCGCTCGGCGATGTTGAGGTCGGCCATGATCTTGACGCGGCTGATGATCGCCGACTGGAACTTGCGAATCGTGGGAGGGATCGCGGCCTCGTAGAGCAGGCCGTCGATGCGGTAGCGGATACGCAGCTCCTTCTCGAGCGGCTCGATGTGGATGTCCGTCGCCCGGTCGCGCATCGCCTCCTGGATGATCTGGTTGACGAAGCGCACGATCGACGCGTCCTCGGCCATCGCGTCGATGTCCTCGACCTGGGTCTCGACCTCGAGCTGCTTGCCCTCCTCCGCCGCCTCGTCGATGAGCCCCTCGACGGTCGCCGCCCCGATGCCGTAGTAGCGCTTGATCGCCTCGTCGATCTCCTTGGCCGTCGTCACCAGCGGCTCGACGCCCATCTTCAGGAGCATCTGCAGGTCGTCGAGCGTGTGCACGTCGAGCGGGTCGGTCATCGCCACGCGCAGGGCGCCGTTGACGCGGTCGACGGGGACCAGGTGGTAGTGGTTGACCGCCCGCGCCGGGACGAGAGCGATGACGTCGTCGGGGATCTCGCGCTCGCTGAGTTTGACGAAGGGAATTCCCAGCTGCTTGGCCAGCGCCCGCTGCACGGCCTCGTCGCTGACGAAGCCCATCTTGATCAGCAGGTCGCCCAGCCGCTCGCCTGTCTTGTGATGCTCGCGCAGAGCGAGCTCGAGGTCGTCGGGCGAGAGTGAGCCCTCCTCGACGAGCAGTTGGCCCAGATGGTTGTCGCTGGTCACCATCGTCTCCGTCCTTGTGACGGCGTGGCTGACGTGCTGGGAACTCCCAGGCACAGGTCGACCCACGCTGGTCTCCTCGGTCCAGGGCAGCTGGTGTGCCAAAGGGCGGGCCGCATGGCAAGGGTGGTCATGGTCTAAGATCAAAAGAGACAATGATCAAGGTTTGACCTGCTGGGGCGGGGATTGGCCAGGGGCACCAGTGGGGGGCTCTGGAATCGGGAACGGGCAATTGCGGTTGGGAAAGGGCGGTTGGAGCGCCCAGCGCCGGGCGTCGGCCGGGGAGGCGGGCATTTCCCTGCTTGCATTCCCGGCGAAGGCTCTCTTATCTCCTGGGCGACCACGCATTCCCCTCAGCAAGCGAGGCGCCGATGAAGATCCACGAGTTTCAGGCCAAGCAGATTCTGCGCGAGCATGGCATCCCGACCCCGCAGGGGGGCGTGGCGGAGACGCCCGAGGCGGCGGTGAAGATCGCGCAGGGCCTGAGGCTGCCGGTGGTCGTCAAGGCGCAGGTGCACGTCGGCGGGCGCGGCAAGGCGGGCGGGGTCAAGTTGGCCAAGACGCTGGACGAGGTCAAGCGGCACGCGTCGGCGATCATCGGGATGGACATCAAGGGCAGCCGCGTGAACCAGGTGCTGGTCGAGGAGGGGGTCGACATCCAGGGCGAGATCTACATCGGCTTTGTGATCGACCGGGCGCGCAAGGCGCCGGTGCTCATCGCCTCGGCGGCGGGCGGCGTCGAGATCGAGGTCGTCGCGGCCGAGACGCCCGAGAAGATCCACACGGAGGTCGTCGACCCGGCGCTCGGCCTGTGCGATTACCAGGTGCGGCGGACGATGTTCGCTCTCGGGCTCGACCGGCGGCTGTCGAAGGAGGGCAAGCGGACCTTCTCGTACATCATCAACGCGCTTCACATCGCGTTCCTCTCGAAGGACTGCTCCCTGGCGGAGATCAACCCGCTGGTGGTGACGGGCGGGGGCGAGGTGATCGCCGCGGACGCGAAGATGAACTTCGACGACAACGCGCTCTACCGCCACCCGGAGCTGGCTGCGCTGCGTGACGACCGCGAGGAGGAGCCGCTCGAGGTCGAGGCGCACCGGGCGAAGGTCAACTACGTCAAGCTCGACGGCCAGATCGGCTGCATCGTCAACGGCGCGGGTCTGGCGATGGGGACGATGGACGTGGTCAAGCATTTCGGCGGCGAGCCGGCGAACTTCCTCGACATCGGCGGCGGCGCCAAGGCGGATCAGGTGACCGAGGCGCTGCGCATCATCACGAGCGACCCGACGGTGAACACGATCCTCTTCAACATCTTCGGCGGCATTGTCCGCTGTGACCGCGTGGCCGAGGGCATTCTGGAGGCGAAGAGGCGGCTGAGCCTCGATCTTCCGATCGTCATCCGCCTCGCCGGCACCAACGAGGAGAAGGCCCGCGAGATGCTCGCCGGGGCCGACCTCATCGCGTGCCAGACGATGAGCGAGGCGGCGAAGAAGGCCGTGGAGCTGAGCAAGCGGGCCGCCTGAGGCCATGGCTCTCGTCCCGTTCGCGGTCCTCGGGCTCTTCGCCATCGGCCAGTTCGCGCTCTGGGCGGCGCTCACCAACCACGTGCTGATGCAGATGCCCCACTCACGGGCGAAGGACCCTGTCATCGCCCTGCTCGGGCTGGCGATGGTCCCCGGCGTGCTGGGTGTGATCCTGTGGCGGTGGGACTCGGCTGCCGTGCAGTCGGCCTTTCACCTGCGCCCGGCGGGCGGCGCCGCGTGGGCGCTGACTGCCCTGCTCGGGGCGCATGCCGCCGTCCTCTCGCTCGCCCTGGCGATCTCCCTGCGCCGGTGGCTGGC
>JABWBI010000232.1 GCA_013360565.1 Candidatus Sumerlaeia bacterium | reverse complement strand
CCAGGCCGGCGACAAGGAGGCAAAGCTGCTGGTGGCGGCGCTCGAAAAGTGCGTCGCCCAGCTGAACGAAGCCAGACCGGTGCGCGCGCTCGACTTATCGAAGGAGGCACGCGGACGCTGCAGTTCGCGACGTCGGTCTCGACGCTCTCGTACGCGGGCGGCTGGGACTCGCTGCCGCTGCCCCGGCCCAGACCGGTGTGGCATGGCACGCGTGGTCCGAGGGCCTGGGTCAAACCGTGCGGTTGCCGAACAGTATCGCCGTGGACTCGGTCTCCGCGACCGAGGAATCGCCGCCGGCACCGGCAGCGACGACGAGAAGCGTTGCCACGCTCCGCAGGCAGGTCCAGAACCGGGGAATCACGCCGCCTCCCGGAGGAACTTCTCGATGCGGTCGAGGCCCTTTTCGATGGAGGCCTTCGCGATCGCGTAGGAGAGGCGCTGGCAGCGGTCGTCTCCGAACGCGATGCCGGGGACGGTGGCAACCTGGGCGCCCTCGAGGAGGGCCTCGGCGAGGGTGAGGGAGTCGGTGACGCGCTTGCCGCAGACGGTCTTGCCGTAAAAGGCGCTCATGTCGGGGAAGACGTAGAAGGCACCCTGGGGTTCGGGGCACTTGACGCCGGGAATGGCGTTGAGGCGCTGGACGCAGAGGCGGCGGCGGTCGTCGAAGGAGGCGAGCCAGGCGGGGAGATGATCCATCGGCTGGGTGAGGGCGGCGACGCCGCCGGCCTGGGCGAAGGAGGTCGGGTTGGAGGTCTGGTGGCTCTGGAGGTTGTCCATGGCGGAGATGATCGCCTTGGGCCCGCAGGTGAAGCCCAGGCGCCAGCCGGTCATCGACCAGCCCTTGGCGAGGCCGTGGAGAATGACGGTGTTGTCGAAGTGCGCCTGACTGTACTCGGCGGGACTCTGGTGGACGGCGGGGGGATAGACGAGGGCCTCGTAGATCTCGTCGGACCACATCATGACGCCGCGCCTGAGGCAGATGTCGGCGAGCTGGCGGATGACGGCGGGCGGATAGACCATGCCGGTGGGGTTGGACGGGCTGTTGAGGAGAAAGGCGACGGTGCGGGGGGTGATGGCCCTCTCAAGCTGATCGGGGGTGACCATGAAGCCCTGATCGGCGCCGGTGTCGACGATGACGGGGACGCCGTCGGCGAGTTTGACCATCTCGGGGTAGCTGAGCCAGTAGGGGGCGGGGATGATGACCTCGTCACCGGGATCGAGCGTGACCTGGGCGAGGTTGTAGAACGAGTGCTTGCCGCCGACGTTGATGATGACCTGAGCGGGCTCGTAGGTGAGGCCGCGGTCGCGCTTCATCTTGGCGCAGACGGCCTGGCGCAGCTCGGGGATGCCGCCGGAGGGAGTGTACTTGGTGAAGCCCCGGTCGAGGGCGTCTTTGGCGGCCTGCTTGATGGGATCGGGCGTGTCGAAGTCGGGCTCACCGGCGCCGAAGCCGACGATGTCGATGCCCTGCTTCTTCATGGCGTTGGCCTTCGCCGTGATGGCGAGAGTCATTGAGGGAGGGACGGCCTGGATGCGCTCGGCGATCTTGATCGGACTCATCGGGGTCTTCTCCTTCCGGCGGGGTGTGCGCCGCCCCTGTTTCACGCTTCGGCGAGGCACAGGCAAATGGAAAATGCGCGCAGGCCGCGGGCCCGGTCCGATTGGGCTTGCCTCCGGCGCGGGGAGCGTGGAGTTTCTGGGGCTCTTCTGACTTCAACCATGGAGATGATGGGGATGCGTCGCTGGATACTCACGCTGGCCCTCGGGGGGCTGCTGGCGGCCACCGCCGGGGCCCAGGGCATCATCGACCGGGTGCAAGAGGTGGTCCTGGACAACGGGATGACCTTCCTCCTGCTGAACCGGGGCGAGGCGCCGGTCTTCAGCAGCGTGATCCGCTGGAACGTCGGGTCGGTGGACGAACCGATGGGCCTGACGGGGATCGCGCACATGTTCGAGCACATGGCCTTCAAGGGGACGACGACGGTGGGCACGACCGGCTGGGAAGCGGAGCGCCCGGCGCTCGAAGCGCTGAACGCGGCGGGGGTGGCCCTCGTGCGAGCGCAGCAGGACAGCGCGGAGGCGGAGGAGATCGCCCGGCTGCGGGCGGAGTACGACCGGCTGGTGGAGGAGCACCGCCAGTTCGTCGTGAGCAACGAGCTCGATGAGATCTACAGCGCCGCGGGGGCGGAGGATCTGAACGCGGGGACGGAGCGCGACTTCACGACGTACTATGTCTCCTTGCCGGCGAATCAGCTGGAGCTCTGGTGCCTGATCGAGGCGGGGCGCATCCGCGACGGCGTGCTGCGGGAGTTCTACGCCGAGCGCGACGTCGTCCACGAGGAACGGCGGATGCGGTACGACACGGACCCCGAGGGGTTCCTGGTGGAGCAGTTCCTGGGGACGGCGTTCATCGCGCACCCCTACCGGTTCCCGACCATCGGGTGGGCCACGGACATCATGAACCTGACGACCGAGGACGCCGAGGAGTTCTTCCGCGAGCACTATGCGCCGGTGAACGCGTGCGGGGCGCTGGTGGGCAACTTCGACCTGGATGAGGCCGAGCGGTTGATCCGCGAGCACTTCAGCCCCATCCCGGCGGGCGAGCGCAATCGCCGGGTCAACACCGTCGAGCCGGCGCAGCGGGGCGAGCGGCGTGTGGAGGTGCACTGGGACGCAAGCCCGATCGTCCTCGTCGGCTATCACAAGCCGAACGCGCCGGACCGGACGGACGCCGTCTTCGACGTGATCCAGACGCTCCTCACGAGTGGACGATCGAGCCGCCTGTACGAGCGGATGGTCAAGCGCGACCAGATCGCGACGGATGTCGAGGCGTTCACGTTCCCGGGGAACAAGTACCCGAACCTGTCGACGTTCTACATCCAGCCCCGGGCGCCGCACACGAGCGCCGACGCCGAGCGAGTGCTGTACGAGGAGCTCGAACGGCTGGCAAGTGAGCCGGTGACCGAGCGCGAGCTGCAGCGGGCGATCAACATCCTCGTCGCCGCGCATGTGCGCGGCATGGCGAACAACATGTCGCTCGCCCGGGATCTGACGTTCTGGCACTTCATCGGCGGCGACTGGCGCTGGACCGACCGCTGGTATGATCTGGTCCGCGGCGTGACCGCCGAAGACATCATGGAGGCGGCGCGGACCCACTACCGGCGCGAGAACCGGACCGTCGGCGTGATTGTGCCGCGCGAATCGGCGGCGGCGACCGCCTCCCCGGAGGTGACCCCGTGATGATGCGTGCGCTTGCCGCCCTGACACTCATGCCGGCCCTCGCCGCGGCCCAGGCGGAGCTCGATCCAGCAAACCTGAGCCCGCCGCCGCCTCTGGAGTTCGACATCCCCGCGGTGGAGCGCATCGAGCTGCCCAACGGGATGATCCTCTTCTTTCTCGAAGACCACGAGCTGCCACTCGTGGAGGTCCAGACGCTCACCCGGACGGGCTCCGTCTACGAGCCGGCGGACAAGGCGGGCCTCGCGAGCATCACAGCGACAGTGATGCGGACCGGCGGCATCGAGGGAATGACGGGCGACGCGCTGGACGCGGAGCTCGACTTCCAGGCGTCGGCCATCGAGATCGGCATGGGCGAGGAGTCGTGCTCGGCAAGTCTCTCGTGCCTGACCGAGAACCTCCCGCGGGGTCTCGAGCTCCTCGCGGCCGTGCTGCGGACGCCGCAGTTCGCGCAGGAGAAGATCGACCTGGCGATCAACGCCGAGCGGGAGTCGGTGCGCCGGGCGAACGACGACCCGATGGGCATCGCGCGGCGGGAGTTCCGCTCGCTGATCTACGGGCGGGGCAACCCGTGGGCGCGCGTGACGACCGGCGCGACGCTGGACGCGATCACGCGGGACGATCTCGTGGCGTTTCACCAGCGGTTCTTCCATCCCAACAGCACGATGATCGCCGTCGCCGGCGACGTCTCGCGCGAGGCCCTGCTGGCACTGCTCGACGAGCACTTCGGAGACTGGCCGCAGGCCGAGCTGGACATTCCACCGCTGCCCGAGGTGCCCGATTCGATCACGCCGGGCATCTTCTTCATCCACCGGCCCGACGTGAACCAGTCGAACGTGCGGCTCGGGCACTTCGGTGTCTCGCGGCACGACCCGGACGAGTACGTGATCCGCGTGATGAACTTCCTCTATGGCAGCTCGGGATTCACTTCGCGGCTCGTGCGCGAGGCGCGGACGAACCGCGGGCTGACCTACGGCATCAGCGGCCAGATCACCGAGCACACCGTGCGCGGGCTCTACGTTGTCGCGACCTTCACGAAGAGCGAGACGACCCGGGAGATGATCGACGTGATCCGGCAGGTGACGCGCGACTTCCAGGCCTCCCCGCCGGCGGAGGCCGAGCTGGAGCTGGCGAAGACGAGCGAGATGAACTCGTTCGTCTTCCGCTTCGAGACGCCGATCTCGATCGCCAGCCAGCGGATGAACTACGAGTACCACGGATACCCCGCCGACTACCTGGAGACCTACCTGGACAACATCCGGGCGGTGACCGCGGAGGACGTCCAGCGCGTTGCCCAGGAGCGGATGCACGTCGATCAGACGGCGATCCTGGTCGTGGGCAATGCGGACGAGATCGGCGATCAGCTGACCCAGCTCGGCGAGGTCACCGAGGTCCCGCTGGTGGACTTCGCCACCGGCGAGCAGATCTGGCCGTGAGCTGACGGCCCGTCAGAGGGGCGGGACGAGGCGACCGTCGGCGAGGCGCAGCGTGCGCCCGGCACGGGCGGCGATGCCCGGATCGTGGGTGACGATCAGCAGCGTCTTGCCCGCGCCGGCAGTGTGGCGCCAGAGGAGATCGATGACGAGATGGCCGGACTCGCGGTCAAGGTTGCCCGTCGGCTCATCGGCGAGGACCAGAGCGGGCCCGTTGATGAGGGCGCGTGCCAGGGCGACGCGCTGCTGTTCGCCGCCGGAGAGCTTGGCGGGACGGTGTGTGATGCGGTCGGCGAGACCGACATCGCCGAGCAGCGCC
>JABWBI010000231.1 GCA_013360565.1 Candidatus Sumerlaeia bacterium | reverse complement strand
TGATGAGCACGCGGCCGGGCTGCGTGCCGGGGACGCCGCCGAGGAGGACGCCGCGGCCGCCCATGGGGGCCTCGAGGAACTTCGCGCCCTCCTGGACGGCGAGCTTGCCGGCAACCTCGCTCATCGGCGTGAGCAGCGGCAGCGAGCGGTTGGGCAGCTCGACCGTCTCGTAGGCGATGCAGACGGCCCGGCGCGCGAGCACTTTGCGCGTGAGCGACTCGCTCGAGGCGAAGTGGAAGTAGGTGAAGACGATCTGGCCCTCGCGGATGCGGCTGTACTCGGCGGGCAGGGGCTCCTTGACCTTCAGGATCATCCCGGCGCGCCGCCAGAGGGCGCGGACGTCGGCGACGATCTGCGCGCCGGCCTGGCGGTACTCGCTGTCGGCGAAGCCCGAGCCCAGGCCTGCGCCCTTCTCCACCAGCACGGTGTGCCGGTTGCGCCGCAGCGTGTGTGCTCCGGCGGGCGTGAGCGCGACGCGGAACTCGTTCTCTTTGATCTCCTTGGGAACCCCGATGATCATCGCCTGTCTCCTTGTCTCGTGCTGGCCCCTCGCGGGCGAGGGGCAGGGTGAGGGGCCTCAGCTCACCGTCCCCGCCATCGACATGATGGTGAGGAAATACCGGAAGACCGTGAGCATGTCGCCGGCCTGTGCGCGGACGGAGCGCCCGCCCGTGCGCTCGACGCCGACGATGCGCTCGCAGAAGTCGGCCATCTGGGTGTTGACGAGTTCGATGTCGAGCGTGACCGGCGGCTCGACGCGGAGGGGGGCGATCTGCGCGCGGTCGAGGGCGGCGCGCTTGGCCGCCCCGCGGATGAGCTCGCGCGACTTGGCCGGGTGGAGGCTCATGACGGCCTGCCGGCCGAAGCACTCCTTGACGACGCACGCGTGGATCTGCGGGTTCCACGCCCGCATCTCCTCGCGCAGCGCGGGGTCGCCCGTGACGAGCACGAGGGGGCAGCCGAAGTGCCCCGCCACGAGGCCGTTGAGGGCCGCCTCGTTGGCCTGCCGGCCGTTGATGCGCACGTCGTGCAGGATGCCCGTGTAGGTGTGATCCAGGCAGCCGCGGGCCGTGCCGCGGCCAGCGTGGTAGCCGACGAAGAGCGCCGCGTCGAAGCCGGGTCCGAGGCCCTGGCACATCGACATCGGCTTGATCCGCCCCTGGATCAGCTTCGCCGCGGGGTGCAGGGCCACCGGGTCGAGGTTGATCATCCGGTGGTGCGAGTCGTTGACCAGGATCTCGGTCGCGCCCGCCTCGAGCAGCCCCTCGATCGCCGCGTTCGCCTCTGCCGTCATCAGGGCGCACGCGCGGTCGTAGAACTGGCCGGTCATCTCCCAGTGGGCGGCGTCCATGACGCCCGCGACGCCCTCCATGTCGACACTCAGGAAAATCCGCATGGGTCTCTGCGCCGGGGCCTCCGTCACACGCGCTGCGATTGGCGCGGGACCATGCCGTTCCGGCGCGCGACTGTCCAATCAATTCACCGCGCCCACGCGGTGATTGCGCCTCCACGCGCAATCGGCGAGCCTGCCGGCCACGTCCCCCCGGAGGCCTGACCCATGCCCTCGCCCGAGCTCGCCGGACTCGCCGCGTCGATCGATCGAATCTGGGATGCGGGCGAGACCTCCGACCACGCGCGGGCCCTCGTCGAGAGGGTGCTGACCCTCCTCGACCGCGGCGAGATCCGCGTGGCCGAGAAGACCGGCGGCACGTGGACCGTGAACGAGTGGATCAAGAAGGCGGTGCTGCTGCACTTCCGCCTGTCTCCCGCCCAGACCCTGCGCGCGGGCGACCTCGAGTGGCACGACAAGATCCCCCTCAAGACCGGCTTCGAGGCCGCGGGGGTGCGCGCCGTGCCGGTGGCGACCGTGCGGCGCGGCGCCTTCATCGAACCCGGGGTCGTGCTCATGCCCTCCTTCGTCAACATCGGCGCGCGCATCGGCGAGGGGACAATGATCGACACGTGGGCGACCGTCGGCTCCTGCGCCCAGGTGGGGCGCCGCTGCCATGTCTCCGGCGGGGTGGGGATCGGCGGCGTCCTCGAGCCGGTGCAGGCGCGGCCGGTCATCATCGAGGACGATGTCTTCGTCGGCGCACGGTGCGAGGTGGCCGAGGGTGTCCTCGTCGAGGAGGGCGCGGTCCTCGCGATGGGCTGCTTCGTGGGGGCGTCGACCAAGATCTTCGACGCCGAGCGGGGATGCGCTCTGGAGCCCGGGCGCATCCCCGCGCGGGCCGTGTGTGTGCCCGGGACGCTGCCCGCGGGCGACGGCACGCACGGCACCTGCGCGATCATCGTCAAGAAGCGGCGCGATGCGAAGACCGATGCGCGAACGGCGCTCAACGAGCTGCTGCGGTGACGCCGCTCACGCGCTCGGCACCTCGCGCACGGCGACGAGGTTCGTCGTCCCCGGCACATTGAACGGCAGGCCGGCGACGCACACGATGCGCTGCCCCATGGCGACGGCCCCGCGCTCGCGCAGCGCGACCATCGCGTCGTGGAGCGCCGTCTCGACGGAGAAGCTGCGGGGCGTCTTGGCGGGAAAGAGGCCGGGGCAGTGCACGGGCGTCACGCCCCACGAGAGGTTCAGTGCCCGCGCAGTCGTGAGTTTGTCGGTGAAGGCGTAGATCGGCGCCCGGGGCCGGCGCTTGGCCAGGCGGCGGGCGGTGGTGCCGGAGGTGGTCAGGCACACGATCGCCACCGCCGGCAGGTCGCGGGCAATCTGGCAGGCGGCCTCGCACATCGCCCGGGGGACGGGATTCTGCACCGGCGGCAAAACGAGACCGCGCGGTCCGGCCGGAAAGCCCTGCTCCGTGACCCGCGCGATCTTCTCCATTGCCTCCACCACGCGGACCGGATCATGGCCCGCGGCCGTCTCGGCCGAGAGCATCAGCGCGTCCGTCCCGTCGAGGATTGCGTTCGCCACGTCGGTCGCCTCGGCGCGGGTCGGCCGCCACGCGCTGACCATCGACTCGAGCATCTCCGTCGCCGTGATGACCGGCTTCGCCCGGCCATTGGCCTCGCGGATGATGTTCTTCTGCACGCTCGGGACGCGCTCGTAGGGGATCTCCACGCCCAGATCGCCGCGCGCCACCATCACACCGTCGGCCGCGTCGAGGATGGCCGAGAAGTCCTCCAGTGCCCGTCGCTTCTCGATCTTCGCGATGACCGGAATCTGCGCCCCCAGCTCCGCCAGCTGGCTGCGCAGCAGGTCGATGTCGTTGGCCCGCTGCACGAACGACAGCGCCACGAGGTCCAGCTGCATCTCCCTGACGCCCCGCTCGAGGTCATCGCGGTCCTTCGCCGTCAGCGGGCTCAGCCGCAGATCGGTCTCGGGCAGGTTGATGCCTTTGCGCGAGACGAGGTCGCCGCCGAGCTCGACGCGCGCCCTGACGCGCGGGCCGTCGACGCTCTGGACCACCAGCACGATCTTCCCGTCGTCCAGCAGCAGGCGCTCACCGGGCTTCACCGCCGACGCCAGCAGGGGAAAGTCGACGGGCAGCTCGCGCTCGCCCGGCGTCTCCGCCGTCGACAGCGTGACGGTGCTCGCCCGCCTGAGGGTGATGCGCTCGTCGGCGAGCTGGCCGAGCCGGATCTTCGGACCGCGCAGGTCGCCGAGGATCGAGATGCTCTTGCCCGCCGCCTCGGCCTGCTCGCGTGCGTCGCTCACCCAGCGGCGGTGGAGCGCCGGCGTGCCGTGGCTGAAGTTGAGCCGGAAGATGTCGACGCCCGCCTCGACCATCGCGCGGAGAGTCTGCGGCTTGGTGCAGGCCGGACCGAGTGTGGCGACGATCTTGGTGCGGGCCATGAGGTGCGAGACGCAGCGGGCTCCCCCCGGGATGGGGGAGTCAATCAGCCTTCGCTCCGGCCCGTCAACTGCTCAGACGGCCCGCTCGATGCTCAGGATCTCGTAGCCGTGGCTCTCGCCCGAGGGCAGATTCACCGTCAGAGTCTCGCCGGGCCGGCGGCGCAGGAACTGTGACCCGAACGGCGAGAGATACGAGATGACGCCATGCTCCGGCTCCGCGTCCCACAGGCCGAGCAGGGTGTAGACCTCCTCCTCGCCTGTGCCGGTGTTGCGCAGGCGGACGCGCGTGCCCGGGACGACCATCTCGCCGGTGACCGTCTCTGGGAGGATCGGCCGGGCGCGGCTCAGCAGTGCCTCGAGCTCCGCCATGCGCTTGTGCAGCAGCGTCTGCCGTTCCTTCGCCGCCTTGTACTCCGCGTTCTCCCGCAGGTCGCCGTGCTCGCGCGCCGTCTGGATGTCCCTCGAGTTCTCGGGGATCTCGACGCTCCGGATGTGCTGGAGCTCAGACTGCTTCTCGCGCAGCTTGGCGGCGGTGACGTAGAGGAACTCCTGCTCCTCCTCGGGGCCGCGCCCGGTGTCGAGGTCGCCACGCACGCTCTGCAGCGACGCCTGCGCCGCGACCTTCCACGCGTCGCTCAGCGCCACCATGCCCATCATGCGCAGGTACAGCGGCCGCGCGTGCTCGACGGGCAGCTCGCGCAGCGTGTGCACGACGAGCTCGTGGCGATTCTCCTCCAGGGCATTGCGGATGCGCGTCGCGACGCCGCGCAGCGCCTGCCGGTCGCCGTCCTCGCGGTCGATGCGCCGCTGGATGTCCTCGAGGTAGATCAGCACGCGCTCGAGCAGGTGCGGCGCGTCGTTGGCCACCGAGAGGTGCGCCCACGGCCCGCCGAGCACCTGGCGCATCGCCCACAGGTAGGCCTCCGTGTGCACGGCCGGGTCGTGCAGCAGCGTCGCGAGCGCGTCCTCCGCCGCGTGGTGCAGCGTCTCCTCGGCCATCAGCTCCTTCATCATCCACCGCGCCAGCGTCAGGTTGACCGAGTCGATCAGCATCACGCACAGGTCACCGAACCGGTGCGGGACCCGCGCCCGGATCTGCTCGAGCGCCCGCTGCTGGTGGTCGCCGATGGCCAGCGCCCCGATCAGGTCGGCATCCCCGCCCATCTCGAAGAGCAGCGCCGCGGTGTCGG
>JABWBI010000230.1 GCA_013360565.1 Candidatus Sumerlaeia bacterium | reverse complement strand
CGCGCGGTGAGCGCCCCGATGCCGCGCGCGGTCGTCCTGGCCGGCGGCCGGGGCACGCGGCTGCGCCCGTTCAGCGTGACGTTTCCCAAGCCGCTGGTGCCGATCGGCGACATGCCCATCCTCGAGCTCCTGCTGCGGCAGCTCGATCGCCAGGGTGTGCGCGACGTGACGCTGACGCTCGGCCACCTCGCGCAGCTGATCGAGGCGTTCCTCTCGCAGCACCTGCGCACCGCCCTGCCCCAGATGCGCATCGAGACGATCACGGAGCCGAACCCCACGGGGACGGCGGGCTCGCTGTCGCTCGTGCCGGACCTGACCGAGACTTTCCTCGCGATGAACGGCGACCTGCTCACCAGCCTCGACTTCCGGGCGCTCGTGGCGCACCACCGGGCCTCGGGAGCGGAACTGACGATCGCCAGTCACACCAAGCGCGTGCAGATCGACCTCGGCGTGCTTGAGCTCGATGCGCAGGGCCGCCTCGTCAATTACCTCGAGAAGCCCGAGACGGAGCACCGGGTCTCGATGGGCGTCTACGTTTACGAGCCGAGCGTGCTCGCGCTGATCCCGCGGGAGGGGCACTTCGACTTCCCGGAGCTCGTCCTCCGGATGCTGGCGGCGGGACGGCCGGTGAGCGTCTACCCCTTCGACGGCCTGTGGCTCGACATCGGCCGGCCCGACGACTACGCCCTCGCCCAGGAGATGTACGAGGAGCGGGGCGACGAGTTTCTCAGCCGCGTGTGACGCGCGGCGCAGCGCCGGGGTGCGAGAACTGAAGTCCAGGCGGCACCGGCGCGATAGAGAGAGAGGGGTTGATCGCCGGCCCAATCCGGTCCGGATGCTCTGCGCATGAAGTGTTCTCTCCTCCACGGCCCCCTGGCCTTCCTCGCCCTGCTTGCAGTCTCCGCCCCTGCGGGGGTGCCGTCCGCGTTCACCAGCGCGGGCCTCGGAGGCGGCGGGGCCCTGTTCTCCCCCAGCCTGAGCCCTCACAGCCCCGGCGAGCTGTACGTCGCCTGCGACATGAGTGAACTGTTTCACTCCACCTCGTTCGGCGCGTCGTGGGCCGTCGTCCCGTTCACCCAGGTCCAGGGCAACCGCAACTCGCGTGTCACGTTCACCAGCGACCCGGACATCCTCTTCACGGTCGACCACGCAGGTGACCTCAACACCCCGGTGCGCAGTGCCGACGGCGGCGTGACGTGGACGCCGCTGGGCGAGGATCCGACCTTCGGCGAGTGTTTCACTCTCCTGGCGGACCCGGCGAGCACGCAGCGTCTCATTGTCTCCGGCTACTCGACCCTCTTCTTCTCGGCCGATGGGGGCGCGAGCTTCGACGCGCGCTTCACCGCCGGCGGCGGCAACGGGCTCCACGTCGCCGGGGCGCACTGGGACGGCGCCACGATCTTCGCCGGCACGAGCGCGGGCGTGCTGGTCTCGACCGATGGCGGCGCCTCATTCTCCCTGGCAGGCCTGCCGGCCCTTCCGGCGGGCGAGGCGATCGTCTCCTTCGCCGGCGCCCGCGAGGGCACGACAACGCGTCTCTTCGCCGTCACCGCGCCGAGCGCTGATGTGTACGCCGGCATCTTCATCGAGGATCTCTTCGGACTCGATGCCCCCCTCCGTGTGCGCGCGCTCGACGTCGGCGCGCCGGGATGGCAGGTGCGTGAGAGTGGCCTCGACGCGAGCCACCGCTTCGTCCATGTCGGCATGGCCGCCGACGACATCGACCACGTCTACCTGGCTGGCGGCGTCCACGGGCAGGACTTCCCCGCGCTCTGGCGCTCGACGGACGGCGGCCTGGCGTGGCAACCGTCGCTGCTGACGGCGAACAATCAGAATGTCGCGACGGGATGGGCCGGGCATCAGGGCGACCGCCAGTGGTCCTACGGCGGAGGAATCACTGGCCTCGGCGTCGCGCCGAACGACGCGGACCGGGCGGCGTTCACCGACTACGGCTTCATCCACGTGACCTCCGATGGCGGGCAGACGTGGCGTCAGGCTTACCTCGCCCAGAGCGACGAGAACCTCGCGGGAGCCGCCACGCCCCAGCGGCGCCGCTATCACAGCGCGGGCCTCGAGAACACCTCCTGCTGGAACATCACTTGGCTCAGCGACGACGTCCTGTGGGCCAGTTTCTCCGACATCCGTGGCCTGCGCAGCGCCGACGGCGGCGAGACGTGGTCCTTCGACTACAGCGGGCACACGCACAACACGTCCTACGACTGCGTCCTCCACCCCGGCACGGGCGCCGCGTACCTCGCCACGTCGACGGCCCACGACCTCTACCAGAGCACATATCTCACCGACGCCCGCATCGACGGCGCGGGCGGCACCGTGCGCGTGTCGACCGATCTCGGGGCGACATGGACCCTGATCCGCGACTTCGGGGACCCCGTCTTCGACCTCGAACTCGACCCGGCCGATCCCAACACGATGTACGCCTGCACCGCTCACAGCGCGAACGGCGGCATCTGGCGGACGACGAACCTCGACCAGGGCGCCGCCGCGACGTGGACGCGCTTGCCCGCGCCACCGCGCACGGAGGGTCACGCCTTCTGCCTGCGCGTCCTCGCCGACGGCACGCTCGTCTCCACCTTCACGGGCCGTCGCACGACGGTCTTCACGGACAGCTCGGGCGTCTTCGTCCTGCCGCCGGGAGAGACGGTGTGGAGCGACGTGAGCCACGCCAACATGCACTACTGGGTCAAGGAGCTCGTCATCGATCCGCACGACGCGACGCAGAGCACCTGGTACGTCTGCGTCTGGAGCGGATGGGGAGGCCCGCTGGCCACCAACAACCAGGCCGGGGGGCTCTACCGCACGGTCAACCGCGGTCAGAGTTGGACGCGGCTGCTCGGCCACGACCCGGTCGACCGCGTCACCTCGATCACCATTCACCCGGCGGATCCCGAGCAGGCCTACGTCACAACGGAGACCGACGGGCTTTGGCACACGTCGAACCTCTCCGCTGCTCAGCCCGTATTCGCACCCGTCGCCGCGTACCCCTTCCGGCAGCCCCAGCAGGTCCTCTTCCGCGGCGGGGAGCTGTGGATCACCAGCTTCGGCCACGGCATGCGCCGCGCCCCGCTGGACCCGGCCTCCGCGCAGCTGACTGGGCTGATCGCGTTCTGAGGAAACCACGCTCCGCCACTGGCCTCTCGGCTCCGCGGTCTGAGAGGGACACCGGCGCCCGGCTGTCCCCCGGGGAAATGGGTGCGGTTCGAAGGGATGCTCACGGCACAGAGGCGGTCGAGTGAATCATCAGCCCATTGCACACCGGCCGCTCGACGCCGCCGGTGCCGTCGGCGTTCGCCTGGTCGCTGACGTGGTTCACGACCTCGCCGCGGATGACCATCGTCGAGGAGCCGCCGGAGTCCAGGTCGGTCCCCTGCGTCGCGCCGAACTCGGCCAGGAGAGCCGCCATCTCCTCGCGCAGGACGCCGCGGCTGAACTGGTCCTGCCGCCCGTCGACGACCACGAGAACCAAGCGCGTGCCATCGTCGTTGGTCCCCGCCGCCGTGCGCGGCTGACGGTGGTTGTAGTGTGTGTCCTTCCAGTCGAGCGTGAACTCCTCTCCCGCGGGAAACTCGGCCATCGGGTCCTCGTGGTACGCGCCGTTGCGCAGGATGCGGGGGCCGCCGCCGACCGCGCACCACAGCTCGCGCCAGTCCGGGTCGGTGCGCAGGTCGAGCACCGGCCGGTCGCCCTCGCGGACGTGGGCGGCGAGCCACGCGCCGGAGTCCCCGCGCCCGGTGAGGACGAAACCCCCCTCGGGGATCTCGACGCCTGGCAGGTCCGTGCGCACCTCGGTGACAGTGCCGTCCGCGTCGATCACAGCCTCCGTCTCCGGGCTGACGCTCGCGCCGCGCGACGGCCGACCCCAGTGATGCGAGTACAGCGTCAGCCACCCGGGGTTGCAGTCGGAGTTGATCATCATGATCTCCCGGGATGCGCCGCCGGCCGCGATCACGGTCGCGTCCCAGTTCCAGTCATCCGCCCACATGCCGATGACGGCGCGGCGTTCCCGCGTGATACCGAGCGCCGTGCGGAACTTCGGTGCGGTGACGATCTCGCCGTCGACCACGGTGAGTCCGAGCGGCACGCCGCCGAAGGTCCAGTAGTCACCGTTGACGGCGGCGACCGCACCGGTCCGCTGCGCCATCGAGCGCACGGTCTCGACGCCGTTGACGGTCCCTTGGCCGAGCTCCGTCCGGACCGAGATCGCCGGTTCCGTCAGGTCGACCACGAGCACATTCACATTGAGCGGCGCGTCCGGATCGAACCGGTGCACGTGCGTCAGGCCCGGGACGATCTCCTCGCGGGTCTCGGTGATGCCCGCGGGCAGAGTTGCCGTGAGCAGGGTGACCGCACAGAGGGCCGCGCGCATGGATGAACCCTTTCCCCTTGGGGAGTCGCTGTGATACATGCTGCGCGCCGAGTCGCGGACCGGCAAGAGAAGCCATGCGTCTTCAGCGCTATCTCGCCCAGTGCGGCGTCGCCTCGCGGCGGCACGCCGAGGAGCTCATCACCGCAGGCAAGGTGAAAGTCAACGGCGCCACCGTGACGACGCTCGGCACCAAGATCGATCCCGGCGCGGACCGGGTCGAGTGCGAGGGCCGCCAAGTCCAGCCGCGCCCGGAGACGGAGGTCTGGATGCTGCACAAACCCCGCGGCGTCATCACCACAATGCACGACCCGCAGGGGCGCCGGACCGTCGCGCAGCTGGTCAGATCCCCCGGCCACCGTCTTGTCCCGGTCGGACGGCTCGACGCGGCGACGACGGGACTCCTGCTCATGACCGACGACGGTGATCTCGCGCTGCGCTTGACACATCCACGCTGGGGCGTAGAGAAGGAGTATCTGGCGACCGTGGAGGGCTCCCTGAACCGCGAGGAGCGCGAGGCTCTGCTCGAGGGCGTCTTCGTCGACGGCAAGACGACCCGCCTGGCCGCACTCGCCTCCGCCTCGGGCTGGGGCACGCCGCGGCCGGGCCAGACGCGGTGGCTCGCCACCGTCCAC
>JABWBI010000229.1 GCA_013360565.1 Candidatus Sumerlaeia bacterium | reverse complement strand
CGTCGTGGTCGTTGACCGGCACATCAGGTCCCCGTGCCGCTTCACCCACAGCTCCCCCTCCGAGCGCTCATACAGAGCGAGCGGAGAATTGCGGTAGGGTGCTGGGTCGTCTTCCCCCGTGCGCTCGACCCGGCGGCCGATCACGACGGCCCAGTCGGGCGGACGCAGCCTCGCCGCCTGCTCAAGCAGTTGCGGCGCCTCAAACTCGCGCGATGCGAGCCGCTCGGACAGCCACAGCACAAGCGCCAGCCCACATCCCGCCAAGAGCGCCAGAGCCACCGGCCACCGCCAGCGGGCCGCCGGTCGCAGCCCTCGCCCCCGGAGCCGCAGTGCGTGGATCGCTGCGTACCCTCCCAGAAGGGCAATCAGGCCGCTGAGCCACAGTGTCATCGGGTCACCTCACCCGGAACCACTGAACTGGGACGCTGAAGTGGTGCGTCCACTCACCACCAGTGGCATCAGTCCCGGCTAGGCGGAGCGGAACCTCCAGCAAGCCGCCGCCCACCAAGGGAGCGTCTGTCAACGTCACTCTTGCCGTCTGTGTTTCGCGAGGAATATGGTCACCATGTTCCAGCAAGGCAATGTGCAGCCCTGGGGGAGTGGCGCCACTCTCAACGATAAACTCCATGGCTGGCTCAAGTTGAATGGTGAATTCTCGCCAAACGGGCAGTTCCTCTTGTCTGATCAGCCCCAAGTACACGTCGCCGGGCTCTGTTCGGGCCAAGACATCCGCAACGCATCTCACGCGCAATACGCGCTCCGCCGTTGCCAACTCTGCGCCCCTGTCGGAGTACACGGTGAGAAGAAGGGGAATAGCCGTGGTCTCTGACCCAGAGGAGACAGCGGAGGACGCGATGTCCACACGGAATGTGTCACCCGGGAGCACCTGGTGGTCGACTGCCTGGTCAATGCGGATCCCCTCGGGAAACTCGCCCCATGGCCTGATCGCTATCAGTGCCGCATTGGCGTCGAGGATCTCTGGAGTGACTCTGACGACGACGGGCTCCGAGCGATGCACCGCCTCCCCCGGCGGATTCCGGGGATCGCGCAGGAGAGTGACCACGGAAGGTGACAGTGACATGCTGCCATCAATCCGGGTTGTGATCTGAAACGACAGGACTCGCCTCAATCCCTCCGAATCCTCCACATGGCACAGCGCAAGAACGCTCGAGGCGCCCGTCGCATCCTCGATCGTCACGTTCAGGCGGAGATATCCAGAGGAGCCCGGCGAAATGCCATCGGTCGGCAGTGCGACGGTTGTGCAGCCACAGCTCGTTTCGGCCCCCAGAAAGTGTATCGCCGTGTCTGAGTCGTTGTGGATCGTCAGCTCGTACGCGACAGGCTCGTCTGGGCTGTGGGGGCCGCTCTCAACCATCACGGGGCCGGCGCTGGGCTGAAACTGGCTGAGATCAAACTCCCTGGTGCAGAGCTGTCCCGGTGTGCGGGCGTCCGTGACGGCACCCGCCCTGGGGGCCCCTGTGATTGTCACCCCCAGGAGCAGAGATGCCCACCAGGGGTTCATCGCCGTGCCCAGCGCACAAGCGCAATCAATGCCGTGGCGGCAAGAGTCAGCCCGCCACCGGCCCAGAGCACGGCGGCAAAGGTTGCCGGGGATCTTGCTTGACCAAACCGGTCACGGATTCGATCCTGACGCTCACTTCGAGTGGGCACGGGGGCCACCATCACCCACTCCCCGCGTTCGTTCTCGGAGGCGACCGAGTAGTCGTCCGGCGGGCGGTAAACAAATGTTTCACTGTCGAGGTCCTTGTCGAATTCGAGGAGTTCCGCCCGATAGTTGCGAGTGAAGTCGGTCGGACGACTCGGCGGTGCGAGAACCCCGCCGGAGGGAATTGCGTCCGCAGGGACATTCCGCCAATCTTCAATCAGAATCCGACGGGGCCGCGTGAGGGAGCCATGGCGAGTCCACTCCAAGAGGCTCCATCGGCTGAGATAAGCGGATTGTCGATGGTAGAGCGTCATGGAATGAACCGGCCATGTTGCCCCTGCAGGGCAATCGACTGAGACAGTCCAGCCGGCCGCGAGTTCGGCTGGCAGCGCGAGATTGGCGCAGACACGCTCTCCCGAGGCCGTGAAGTCAGTCACTCCACGCGCTTCTCGGAGGACCGACATCGGAATCGGGGCCTGCAGGAAGATGGAACACTCGCCCCAGCCATTCTGGAGGACCGGAACGCTCTCGCTGAATGGCCGTGTCCGTGTCGTGACGTAGGCACGGGCTTGGTTGACGTGGATCGACCAGTTGTACTCCGGGCCCTGGACCAGGACTGTGCCCTGAATGACACGGGAAGGCGTGCGCGGGTCCCTCATGTCCAGATTCGACTGATACTCCTCATAGCGCTGCAGGCCGTTCTCGCCGATCGCCAAGTAGTAACGGTTCGTTCGCGACTCACCGAGCACCGATCCCAGCCGGCGCCGGGTCTCGGCCGTGGCGGCGACAGGGGGAAGGCCCAGCGACTCGCCGAGGGAGAGCTCTCTCTCGATCTCCAAGGACGACGGTCTTCCCGCCAGGGAGACTTCCAAGAGCAATTCCAGCCGCTCAACGGGGACACTGAACAAATCGATGAGCTCCCGAACCCTCCTCATCACCTCCACTTCGGAGAGCGTGGGGGGGGCCATCGCGTGTTCCCTCTCCAGCGGCTGGGCATGCGACCAAACCAGGGAGAAGGCCAAGAGAAGAGCACAGGTCGGCAGCGCGCGCCTTGGCACCGTGTTCACCCCTTCAGATGATGCAGCGGTGTGTACCGTCCAGCAAGTGGCCATCCCTCCCCGGAGGCAGTCTCGCGAAGACTGGACAGAGCGGGGTAGGACCACTCTGTCCAGCGACTGCTGGGTGCGCAGCGCACACCGCTTCGCGCGGTTCGCAGAAGTCGCTGCTGGTGTGACCTTGGGCCAGCGGATCCCGGCGGACAACCCACTCGGCTGGGCTGTGTCAACCGGGGCAATTCTGTGCCAGCGTGCACTGATAATTGACATGCGTCACATCAGAGTTGCAGCCAATCGTGGGGTTGTCATGGCATCCACCAGTGATGTTGGCCTGGCACGTGCTACTCTGGTGGGCCCTGAAGCCCCCCTTGTCGACCTGGGTCTCGGAGAATGTCCAGTTGTTCGGGTAGTGAACCACAACCGGGGCGCAGGACGATGTCTGGTGGCAGGTGATGTTGTCCCCGGGAGGGTCTGGGAACTGGAAGGGGTTGTTGGTGGCGGTCGCGTAGCAGACAGCGGCGGGAGCAGGCATGGCGAGTGCGCCGAGGGAAATGGCGGAAACGGCGATGAGCGGTGGTCGCCAGTTCATGGCGGGAGACCTCCTCAATGCTGATGCTCAGAGAGCCTGGCCCGACAACCAGCCAAGTGGTCCGGACAATGGGACACTAGTACCCCTCCTTCCCAGGGGCATGTCAACGGGAAAAGTGATCATCGGGACAGAAAAAGTGGGCCGGGCGCGAGGCCGACCTGTCCCCCCGAAAACTGTACCAGCGTGAGTGAGAGTCTCCCATCTTCAGTCCGGTGGTGCACCGATCACTCGGCGAGACACAGCGCCGCCGTCCGCGGCGGGGGTCAGTAGATGTTCGTCTTGCGGGCGGAGCCGGTGTAGTCGTGGAAGACGGTCTTGATCTCGGTGAAGAACTCGATGCCCTCGCGGGCCATCTCGCGGTCGCCGACGCCGGTGGCCTTGATGCCGCCGAAGGGGAGCTGGGCCTCGCCGCCGATGGTGGGCGAGTTGACGTGGACCATGCCGGCTTCGATGCCGTCGATGAAACGCTGGATCATGCGGGCGTCGGCGGCGTAGATGGAGGAGGTGAGGCCGTAGCGGGTGTCATTGGCGGCGTCGAGGGCGTCGTCGAAGGACTTGACCTTGGTGACGGCGAGGACGGGGCCGAAGACCTCTTCTTGGAAGAGGCGGGAGGCGCGGGGGACGCCGGTGAAGATGGTGGGGGGGAGGAAGTAGCCGCGGGCATGGGCGTCGTCGAGGAGGCGGTCGCCGCCGCAGGCGCACGCGAGGCCCTCGGCGCGGGCGATGGCGATGTAGGAGAGATCGGTGTCGAGCTGACGCTGATCGACCACAGGTCCCATCTGCGTGGCGGGGTCAAGGCCGTTGCCGACATGCAGGGCCTTCGCGCCGGCGACAAAGCGGTCGACGAATTCATCGTGGATGGCCTCGTGGAGGATGACGCGCGAGGTGGCGGTGCAGCGCTGACCGGTGGAGCCGAAGGCGCCCTGGAGGGTGCCCTCGACGGCGATGTCGAGGTCCGCGTCGGGCATGACGACGACCGGGTTCTTGCCTCCCATCTCGCAGCAGACCTTGGCGAGCTTGCGCGCGCCCATCTCGTAGAGCCGCGTGCCGACGTCGTTGGATCCGGTGAACGTCAGAACGCGGATGCCGGGGTGCTCGACGAGGCGGTCGCCGACGGCGCGTCCGGAGCCAACGACGAGGTTGAGGACGCCCTCGGGGAGGCCGGCCTCCTCGAAGAGCCGGCAGATGCAGGCGGCGACGAGGGGGGTCGGGGAGGCGGGCTTGAAGACGACGGCGTTGCCGGCGACAAGGGCGGGGGTGATTTTCCAGAGCGGGACGGCCCACGGGAAGTTCCAGGGGGTGATGACGCCGACGACGCCGATGGGCTGGCGGATGGTGTAGGTGAAGGTCTGGGGCATTTCGCTGGGCAGTGTGGAACCGCCCAGGCGCCAGCCCTCGCCGACGAAGAAGTCGACGATGTTGAGGCCCTTGAGGATCTCGCCGCGTGCCTCGCGGAGGGGCTTGCCCTCCTCGAGGGTCATGATGCGGGCGAGCTCGTCCACGCGTTGCCGGGCGAGCTCGGAGAAGCGGGCAACGAAGCGCGCGCGCTCGGGGGCGGGGCCGCGGGCCCAGTCGCGCTGGGCGCGGACGGCGGCGCCGGCGGCGTCGTCGACGTGGCTCTGGGTGACGGGGAGGACCTCGCAGACGACTTCGCTGGTGTCGGCGGGGTTGAGGTCGGGCAGGGGCGGCTGGCCGGGGTCGATCTCCC
>JABWBI010000228.1 GCA_013360565.1 Candidatus Sumerlaeia bacterium | reverse complement strand
GTCTGCGCGACGCCGTCGCGGTGCGGTCCGCCGGCGGCCTCGATCAGTCGCTGCAAGAGATCCGCGCTTTCGAGCAGCAGCGGGTGGAGCCGCTGCTCGCCCCGCTCGACGCCGAGGCGGAGCGCATCATCCGGCAGGAGGCGCTGGGCGTGGGCGTCGCCACGGCGGTCGCTCTCAACGGCACGCTCGACGCCGTGATCGTCCTGTGGCGCAATGTGAACCTCACCACGCGCATCGCCAAGGTGTACTACGGGCGCCCCGGGCCCCGCGGCAGTCTCATCATCCTGCGGGACGTGTCGCTGGCGGTGCTGCTGAGCAACTACCTCGACAACATCGCCGACACGGCGGGTCACATCCTCGGCCGCTGGATGGGCCACGTCGCGGGCGTTGTCGCGGGGCCTGTCATCAACGGCGGGGTCAACGCGGTCGTCACGATGCGGCTGGGCTACCTCGCGAAGACCCGCTGCCGCGCCTTCAAGGCCTGGACCGAGGACGAGCGGCGGTCGGCCGTCGTCCGGTGTCTCGCCATGGCGAAGGAGGCGTCCACCGGCCTCCTCGCGGAGCTCGCCACGCGCCTGGGCAGCACGGTCGGCGGCGTCGCCGCCGGGGCCATGACGGCGGGCAGCGCGCTGTACGAGACGGCGAAGGACCTCGTCACGTGGCCGTTCCGGCGTGGTGAGGGCGAGCCGGTCTGAGTCCCCGCCCCAAGGGCTCACGGCGCCCCGCTCCCCACCAGGAAATCGACGAGCCACTTCAGGTCGCCGGCGTCGATGTCGCCGTCCTGGTCGGCGTCGGCCCGGCCGGGCGTCAGGTGGATGCCGGTCACCATCCGATCGCCAGAGGGGAGCAGCCGAATCCCCGATGCGCTGATCCACGCGTGTCGTGCCCCCCCGGCGATGGGCTGGGCATTGAAGTCGAACCCCTGCCCGGGACTTGAAATCTCCCCCGGGGCGGACATGGGCATGACCGCCACATGGGCGAAGCCTCCACCCCAGGAGGTGAAGAGGAGGCCATAGGAATTTGAGGGAAGCTGGCAGATGCCGGACTGATTGGGCGCGATCGTGTCGTCTGTCTCATCCTGCCGGAACTTCCATTTGAGGTCACCTCCCACACCCTCAGCGGTCCCGCCGGGCTCCCCCGCGTGGTCACCATGGTGTAGGTCTCGGCCCGAGGAGAGGGCGCGGGCGAGACACGCGCTCACGGGTCGACCGGGATCACCGTCCCCTCCTGCGACGCGCCGAAGCCCGTCACGAAGCACAGAAAGTCGCCGGTGAGATTGACGGCGTTGGTGGCGAGCCATCAGTGGAGGACAGGTGCGGGCGGCGGTCGCCAAGGGGATCTCCTCCCCAATCCGGCTCGCTATCGGGTTAGCCCCGGCGCGGGGCGGTGGCACGGAGGAATACTGCGGAGAGGGGGAGGGGGAGCGATGGAGCGGGACACGGGACTCGAACCCGCGACCCACGGCTTGGGAAGCCGTTGCTCTACCAACTGAGCTAGTCCCGCACCAACGGCGGCGATTCCGCCACGCCGCCGCCGCCGTGTCAAGCGCGCGGTGCCGATTTCGCTTGAGTCCGCCCGGCGGCCCGTGGATTCTGCCGGGCCGATTTTGCCCCAGGAGTTTCACGCCCCATGGCCGTCACGATGAAAGATGTTCGCAACGGAATGTACGTCGGATACGAGGGAGACGTGTGGGTCGTCACGGAGTTTCACCACCGCACGCCGGGCAACCTCCGGGCCTTTGTCCAGTGCAAGATCAAGTCGCTGACGACGGGGCGGGTGATCGACAAGACGCTGCGCGGCGGGGAGACATTCGAGGATGCGGACGTCGAGTACCGGCACATGACCTACCTGTACGGCGACGACACGGGGCGGCACTTCATGGATCAGCAGACGTATGACCAGGCGGCCCTGCCGGACGATCTCCTGGGGGACCACGTGAAGTACCTGCTGGAGAACATGGAGGTGGACGTCACCTACTTCAACGGACGCCCGATCGGGGTGAAGCTGCCGGTCAAGGTGGAGCTGAAGGTCGTCGAGACGGTGCCCGGTGTCAAAGGCGACACGGTCTCGAACGTCACGAAAGAGGCCAAGGTCGAGACGGGGCTGGTCGTCCAGGTGCCGCTGTTCGTCAATGAGGGCGACGTGATCCAGGTCGACACGCGCGACGGGTCGTACGTCACTCGCGTCTCCAGCCGCTGAGCCGCGCCGCGCGCTTTTCTCCCGGCCCGGCTTGAGCTCGGCGGCCCGCCGGGGTAAGCTGCCCCGCTGGTCGGCCGTGGCCAGCTCCGGCCATGACCTTCGCTGAGCCCCATCTCACCGCCGTCGCCCTCGCCGTTCTCGGCGGGCTGCTGGTCATCAGCATTCTGCTCAGCCGCGTGACGGACCGGCTGGGGGTGCCCGGTGCGCTGCTGTTTCTGGTGCTCGGGATGCTCGTGGGCAGCGAGGGGTTCGGCGGCATCGAGTTCGACGACCATGGGCTCGCATTCCGGATCGGCTCCGCGGCCCTCGTGCTCATCCTCTTCGACGGCGGCCTGAACACGCCGCTCGCCGCGGTGCGCCCGATCGCCGTGCCGGCGTCGATCCTCGCGAGTGTCGGCGTGGCCGGCACCGCCGCTCTCGCCGCCCTCGGCGCACGCCTTCTGGGATTCGCCTGGGCCGAGGCCCTCCTCTTTGGCGCCGTGGTCTCCTCCACCGACGCGGCCGCCGTGTTCGCCGTGCTGCGCGGCGGCGGGGTTCACCTCCGCCAGCGGGTGGGCGCCACGCTCGAGTTCGAGTCCGGCGCCAACGATCCCATGGCCGTCATCCTCACGATGGCCGTCACTCAGAGCGTGATCTCGGGCGAGGCTCTCGGCTGGTCCACGCTCGCGGGCGCGGGCATCCAGTTGGCCGTGGGGGTTCTCGCGGGGGTGCTCGCGGGCCACGTCGCCCGCCAGGTGCTCCGCCGCGTCCACGTCACCGCGGGTGGGCTCTATCCCATCCTCAGCATCGGCGTGGCGTTCTTCACGTTCGGCCTCGCCACGCTCGCGGGCGGCAGCGGTTTCCTCGCCGTCTACATCGCCGGGATCGTGCTCGGCAACGGCCCCCTTCCGTACCGCGCCGGCATCCTGCGCGTCCACGACTCCGTGGCCTGGTTCAGTCAGATCAGCATGTTCCTTCTTCTCGGTCTGCTCATCTATCCCTCCGAGCTCACCGGCGTCGTCTGGCACGGTCTCGCCCTCGCACTTTTCCTCGCCTTCGTCGCCCGGCCCGTTGTCGTTCTGGTCCTTCTTCTCCCATTCAAGTTCACCTGGCGCGAGCGTCTCTTCGTCAGCTGGGTGGGACTGCGGGGAGCCGTCCCCATCATCCTCGCCGCGTTTCCGCTCCTCGCGGGGGCCGAGGGCGCGCTCCTCGTCTTCAACCTCGTCTTCTTCGTCGTCGTCGTGGGGGCTCTCATCCCGGGCACGACCGTCCGGTGGGCGGCCCGGCGGATGGGACTCGAAGAGGCGATGCCGCCTCCTCCGCGGGCGATGCTCGAGGTGAACTCGATGGGCCTTCTGCGCGGGGAGCTGCTGTCGTTCCATGTCGACCCGGCGACGATGGCATGCGGGGCCGCCATCTCGGATCTCGCTTTCCCGGAGGACGCGACGGTCATGCTCGTGGTGCGGGGGAACGACCTCATCCCCCCCCGGGGGGGGACGCGGCTCGAAGCGGGCGACCACGTCTACATCTTCTGCCGGGACGCCGCGCAGCGGGGCGTGATTCAACTCATCTTCGGCCCGGCAGTCGAACACTGAAGGACGTCAGATCGCCTCGCCGAGCTCCTGGCGCAGCCGGGTCAGCGCGCTGTGGGCCGCGCGGTTCTCCGCGCTCTTGACGCGGCGCCCCTGGCCCGTGCCCATCACCTCGCCGTTGATCGCCACGGTCACGGAGAACGTCTTGTCGTGATCGGGGCCGATGGCGCCGGTGGTCTCGTAGCGCGGCACCACGCCGAGGCGGCGCTGGACGAGCTCCTGGAGCTGGCTCTTGTAGTCCTGGTAGGCCTCGTGCTGCGTGATCGTGTCGTGGACGTTGAGCAGGAAGGGGGAGACGAAGCGGCGCGCGGCGTCGAGTCCCTGGTCGAGGTAGATCGCGCCGATGAGGGCCTCGAGGGCCGAGCCCAGCAGCGAGAAGCGTCGGCGGCCTCCGGTCTGCTCCTCGCCGCGGCCCAGGCGCATGAGATCGCCCATCCGGAGGTCGAAGGCCAGGCGGCCGAGGACGTTGCGGCTGACGAGCTGCGCCTTGAGCTTCGAGAGGTCGCCCTCGCTCGAGGCCTCGTGCGAGGCGTAGAGGTGAAGCGAGACGAGCAGACCGAGGACGGCGTCGCCGAGGAACTCGAGGCGCTCGTTGTCTCCGGAGAGGCCCTGCTCGAAGGCGTGGCTCGAGTGGGTGAAGGCCAAGTCGATCAGGGAGAGGTCGTCGGCCTCGAGATTGTGCTGCCTGAGAAATGCGCGGAGCTGCTCCGCCCGCGCCTCGTCGAGAGGCGCCCGGGGCCCGGCGGCGGGCTCATTTTCCATCGGCGACGAAGCGGCGCATCGCGACCGAGGCGTTGTGCCCGCCGAAGCCGAGCGAGTTCGACACGGCGACGCGGACCTCCATCTTGCGGGCCGTGTTCGGCGTGTAGTCCAGGTCGCACTCGGGATCGGGAACCTCGTAATTGATGGTGGGGGGGACGACCTGGTGGTGGAGGGTCAGAGCCATGGCGATGCCCTCGATGGCTCCGGCCGCGCCGAGGGTGTGGCCGATCATCGACTTGTTGGAGGAGATCGCCACGCGGCGGGCGTGCTCCTCTCCGAGGGCGGCTTTGATCGCCTGCGTCTCGAGCTTGTCGTTGAGTGGAGTCGAGGTGCCGTGGGCGTTGATGTGATCGACCTCGGCGGGGGAGACGCCGGCGTCTTGGAGGCAGGCCACCATGGCCCGCGCCGCGCCCTCGCCGTCGGGCGAGGGGGCGGTGATGTGGAAGGCGTCGTCGGTCGAGCCGAACCCCAGGATCTCGCCATGGATCGTCGCGCCGCGGCGCCGCGCCCGGT
>JABWBI010000019.1 GCA_013360565.1 Candidatus Sumerlaeia bacterium | reverse complement strand
TAGCAATGCCGACAAGATTGGCCTGAACTTCGTCGGTGCTGTCGGTCTCGCCGCGCTCGTGGCGGGCAGTGCCGTCCTCGCCCTTCTCTGTCTCCACGTCCCGCGACTGCGGCGTCTGATCATCGCCGCGTCGATCCTCGGGCTTCTCGCCGGCATCGTCATCTGCCGCTCGCGCTCCGCGTGGCTCTCGACCGCCCTCGCGATTGTCTTCGCCGCCGCTGTGCTCTGGCACCATCGCCGCCTCCGGCTGTGGCACGCCGCGCTGCTCCTGCTCCTCTTCGCCGCCGCGGGCGCGGGTCTGCTCCGGCTGCGTCAGGAACGCGTGGAGACGCGCTCCTGGCAGGAAGTCGCGACGCTCTCCACCGTCACCTCGCGCCTCTACACATTCAATGTCGCTGCCTGGATGGTCCGCCAGCAGCCGCTCTGCGGCTGGGGATTCGGCGCCTTCAAGACCGCGTACTATCAGGCTGTCCCCGCCTTCCAGGCCGAGAGCCCCGATGCCGAGCTCTTCGAGGCTCACCTCATCGAGGCTCAGGGCCGGCCGCCCTACCACGTTCACAACGACTATCTGGAGATCGCCGTGGAGACAGGACTTCCCGGGCTCGCGCTCTTCGCCGGGCTCCTCGCCTGGACGGCGGTTGCGCTGGCGCGGCTCCTGCTCGCCCGTCCCGCGACCTCTCGCACCTGGCTTGCCCTCGGCGTGACCGCCGGCCTTCTCGCCATTCTCGTCGACGCGACGCTGAGCTTCCCTCTCAGCCTTCCGCTCAACGCTCTGCTCTTCTGGACGCTGCTCGGCCTTGCCCATCGCCTCGTGCGGGATCAGCGCGCCGGGCTCGCCTGAATCCATCGTTCGAGCCAGGCGATCTCGTTCCGGAGCCCCGCCTCCAGCCCGACCTTCGGCGCGAAGCCCAGATCGCGCTTCGCCGCCCCGATGTCCGCGAGCGTCTGACGCACATCTCCGTGGGCCTTCGGCTGCCGGTCGATCGTCGCGCGGTTGCCCGTCAGGCGCACAATCGTCTCGATCAGCGTGGCCATGTCGACCTGATTGCCCCCGCCCACGTTGTAGACCGCGCCCGGCTGACCGCGCCGCGCCGCCAGGAGATTCGCCTCCACGATGTCATCGACATGGGTGAAGTCCCGGCGCTGTGACCCATCCCCGAAGAGCTCGATCCTGCCGCCGGTCAGGCAGGCGTGGATCCACCGGTGCATCGCCATGTCCGGCCGCTGCCGCGCGCCGAACACCGTGAAGTAGCGCAGGCTCACCGTCTCGACGCCGAAGTTGCGCGTGTAGAGGCGGCACAGGTGCTCGGCGGCCAGCTTCGTCACGCCGTACGGCGAGTGCGGCTGCGGCCGGTCGTCCTCATGCATCGGCACGCGCTCGACGTCGCCGTACACGCTCGAGGATGAGGCGTAGACGATCCGGACGCCGCGCCCCTTCGCCGCCTCCAGAAGCCGCTGTGTCGCCTCGACGTTGCAGTGCGTGTAGACGCTGAACTCCCGTCCCCACGACGCCCTCACGCCGGCCTGCGCCGCCTGGTGGTAGACGGCCGTCACGCCATCGAGCAGCGGCGTGAGATCCAGCGTGACGAGGTCGCCCTCGATCCAGGTGAACTTCGCATGATCGCGCAGCGGCGCCGCGTTCGCCTGCTTGATCCGCGTGTCGTAGTAGTCCGTCAAGCAGTCGATCCCCACGACCTCCGCCCCCTCCGCGAGCAGGCGCTCGCACAGCGTCGATCCGATGAAGCCCGCGGCTCCGGTGACCATCACACGCTCGGCCATCTTGTGGAAATCGCTCCCAGCAGAGTGGCCCGGACTCAATCAGACGCGCCCTGGCCCGTCAACTCCCGGTAGACGCGCTCGGTCTCATCCGCCACGCGCTCCCATGTGAAGTGCGCCGCCACCCGCGGGCGAGCCGCCCGGCCCAGCGCCTCCACTTCGCCCGGGTTCGCCTCCACCCACTTCAGGGCCTCGCGCAGCGACGCCGTGTCGTTCGTCCGGAAGAGCCGCCCCCACGCCGCGTCGCCCGGCGCGGTTCCCTCGAGCACCTCCCTGTTCACGGGGATATCGCTCGCCACCACGCACCGGCCAAAGCTCAGCGCCTCCAGCAGCACGATCGGCAGGCCCTCGAGCTCGCTCGGAAGAACGAACACCCGGGCGTTCGACATCAGCTCTCTCCAGAGATCACCCGTCACGTTGCCCGTGAAGAGGATCCGCGCGTCGCCCTGTGCCAGAGCATGCAGGTGCCCCACGTGGTCGTCGCTCATGCTCGATCCGCCCGCGATCACCAGGCGCACCGATGTCTCCAGGCCGCGGAACGCCTCGATCAGCACGTCCGCCCGTTTCTCCGGCACCAGCCGGCTCAGGAAGAGGACGTAGTCGTTCCCCCGCAGGCCCCAGCGCTCCGTGATCTCCCGCGGCGCGAGCAGCTCCGGCAGATCGACGCCGTTCGGGATGTAGAGCGCCTCGCATCCGTGCCGCGCCGCGAAGTGGTCGCGCAGCGTCTGGGACACACAGATCGTCCGGTGCGGAAACCGTGCGATCGACCACTCGCCCGCCCGGAGCGCCCTCTTCGCCATGCCGCCCCACTTCGCCCGCTGCCAGTCGAGCCCGTGGCACGTCGCGACCACGCGGCGCCGCGCCAGGCGCGGCAGCCACGACAGGAGCGACGGCCCGAGCGCGTGGAAATGAACGATGTCATGCCCCCCGAAGACCTCGCCCAGCCCCGCCAGTGCGGTGTGCGTGATCGCATCGAGATGCTTCGTCCCCACGGACGGCAAGAGGCGCAGATCCATCCCGCGGTACCGCCAGTGCCGCCTCGCCAGGACCTCACACCGCCCGCGCGAGGCCCCCGTGTAGTTGCGGCGGCAGTGCACGGTCACCCGGTGACCCCGCGCCGCGAGACGCGCCCCCAGCTCCTCGACATGCTTCTCGATCCCCCCGAACGTCGCCGGGACTCCCTTGGTGCCGACCATGGCGATGGTGAGCGGGCGAGAACTCATCAGCGGCCAGGGTGCCCATTGCCCGTGGCTTCATCAATGCTCTTGAGGCCGTCCCCGGGACGCCGTCTCCCTGGGATCAGATCTGCACCGCCCCTGCGGGCTCGTCGATCCGCTCCACCACTGTCTGGCCCCGGTGAGCCCGGATCTTGTTCTTCGCGACCCACGCCAGCACCTCGCTCTTGCTCTCCAGGATCGACGTCCGGGCCGTGCAGATCATCCAGCACCCGTTCGGGCACCCCTCCACCGTCTCCCGCACGCGGTCAGCGTCCTTGCCGAACCAGATCTCCTCGAACGTCTGCTCGCGGATGTTGCCCATCGGCTCGTCCAGCACGTTGCACGGATAGACATTCCCGTACGAGTCGAGGAAAAAGAACGACGACCCCGCGTGGCACCGCTGCAGCCGTGTCTGACCGGCCGCGAACTCGTACAGACCGGACTCGAAATACGCCCGCATCCACCGCTTCGGCGAGCTCGACCGCAGCTCGCTCGACACGATGTACTCCAGCTCCTCGCGCAGAGGCTCGTTCTCGACCGTGATGTTGCCCTGCTTCTTGAAGTAGTGGCTCGAGTCCTGAGCCACGGCGCACGTGAATTGCACGCCCATCTCGTTCGCCAGCTCGTACACCCTGCGGAAGTCCCCGACGTTGTCCCGCGACGCCGTGAAAGCGATCCGGATGTTCTTCACCCCCAGGTCTTGGCAGATCCGCAGCGACTCCATCAGCCGCTCGAAGCCCCCGGCGATGCCGCGGATTCTGTGGTGCATCTCGCTCAGGCCGTCGACAGAGAAGCCGATTCCGATCCTGGGGTAGAACTTCACGATCCGTGCCATCTGATCGTGGACCCGGCGTGGCAGGAAGCCATTCGACGAGATCACCACCTGCGCCCGCGGACTCCGCTGCAGGACCACCTCGATGATCTCCGGCAGGTCCGGCCTCAGAAACGGCTCGCCTCCGCTGACATTCACGTACTTCAGCGTCGTCGGAAGGCGCTCGTAGTCCTCCGGACGCAGCACGTCCGGCGGATAGTCCTTCCAGATGTCGCACATCACGCACCGTGCGTTGCAGCGGTAGGTCACGGCGAGGACGACGTCGATCGGATACATTGCGCGGGTTTCCCACCCTCGGGGGGAGTCCCACCGTACCAGCCACGCCGTCTCCGCGGCAAGGCCAAAGGGATTTTGCCCGTCGCTCTCCGCATTTCGTTGCCAAACCCGCCCGGTCAGTGAGACGGTGGAGGGATAGACTTGACCAGATGAGCCCTCGCCGCCGTTTCGCCATGCGCCTGACATCGCCTCTTCTCCTGCTGATCCTCGCCCTCGGGACGGCCTCCGCCCAGACGACCCGCATCCGTCTGCTGGCCGCCAACACCACCAGCGGCAACCAGCAGTCCTACGAGGCGCCCGGCATCCGCATCTTCCAGGGCCTCGACCCCGACATCGTGATGATCAACGAATTCAATGTCGGCGGCAACACACCCGCCGAGATCAACGCCTTCGTCGCCAACACCTTCGGCGCCGGCTTCCAGCACTTCCGCGAGGCCGGGGCTCAGATTCCCAACGGCGTCATCTCCCGCTGGCCCATCCTTCAGGCCGGCGAGTGGGACGACCCCGAGGTCTCCAACCGCGACTTCGCCTACGCCCGAATTGACATCCCGGGACCCACCGACCTCTGGGCCATCAGCGTCCACTTCCTCACCTCCGGCTCGAGCGCCCGCAACGCCGAGGCTCAGAGCCTCCTCGGTTTCATCAACGCCAACATCCCGCCGGGCGACTTCGTCACCCTCGGCGGCGACTTCAACACCGGCTCGCGCACGGAGGCCGCCGTCACCACGCTCAGCGGCTATTTCGTGACAGCCGCCCCCTACCCAGCCGATCAGAACGGCAACACCAACACGAACGCCAACCGCAACGACCCCTACGACTGGGTTCTCGCCGACGCCCAGCTCGATCCCCTCGAGACTCCGGTCATCATCGGATCTTTCACCTTCTCCAACGGCCTTGTCTTCGACTCGCGCCTCTTCGCCCAGGGCGAGCTGAACGCGAGTTTCTCCCCCGTGCTCGCTGGCGACAGCGGCGCGTCGAACATGCAGCACATGGCCGTCGTCCGCGACTTCCTCGTCCCCTCGGGGCAGGAGAACGACTTCAGCGTCGCGCCCACGGAAATCGCTTTCGGCACGGTCGATGCCGCCGCCGGGCCCTTCACCGATTCGAGCGTCCAGATCACCGTCGCCAGTCCATTCACGCTCTCCTCTGTCGATTTCGCCGGTTCGCACCCCGGCGAGTTCTCTCTCGTCGCCCCGGCCCTCCCCGCTCTCCTCTCATCGAGCGCGGCCCTCACCTTCCGCTGGACGCCCCCCGCCAACAACGGCGTCCCGCGCAGCGTCTCCGCCAGCTTCACCGCGCAGGGCACGCCCTCCAACTTCACCGTCACTCTCACCGGCGCCACGCAGCTCCCGGGCGGCACCGGTGAGCCGCTCGACGCGAGCGGCCACCGCATCGAGCAGTCGGGCAGCGCCCTCTCGCTCACACTGCCCCCAGGCACCTCCATCGCGGCCGGAGGCCTTCTGGTCATCGGCCGCAACGCCACCCGGGCGCAGTTCGAGGCCTTCTGGGGCCCTCTGCCCGCCGACGTGGTCTATCTCAACGGCACCGCCATCACCGGCGGGAACGGTTTTCCCCTCATCAACGGCGACGAGCAGTTCCGGATCCTCAACGCCTCACTCTCCGCCGTGGATCCGCTCACCGGCTCGCTCCCTGTCCCTGCCATGGCCAGCGACCGGGGCTACCGGCGCGACGCCACGGGGGCGACCGCATTCACCGAGTACACAGCGCCCAACACCAACGCCGACCCGGGCGAGTTCACCGGCACCCGCGACCAGACTGGGCGTCTCATCCTGACCGAGATGTCCGACGCCACCGGCACGGGCAACTTCAACTTCGAGTTCGTCGAGATGCTCTACGACGCCGCCGAACCCCCACCGGCCATGCAGGGGCTCTCACTCCGCTGACGCCGGCCGCGCCGGGGGACCGAAGCCCACCAGCGCCCAGTGCTCCGTGCCCCACCACGGCGCCCACGACCGCGTGCTCGTGAAATACCGGCCGTCGTTGTCGAGCACCTCCAGATTCACCGCGACCGGTTCGCGCGTCTGCCAGTCACCCCCCATCCACTCCGCCACGGGCAGCGACACCTCCCACAGCCGCACGTCGCGGTACCGCGCGGCGAACTCCTCGCTCGCGTCGTTTGTCGCGTTGTGCCGGCGCTGGGCCACCTCCACCGTCTCCACCACCGGCCAGGCCGTCTCCGGCTGGTCTTCGAGCACCCGCAGCGCCCGCCGCGGACCCTCCCGGTAGGGGAAGATCGCCACCGCCTGCTCCTCGCCCGAGGCGTCCAGCGAGCGCAACACCAGCGCGTCTGACCGGATCTGCTCCGAATGGTTGTCCGCGAAGTCGACCGGGTCGGCATCGATGAGCCGCGCGAAGATGTGGATGCGGTCCTCGCCCCCCCAGCTGATCCGCACATCGCCCGCGGGCTCGCGCGTCTCCCAGGGCGCCCAGCCCCACGTCGGGGTGCTGATCGCCATCGCGCCGTCCCAGCCCTCCAGACCCTCGCGCCGCGCATCCACGGTCCGGGTCGCGCGCGTCTGCGCCAGGATGCGCACCTGCGTCTGCCAGCCCAGCCTCCGCCGCAGCGTCACCGGGTACGCCCTCCCGCGGCTGTCGGTCAGCTGGTACTGGATGTTCATCTGCGGCTCGGCCGGCGGCGGGTCTTGCGAGCCCGGCCGGGTGAGCACCGCCGTGAACTCGTCCGTGGCGTGCGCGTCCAGCACGCGCCGGAAGTAGGTGGGCGTCATCGTCCAGCCGTCACCGCGCCCAGAGGCGAGCTCGAGGCTCACCGGCACGGCCGTCTCGAGGGGATTGGTCAGGCGGATCACCACCTCCTCCCGGGCGTTCAGGCCTGAGGGCGCCTGCAGCGTCGTCTGCACTCCCGCCTCGTCGTTCGAGAGACGCTCGACCAGCCGCCGGGCCTCCGCGTCCGCGTGCAGGATGTGGTCCGGCGGCACCCAGGCGCCGCCCACGATCTTCGTCTCGATCTGCCAGGTGCTCCCCTCGATCGTCAGCCGGCACCAGTGGTCGAATCCTCCCGCGAACTCCACGGCGCTGTGCGTTCCTCCCGTCGCCCCCAGCACGAGGTACTGAATGCCATCCCGCTCCGGGAACCACTCGTAGGCGTGGTTGTGCCCCGCGATGACCGCGCGGCAGCGCCCTGTCGCCGCCAGCAGCGCGTGCACGCTGTCCCAGCGGCCTCGCTCCGACATCCACAGCGGCCTGTGGAGGAAGACGAAGATGTGCTCGGCCGCCGTCGCCTCCAGGTCGTCTCTCAGCCACGCCAGCTGAGCCTCTCCGATGTGCAGCTCCCACTCAGGGCCCAGCCCGTCGTCCGAGTAGAGGCTGATGAAGTGCGCGTTCTCGATGTCGAACGAGTAATACAGTGGGCCGAAGTGCTCCCGGTACAGCCGCTCGCCCATGTCGTCGCCTGGGTTGCCCGACCCCGGACGTGTGTCGTGGTTGCCCGCCGACGGAAACAGCGGCGCCCCGAGCTGCTCGATGTACTGCGCCCACTCCTCCACGAACTCCCGCCGCCATTCGTCCTCGCTGCGCGTGTAGCCGTTGATCATGTCCCCCACCGTCATCACGAAGTCCGGCCCATCCTCCCGGATCTCCGCCACCGCCGCCTCCAGCACCGGCAGGCCCTCGTCGAAGCCCGTCGTCCGGTCCGAGAGGATGTCGACGTGCAGCCGTCCCGGCTGCGCCAGTGCGGGCTCGGGGAACACCACGCTTGTCGGCGTTCCGGGGTTCACCTGGAACCCCGGCAGGCCCCCCGCGGTCAGGCCCAGAGTCAGAGAGACGAGAAGACGCGTGCGGCGCATGGTCACCAGCTCACTCCGTCGAGAGAGGTCAGAGAGTCGATTCCGGCACCATAGAGACCGCCGCGCCCGCGCGTCAACCGCACTGCGGCGGGGGAGAGGAGGCCGTCAGATCGACCGGTTGGTCAGGAGAAGATCGCCGTCCGTGTCGTTCGGATCGTTCGTGTCGTACATCCGCGCCCGCAGCGCGCCGGGCAGCGCCCCGCTCGCCGTGTCGAAGTCGCGGATCGGGTCGACGTCATAGTCGTTGTCCGGCCCCGCACTCCAGATCAGGTACGAGCCCGTCGCCCGGTCAACGAAGTAGCAGTAGGGCAGATCGCGCCCCGCCGAACGGCTGTAGGGGTCGCGCGGCATCGAGGTCATGTACGCCGTCGGCGTCTGGAGATTGCCCGGCAGCGGCGAGCTCGGGGGCGTGTTGACGAACGACCACAGATGCCCGAAGCGCTGATCTCCCGGCGCCCAGCCGTATTGGCTCGTCACGCGCGTGCACACCGGGAACTGCCCCGCGTTGTCCGCCCGGTAGGCCTCCAGCTGATTCGCGATGGTTCTCATCTCGCTCTGCACCGCGTTCAGCCGCGTGCGGTCCAGGACCGCCAAGCCGCTGCTCGCCGCCGAGGCACCGAGCTCCCCCTGAATGGCCGTCACCGTGCTCAGCTCGATCAGGCCCTGACCTCGCACCGGAAGGACCGCCCCGGCGATGAGAACGACCACAGCCGACTGGAAACGCATCATTGTTTTCTCCATCTCGGATTCTGCCTCAACGCCTGTTCCTCTGTCATCAGAAAGAAGCCCCCTCTCGCCCCTGGATGGCGAACGCCAAGCGAAAGCGAGCAGCCGCTAGTGGGCGGAATTTCCGATTTCTGCGGTTTTTCCTTTACACGTCGGCCTCGGTCGGAGTATCTCCTACCCGTCCACGGCGGATCGGCTCTTTCGTAATCTTTCGATCCCGGCGAGCTTTCAGCGCTCTCACGTCTCCCTCACCTAGAGCGCAGGGGTTCACCTCAAGCCGCGGATCTCTGGTTGCACCCCCAGGGGCAGGGTGCCTCCGCCCACTCTCTGACGCGTTTGGTTGTAGTGCCACCGGAGCCAGACTCAGGTCTGCCCGCTCTGCGCCAGCCGCCTCACCGGGAGTGACACTGTACACTGGAGAGAACACCGATGAGACAGATGGTTCTGACAGCGGCCGCAGTCACCATGGGGGCGACCGCGCTCGCGCCGGCCGCGCCGGTTCCCTATCACCTCTTCTTTTCACACACCAATGGGCCTTTCGGCGCGCGCGACCTTCCGGCCTTTGGCGCCGCGCAGATCACCGGCGTGGCCGAGGGCGATGTTGTCTTCTTCAACACCACGGCAGTTGAGCCCGGGGGCACTGACGGAAACTACACGACACCCTTTCCGGCTCCGCCTCAGCCCGCTATCCCCCCCTACTTCTTCGATGGATCGCTCGTTGCTCCCACTGTCACCGCCGCGGACGGCGTCGACGCCGTTCACGTTGTGACGCGCAACTTCACCGCCGCCGGCTTCAACTTCCTCCCTGGCGACATGATTCTCTCCTGGCAGGCCGGCGTCACGGTCCCCGCGCCCGTTGGGGGGATCGGCTCCTCCGACCTCGTCCTTTTCCGCCCCGACACTTTCGGCGATTACACGTCCGGCACGTTCGATCTCCTCTTCGATGCCAGCGACGTGGCCTTTGGGGGAAACATCGACGGCGTCGCGCTCGTGGAAGAATCCTTCTCCGCAGGGGGCATCACGTTCAGCCCTGGCGAGCTCTTGATTTCCATCGGCGGCACGTCCGGCGTCTTCACCGACGAGGACATCATCCGGTTCACTCCCACCGTCCTCGGCGGCGGCGCCACGGCCGGCGCCTTCGACGAGATTGTCGACGGACCCGACATCGTCACCGGTGGCACCGACCCCGACATCATCGACTTCGAGATCATTCAGGAGAACACGCTGTTCGGCGACGCGGCACTCACCGCCGGATCGATCGTCTTCACGACTCTCAACAACGGCAACACCCTCAACAGCACGCCGAATCCCGATCTCACGTCCGACAACGACGACCTCTATGTGCTCGTTCCCACCACCTATGGCGCTGCCACCGCCGGTGCCATCACGCTCCTCTTCAACGGCGACGACGCCGACGTCGGCATCGGCAGCCAGTTCCTTCAGGAGACGCAGTTCGACGGCGTCGCCTTTGTGACATTCCCCACGTTCTCCTTCACCGAGTTCACGAGCACCGACGTCAACGGCGCGCCCCTGCTCAACACCGAGCGCATCGATCACCGCCTCGTCCTCCAGAACACGTCGACAGTCGATGCCATCGACGCCAGCGTCGAGATCCCCATCGACGCCGACTCGAACAACCTCCGCAACATCCTCGCCTCGATCGGCACCGACAACAGCACCGGCGCCACCGTCCGGATCGACGGCATCACCCTCGCCGCCGGCGCCACCATGGAGATCATGTTCACCGTCGACGCCTTCGGTGTCCCCGGTGCCGTTGTCCAGCACACCGCCACCTCTGCCAACCTCGGCGGCGGCGCGGCCACCCGCAGCTCCGACCCGTTGACCATCGCTGCGGGGCCCGACCTCAGCACCTCCACCAAGGTGTCGAATCCGGCTGCGCCCAGCATCGTCACCAGAGGCCAGGTCATCACCTACACGGTGACGATCAACAACACCGGCGGCGCACCGGCGATTGTCGATCTGACCGACACGCTCCCCGTCCCCCTCACCGGCCTCGTCGTGCTGAGCACGGGCGGCGGCACCGACGCCTCCGTGGGCACGGTCGTCGACATCCAGGACATCCCCGTCGCCGCCGGGGGCTCGGCCTCCGTCCAATTCCAGGCCACGGTGAGCGCCAGCGCTCTCAACGGCGACTCCATCACCAATCAGTGCACGCTCACACCCGACAGCGGCATCGGCGCCAGCCCCTCCTCCGGCACGCTGACCGTCAGCGCCGAGGACCTCTCGACCTCCACCAAGGTCTCCAACCCGCCGGCCGGCTCGCTCGTCACCCGGGGCCAGCTCGTCACCTACACCATCACGATCAACAACACCGGCGCCGTTGGAACCACGGTGGACCTGACCGACAGCGTCAATGGCCGCCTGACCAATGTCACCGTGACCAACACCGGCGGAGGCACCGACGCCACCGTCGGCAACGCCCTCGCCGTCGATGACATCCCGCTGCCCGGGGGGTCGAGCGCCACGGTTGAGTTCACCGGCCAAGTCACGGCCACCGCCATCGACGGCGGCGCCATTCCCAACACGGCGACGCTCACACCCGCCTCGGGGCCGCCTGTCAATGTCGTCTCCGGCTCGCTGTTCGTCACCGTCCCCGTCCTCACGACCTCCACCAAGGTCTCCAGCCCGGCCAGCGGCTCGGTTGTCGAGCGGGGTGACACCGTGATCTACACCGTGTCCATCAACAACACCGGCTCGGCCAACGCGCTCGTCGACCTCACCGACACCGTCAGTGCGCTGCTCGAGAACGTCACCGTGACCAACACCGGCGGCGGCACGGACGCCTCGGTTGGCAACAGCGTCTCCGTCACGGCCATTCCCGTCTCCGCAGGCGGGACGGCGACCGTCGAGATCACCGGAACCGTCGTCGCCACCGCGGCGAACGGCCAGACCTTCGGCAACACCGCCACGCTCACGCCCAACCTCGGTGGCAGCGTGGTCAATGCCTCCGCGGGGACCCTCACCGTGGGCGTCCCTGTTCTGGCGACCTCCACCAAGGTCTCCAACCCGCCGGGCGGATCGCTCGTCGAGCGCGGAGACACGGTGACCTACACCGTGACCATCAACAACACGGGCCTCGCCGATGCGACCGTGGATCTCACGGACGCCGTGAGCGCGCTCCTCGAGAACGTCACCGTGACCAGCACTGGCGGCGGCACCGACGCCTCCGCGGGCAACAGCGTCTCGGTCACCGGCATTCCCGTCTCCGCGGGCGGGTCGGCGACCGTCGAGATCACGGGCGACGTCGTCGCCACGGCCAATGACGGCGACACCATCGCGAACACGGCGACGCTCACGCCCGGCACCGGAGCCGTGGCCAACCCGGGTGCCGGGACGCTCACCGTCGCTGTGCCGGTCCTGACGGCCTCGACCAAGACGTCGAATCCGCCGGCCGGCTCGAATCTCGCCACGGGATCGCCGATCACCTACACGGTCACAATCACCAACAGCGGTCAGGCCGACGCGCTTGTCGATCTCCTCGACAACGTCGATCCGCTCCTCGTCAACGTGGCCGTCACCAACGCCGGCGGCGGTGTCGACAACTCGGCCGGCAACACCGTCGACATCACCGGGATCCCCGTCACCGCCGGGTCCTCGGTGAGCGTCGAGATCACCGCCGAGGTCAGCGGATCTGCGCCGGGCGGCGCGACGATCGCCAACAGCGCCACGCTGACGCCCGACGCCGGGAGCGCCGAGACCGTCTCTGCCGGAGCCATCACGGTCGGCGTCCCGGATCTCTCCACTTCCACCTTCACGTCGGTCCCGCCTGCCGGTTCGACGGTTCTCCGGGGCCAGACCGTCACCTACACCGTGACCATCAGCAACACGGGCGCGGGTGACGCCGTGGTCGACCTCGTCGACGTGATCCCCGTCGAGCTGGTCTCACTCTCCGTCACCAGCACGGGCGGCGGCATTGACAGCTCCAGCGGAAACACCATCCAGGTCGACGACATCCTGGTGGTCGGCGGGGGCTCCGTCTCGGTGGAGTTCACCGGCCAGGTCAGTGCTTCCGCGGCCAATGGCGCCACGATCAGCCACACCGCAAACCTCACACCCGACGTCGGGAGCCCTGCGAATCTGCCCAGCGGTGCGCTCACCGCCGGTGTCCCCGACCTCTCGACGTCGACGAAGGTCTCCAGCCCCGCCGGCGGCTCCAACGTCACCCGCGGCGACGTCGTGACCTACACGATCACGATCAACAACACGGGTGGCGGCGACGCCCTCGTCGATGTCCTCGACAACGTCGACGCGGATCTCACCGGAGTCACCGTCACCAATGCCGGCGGCGGCGTCGACGGCTCCGCAGGCAACACTGTCAGCATCGCGGATGTGCCCGTCCCCGCGGGTGGCTCGGCGACGGTGATCTTCACCGCCACCGTCAGCGCAACGGCGGCCAACGGGGCGACGATCGCCAACGCGGCGACGCTCACGCCGGACACCGGCGCGGCGCAGCCCGTCTCCTCCGCTGCGCTGACCGTCCAGATCGGCGTCTTCTCCGCGTCGACCAAGACCTCCGTCCCTGTCCCGGGCTCGCAGGTCCAGCGCGGCGCAGTCGTCACCTACACCGTCACGATCAACAACACCGGGTCGGCCGCGACGCTCGTCGATCTCACCGACAGCGTCGACAGCGACCTGACCAACGTGGTCGTGACGAGCACCGGCGGCGGCACCAACGCCTCCTCGGGCAACGCGGTCGCGGTCAACAACATCCCCGTGCCCGCCGGCGGCAGCGCCACGGTCGTCATTGCGGGCCAGGTCCGCGCCACAGCGCCCAACGGAGCGTCCATCACCAACACTGCCACCGTGACACCGGACTCGGGCGATGCCGCCTCGCCCTCCTCGGGCGCGCTGACTGTGTTCGTCGGATCGACGACCCCGGTGCAGGCGTACGAGTCCTACCGCTGACCGGCCTCCTCGGCCGGCGCCCCCGGGGGCGGGTCCGAAAGGGCTCGCCCCCGTCTCTCTTTCAGACGGAGGCGGCCACTGGCCCGCGCCGCGTCAGCGGAGCATTCCGTCGCCCGGCTCGCCCTCGATCGACACGATCCGCCACCCGTCGGGCGTGTCACGGCAGACGAAGTCGCGCTCGCGCTCGCCCCCTCGCCACGTCTCGGCCACGCCGATCCGCATCACGTCCTCGCTGATCTCCACGCGCTCGGTGATCCGCGCCTGCGCGGTCTCGTCGCTCGCCCACGGGTGCGCATTGCCCCGGCTCGCCCGGGCGATCCATGGGCTCTTGTCCGCGTGTTCGAACATCGGCAGTGTCATGTCTTCATACCGCCCCTCGCCCAGGCAGCGGTAGACCCACAGCACCGCGTGCTCGGGTGACTCGAAGACATAGCGATCCACCGCCCCCCCCTGCGGGTCCATGAAACCCTGGCACCCCGCCAGCGCGGCCGCCGCGACGGTGAGCAGCGTGTGTCTCATCAGCGGAGGTAGTGCCGCGGCGGCTGATCCCTGAGGTTCACCGTCACCTCAAGGTGTCGCATGATCGGTGAGGCCTTCACCTTCGTCATGAACACTTCCTCGACCTGGAAGATCCCGGTCATGTCCGCCATGTGCACGTCGATGTGGACGGGCTTGGTCTGCCCGGCGGAGATCGCCACGCGCTCGATCGCGCTCGCCGAGTAGCGGTGGATGTCGCCCACCGCCGGGTCCCGCTGAAGCATCTGCGGGATCCGCGAGCGGCCCCGCGTCATGTCCGTCCCGTCCGCCACCAGCACCACGCCCGCCTCCACCGAGTGGATCCGGTCGTGCGCCATGTGCCCCACGATGATCTCGTGGCACATCGCCCGCAGCGCGCAGCGCTTCGGCAGATCCTCGGGGTAGAGCCGCGCGAGCTCGCGCACGATGAACGCGTCGGCGAAGTTCAGCGAGTGCCACTCGTGCGCCTCGCGCGTCACGCCCATTCCCAGGTCGTGCAGGAGGCAACCCAGGGCCACCGCGACCTGCGAGTCCTCGTAGCTCCCCACCTCCTCCGCCTCCAGGGATGTCTGGATGCCCCCCTGATGGAGGAATCCCAGGATCTTCAGCGCATTGTACGTTGTGATCCGCGCGTGCACTGTCCCGTGGTCGTTGAAGCCCAGCCGGCGGATCGACACCGTGTTCGCGTATGACTGGTACGCCAGAATCTCCTCGTCCACCAGAAGACGCTCGAGCAGATCGCGCGTCTTCCCCTGCGTCTTCTCGAGCAGGACGCGGTTCAGCTCCTGTGCCTTTGGGCTCACGCTGAGCCAATTGGCGGTCTCCGGGACCGCCGGAGTGGTCGTGTCCACCATCTCTGAAACCTCACTTTCGATGGAAAAACCGACTACCATGCCTCCCGCGGCGGCACAAGTCAAGACCCCGCCGGCCGTGCGGGACAGATCAGTCCGGAAGCCGCTCGAGCTCCTCACGCACCGCCTCGATCAGCGGCCGCATCGTCTCCGCCGAGAAATCGAAGCGAAGCCCCGCCGTCGCGAAGAGGCGGGGGAGCGGCCGCGAGCCTCCCAGTGCCAGGGCCTCGCGGTACTTCGCGATCGCCCCCGGTGCATCCCGCCGGTGATTGAGCCAGAGCTGAAGCGCCCCGATCTGCGCGATCCCGTATTCGATGTAGTAGAACGGCGCCTGAAACAGGTGCAGCTGGCTCTGCCACGAGATCGCTTTCCACACCTCGTGCCCGCTCCAGTCCAGCGGGATCCCCAGCCGATCTTCGAGTCCCAGCCACACCTCTTCCCGCGCGCCGCGGGTGTGCCCGGCGTGCGTGTAGAGCCAGTGCTGGAAGGCATCGATCTGGGCGATCCAGGGGAACAGCTTGATGACCGATTCCAGGTGCCGCCGCCGGGCCCGCGCGGCATCCGCTTCGGTGTAGAACTCTCCGAGGCCATCCAGCGCCATCATCTCCATCCCCATCGACGCGACCTCGCAGAACTCGAGCGGCGCGTCCCGGTACGCCAGCAGCGGCTCGTGGCGCGACGCCAGCGCGTGGAACGCGTGTCCGCCCTCGTGGAGCAGGGTGAAGACATCGCGGTTCGTGCCCGCCGCGTTCATGAAGATGAACGGGAGACGGACCTCATCCAGCGTCGACTGATAGCCCCCTGGGGCTTTCGCCGGCCGGCTCTCCAGGTCCAGCAGCCGCCGCGACGTCAGCACGTCGAAGTCCTCCGCCAGCATCGGCGACACCTGCCGGAACACGCGGCGGCATCCTGTCACCAGCTCCTCCGCCGTCGCAAAGGGCCGCAGCGGTGGCCGTCCGAGCGGATCCACCGCCAGGTCCCACGGCCTCAGGGCTTCGAGTCCCAAGAGGTGTTGCCGCTGAGCGGCCAGCTCGCGCGCCAGGGGAACGCATGTCGTCTCGACCGCGGCGTGGAACGCCTCGCAGTCCGCTGGCGTGTAGTCGAACCGGCCCAGCCGCCGGTGCTGATAGTCGCGGAAGTTCTCGAACCCCGCGTTCAGGGCCATCTGGTGCCGGAGCGTCAGCATCTGATCGAAGAGCGTGCTCAGTGTCTCGGCGTCCTGCAGCCGCCGCTGGGTCATCGCCACCCACGCCTCGCGCCGTGTCAGGGCATCCGTCTCCTCGAGGTGCCGCATCATCTGCGGCATCGTCTGGATCGCGCCGCGGAACTCCACCGTCTGCGCCCCCGTCACCTTGTAGTGCTCGTTTTCCAGCCGCTGCTCCTCCGTCTGCAGCGGCACATTCTCCTCGCGGTACAGCGCCACCGCGTTCTCCACGTCCCGGTCGTGCACCAGCAGCCGCTGCCGGTCGAGGTGTCCGCGCCACGGCGACGCCAGGTACCGGCGGTGCAGTGCGTCCACCCGCGGCTTGATCCGGGGTACGATCTCCGTCACGAAGTGCATGTGTCGCGCCTCGGCCTCCGCGTCGTCCGTGAAGCATGTGCTCGCGATGTGGCGGCGCGCCCGCTCCTCGCTCAGGCACGCGCCCAGCTCGCTCAGGTCGAGGAGCCAGTGCTCGAGGGCCTCCGCCGAGTCCAGCCCCCGCGCCGCGAGCGCATCGAACAGCGGCTCGATCTGGGCCCAGTCCCCGAGGTCAATCTGCGCGGGCACGAACTGCCGGGGGAACTCTCCCGGGCGAGGGATGTCGACGGGGTCACGAAGAGCAGAGGTCATTCTCATCTCCTGACGGCGAATGCACACTCGCCGATCACACCCGACCCGGGGCCGATGGCGCAACCCTTTTCCCCGGCGCCGCCGCCAGTGCCGTCACGAGCGGGATCTGCATCCAGATGAGATACTCGAAGCGGTAGTAACCCCCCAGGGCGAGAAACAGCAGGCCGAAGACCAGTGCCATCGAGATCGACAGCTGAGCCAGATCCGCCGATCGCCACCCCAGCCACAGCGCCGCTCCCAGCACGGCCGCGATGATCACCGACAGCCGCGCGGCGCTCGCCGGAAGCAGGTGGGCCACGGCGTCGCCCAGCCACGTCGTGTTCTCCAGCGCCGGCTGCGAGAACTTCGAGAACGAGATCCCCAGCGGCGCCGTGAAGAAGAAAGTCTCAGGGTCCCAGAGGGCAAATGGAAGTTCGAGTCCAAGCGCCACCCCCGCCGCGATGAGCAGCGGGGTCGCCGCTCTCTCCCCATGGTGGCGAATCAGATGCCCGGCCCACAGCGGAAACAGGAACAGCAGTCCCGTCCGCGTGCACATCCCCAGCGCGAAGACGGCGCACGCCGCCCGCAGCCGGCCGGCATCCAGCAGCAGTGTGGCGCCCAGGATCAGCACGCTGCCCCACATCAGATCGCGCCCCCACACGAGTTCCCACACCACCGGCGGGCTCAGCACGAGCGCCAAGGCGAGCAGCGCGGGCGGCACCGGCGAGCCAGAGCGTTGGCGCAGGACGAGCAAGCACACCGTCGCCAGAGGCAGCATCACCAGGTTCATCACCTCGGGGCGGCCCGCGGCCAGGTGGCCTGGCAGCGCGAGTAGCAGCGACGCCGTCAGCGGTGACAGAGGCCCCCCCAGGCTCGTCGTCACGCCGTACGGGAACTCTCCGCTCAGCAGCCGGCTCAGCGCCAGATTCAGGGCCTCGGCGCGGTCGTCGAAGGCATAGTGCGGCGTCTGCGATGCGAGACTCCAACCCAGCCGCAGCACCGTGTAGCCCAGCAGGACGGCGACGGCCCCGCCGCCCGCCCACGCGCTCCACCTCGGCGGAAGCATCCAGAGCACCAGACCCACGAACACGGCCCCCTCGAGAATCGAGCGGTGCACAGTGCCCGGCGCCTGCGGCGGGAGGAATGGCTGATGATTGAGCGACACACCCGCCAGTGTGAACGCGTAGTGCCACAGCACGAGCAACCCCGCCGCCGCCCAGACGAGGTCGGCGTTCACGCGGCCCGCGCCGGGCGAGATGGGGGAGCGCTCCATTGCCATTTGCGTCGGACGCGAAGTCGTGGCACGGATGGGGATGCAGGAGGTCTCCGCCGTGTTCAAGCTCCTTCTCATCGCCGCGGGAGGCTCGCTCGGCGCGCTCATGCGCTACGGCCTCGCCGGAGCCGTCCAGCGCCTGGCCGGCGCCGGGTTCCCCTGGGGGACCTTCCTCGTCAATGTCACCGGCTGTCTCGCCATCGGTTTTCTCTGGGACCAGTTCGATCGCACCGCCGTCACCCCCGAGGTCCGCGCCTTCGCCCTCATCGGCGTCCTCGGCGCCTACACGACCTTCTCCACCTTCGGGCTCGAGACACTCCAGCTCCTCCGTGAGGGGCAGGCCGCCGCCGCACTCTTGAACGTCGCCCTCAGCAACGCCGCCGGCCTCGCCGCCGTCTTCGTGGGCGTTCTCGCCTCCCGCTTGATCTCAACCGCTGCCTGAAAGGATCTTCGGACCATGAAGCTGCCCAGCGAGGGAATGCTCCTGCGGATCTTCATCGGCGAGAGCGACCGTCACCACGGCCGCCCGCTCCACGAGGCCATCGTCCTCCGGGCCCGCGAGCTCGGCCTCGCCGGCGCCACAGTGCTCCGGGGCATCATGGGCTTTGGGGCCAAGAGCTGCCTTCACACCGCCAAGATTCTCCGCCTGTCCGAGGACCTCCCGATCATCATCGAGATTGTCGACACCGCCGAGAAGATCGACCAGATCATGCCCTTCCTCGACGAGACGGTCACGGAGGGGCTGATCACGCTCGAGCCCGTGCATGTCGTGAAGTACCGGCACGGCGCCCAGACGGTCGCCTGAGTCAGCCCGCCGTCACCTGCTGCGCCGCCGGCGGCTGCGCGAGATGCCGGCGCGCCACGTCGAGAATCCGGTCCCGCACCTCAGGGTAGTTGCCCCTGATGAAACAGCCCGATGCATTGCGGTGCCCCCCGCCGCCCAGCTCCGTCGCGATCATGTTCACGTCCCAGGTCCCCCGCGAGCGGATCCCTGCCCGGGCGCCGCCCTCGGCCAGCTCGTGGATCAGCACCGACACCTCCACGCCCTCGATCGAGCGGAGTTCGCTCACCAGACCCTCCGGCTCGCAGCTCTCGCCGCCCGCCCGCTCGTACATCTCCTGCGTGATCTCCGCCCAGCACAGCCGGCCCTCGCACTCGTAGTGCAGATGGCTCAGGATCTGACCCTTCAGCCAGAGCGTGCCCGGCCGCTGCGTGTCGTAGAACTCCGATGCGATCCAGCTCGGGCTCGCGCCCGCGCGCACCAGCTCCGTCACGATCTCGAACGTGCGCGTCACCGTGTTCGAGAACTTGAAGGATCCCGAGTCCGCCATGATCGCCAGATACAGCGCCGACGCGATGTCCGCCGTCAGCTCAACGCCGAGGTGCTGCAGCACATCGTAGACCATCTCGCCCGCCGCCGTCGCCCGCGTGTTGACGTATGCCGCGTCCCCGAAGTGGTCGTTCGAGAGGTGATGATCGATGTTGATGATCCGCCCCCTCGGCTCGAAGTCCTGACCCGCCCGGTCACGGCCGCCGCAGTCGACGTATGCCGTCACCTCCGGCTCGAATGACATGTCCAGCGCCGTCTCCACCATGTGCGCATGCGGGAGGAACGTCAGGTGGCGCATCAGCGGACCCGGCGTGTACACACGCACCTGCTTGCCCAGCGCCCGCAGCCCCAGCCCCAGCGCCAGCTGCGAGCCGATGCAGTCTCCATCAGGGCGCACGTGGCCCACGATCAGGAAGGATTGGTGGGAGCGGATCAGTTCGGCCACCCGGGTGACCTGGGCGAGGTCTGAGGCGGTCAGGGACGAGACGGGCACGGGGTTCTCCTGCTTCACGGTCTCTCTCCGGAGACCAAAGCGGGGCATCATACCGTCAGGCTCTCGCCTGTCAAAGAGAATCGCTTCCGTTTGCAATTGACTTTCTCCTCCCGGATACATTCACTCGCTCCAGCAGAAGCCGCATTCCCCCAGCGGCGAGACGCGGGCCGGCGGGTGGGCTGGCCGTGGGCGTTCCGGAGAGGTGCGAGCATGGCGAACCTCGCGCGCGTCCTCTTACTCACCGAGAACGAGAAGCTGCGCAACTTCCTGTTGCCGCTCTCGCAGTGGCTCGAGCTCCATGCGCCCCTCAAGGCCATCGACGCCCTCGAGCACATCGGAGCACACCAGCCTCAGCTCATCCTCATCGACGCCACCGTCCTGACTCCCATGGTCATGGCCCTCCTCACCACCATCCGCCAGCTCCCCCAGTACAGCGGCGTCCCCCTTGTCATCCTCGGGGAGACTCCCCAGGCCAAGCGCCTTCAGCCCGATGCGCAGTTCGGCAACCAGTTCAACCTCCGGCGGCTGGAGGAGAAAATCGCCGATCTCGCCGGCGTCAAGCTCACCGGCCGCGCCATGCACGGTCCACACAGCGGATCGATCTACTGAAGGCTGCTGCCGACTCCGCTGCTCAGGACACCGACTCCAGCAGAGCGTCCAGAGCGCGGCTCGCCTCGTCCCGCGGCAGGGGATCCCTGCGCGTTGACGCCAGGGCGATGAGCTGGTTGAGCGCGCCTTTCAGCTCCCGCACGTTGCTCGCGCACCGCTCGGCCAGCAGCGCGATCACGTCCTCGGGCAGCCGCGCCCCGGTCGCCTCCGCCGCCGCCCGCTGCACGATCGCAATGCGTGTCTCCACGTCCGGCGGCTGAATGTCCACGATGACGCCCGCGCCGAACCGGGAGCGCAGTCGCTTCTCCAGGTAGGTCATCTCCCGCGGCGGACGGTCGCTCGTGACCACGATCTGCTTGCGCGCCTGGTGAAGCGTGTTGAAGAGGTGGAAGAACTCCTCCTGCGCCCGCTCCTTGCCCGCGAGGAACTGGACGTCGTCGATCAGCAGCACGTCCAGCCGCCGGTGACGCGCCCGGAACTCGTTCACCCTGTTGCGCTGAATCGCGTCCACCAGCTGCGTGATGAACTCCTCGACCGACGTGAACAGCACCCGGAACTTCGGGTGGTGCCGCCGGATGTGGTTGCCGATCGCGTTGATCAGGTGCGTCTTGCCCAGGCCGACGTCCGAGTAGAGGAAAAGCGGATTGTACGCCGTCGCCGGATTCTCTGCGACCGCGTGGCACGTCGCAAAGGCGAAGTTGTTGCGCTCGCCGACGATGAACGTCTCGAACGTGTAGTCCGGCACGAGGCGAAAGCCCACCGTCTCCGCGCTCGAACCCGGCGCGGCGGCGGCGCCCGGACCCAGCTCGCGCCCCACGCGCGCCGAGATGTGCTTGTCCGCCAGCTGGGAGAAGCGCCGGAAGCAGGTCAGTGCGCCGGCCTCGTCTCCCTTTGCCGACAGCACCTCGCCCCGCCACCGGTGCCACAGCGGCAGCTCCGGATCGAAGGCCTCGAATCGATCCAGGCATCCCAGCGCGTCATCGAACGCCTCGCGGGCGATCAGCGCCGACATCAGCGACTCGACGCTCGCCTGCATCGGCGCCCCCCCGCCCGCGCTCAGCTGGCACGTGATCAGCGCCTGGTGATACGGCACCACCTCGGGCCGCAGGCTCACCACCTCTTCCCACGTCACGATCGCCTGCTGCACGTCGCCGCTGTCCGCCTGCTGCTGCGCGAGGATCGCCAGCTGCTCGACCGCCTCGTCATTCGACAGATTGGCCCGCAGCAGCTCCGCCAGCCGCTGACGCGCCTCCAGGTGCTCGCCGTCGATGTCCAGCAGCGCGACGCGGTGCCCGCGCGCGAGGAACCAGCGCCCGGTCGCCAGGCCGATACCGCGCGCGCCGCCGGTGATCAGCGCCACCGGCGCCGAGGAGGAAGAGGTCGGAGCAGCACTCATGCGAGTCTCAATGAAGGACGATCCAAAGAAGGATCAAAGCGCCACCGTCGACAACCACGGCACCAGCGCGATGACGACGAGGCCGACGACGAGCGCGCCGATGTACGGCCAGATCGCGCGCATCACCGCGTCGGGCGAATCGCCGCCGATGCGGCAGGCGACGTAGAAACCGACGCCGATCGGCGGCAGCATCAGGCCGATGTTCATCGCCGTCACCACCACCATCGAGTAGTGCACGTCGTTGACGCCGAGCCGCTTGGCGATCGGGAACATGATCGGCGCCAGCAGCAGGATCGCCGGCAGCCCTTCGAGCACGCAGCCGAGCACGACGAAGACGAGGATCGTCACCAGGAGGAAGCTCAGCGAGCCGCCGGGCAGCGTCGTCAGGAATGCCGAGAGCTGGTGCACGAAGCCGCTTTGCGCGATCGCCCAGGCCATGCCCGACGCGGTGCCGAGGATGATGAGGATCGCGCCCGACAGGCCCGCCGCCTCGACGAGCATCGTGTAGACCTTGCGCGCCGTCAGCCCGCCCTCGCCTTTGCCGTACAGCCACTTGCCGACGATGAGCGCGTAGGCCACCGCGATCGTGCTCACCTCGGTGGCGGTGGCGACGCCGCCGCCGACCGCGCTGCGGATCAAAAACGGCAGCACCAGTGCCGGTGCGGCGATCAGCAAGAGCCGGCCGACGATCGCCCACGGCGCGCGCTTGACGCCTTGCATGTCCTCGTGCCGCGCCTTCCAGCGCGCCAGCACCAAGAGCGCCAGCAGCAGCACGCCGGCGATGACGAAGCCGCTGTTGAAGAGGCCCGCGATCGACACGCCCGCCACCGAGCCGAGCACGATCAGCACGATCGACGGCGGCACCGTGTCGGCCATCGCCGCGCCGGTGGCGAGCAACGCGATCATCTCCGGCGGCTTGTGGCCGCGCCGCTTCATCTCGGGGAACAGCGCCGGCGCGACGGTGGCCATGTCCGACACCTTCGAGCCCGAGATGCCCGAGACGATGAACAGCGACCCCAGCAGCACGTAGCTCATGCCGGCCTTGATGTGGCCGAGCAGCGACGACAGCACGTCGACGATCGCCTTGCCCATGCCGGTGCTGTCGAGCACGCAGCCGAGCAGCACGAAGATCGGCACCGAGACGAGGATGATGCTGCTCATCCCCTCGTCCATGCGGCTGACGATCACCGTCAGCGGCACCGTCGTCGCGAACGACAGGTAGGCGAGCGTCGCCAGGCCGAAGCAGAAACCGATCGGCACGCCGGCCAGCAGGCACAGCGTGACGACGCCGCCGAGAAAGATCAGCAGGTTCAGGTTGCCGAGCGACTGCAAGCCGCTGCGCCCGAACCAGCAGGCGAGCGCGACGAGCACGATGACGCCGGCCCCGGCCGCCAGTTCACGCGCGCGCACCGTGCGCAGCGCAAACGCCAGCAGCAGCGCCAGCATGCCGACCAAGCTCCCGGCGATCGCCGAGACGCGCAGCGCGTTCGGCATGCCGAGCTCGGGCGTGCGGATCATCCACTCGTCGATCGCGTACTCGGTGGCCGGCCACGACAGCACCGCCAGCAGCGCCGCCACCGCCGCCAGCGCGAAGGCCTGAACGTAGCCGCGCCAGCGCGCCGGCACGCGCTCGACGACGAGCGTCAGCCGCAGGTGCTCGTTGCGGTGCATCGCGATCACCGAGCCGACCATCGCGAGCCAAAGGAAGGACAACGAGACGATCTCGTCGATCCACACCATCGGCGCGGTGAAGACGTAGCGCGCCGCGACGTTGACGAGCAGCAGCGTCGTGATCAGCGCCAGCAGCAGCGCGCCCAGCGCCTCCACCGGTTGCATCAGCCGCGCGGCCAGGCGCGGCAGGCCAATCGGCGC
>JABWBI010000227.1 GCA_013360565.1 Candidatus Sumerlaeia bacterium | reverse complement strand
GGTCTCGGGCAGAACCTTTGGCAGCGCTGCGGTGTCTTCTCTCCCAGCCCCTATCGCGGAGGATTCTCCATGTCTCGCCATCTCCCACTCTGCCTCGCCCTGGCCAGCGTGGCCGGCGCCGCCTCGGGCGCCCCAGCCGTCCAGTCGTCCAGCGACCAGGCCGAGCAGGTCTTCCTGACGATCTACAACGCTGACCGGGCTCTCGTCCGCGAGCTGCGGACCGTCGAGTTGCCCGCGGGCGAGCTCGACCTCGAGTACGCCGACGTCGCCGCCCAGATCGATCCGACGACGGTCCACATCACGTCGCTCTCGCACCCCGGCCAGCTCGGTGTGCTCGAGCAGAACTTCGAGTTCGATCTGCTCTCGCCCGAGCGTCTGCTGGAGAACTTCGTCGGGCGCGATATCACGATCCGCTCGCGCTCGACCGCGGACCCGAATCAGGCACTCTCGCGCACGGGCACCCTGCTGAGCGTCCAGGGCGGGCGCATCGTGCGGACGCCCGAGGGCCTGATCCTCAACCCCGAGGGGGAGATCAGCGTCCCCGGAGACACCGGGGACCTCCGCGCCGAACCGACACTGGTGTGGCTGCTGAGCAACGCGGCGGCCGGTGCGCATCAGCTCGAGGCGTCGTACCTCACGACCGGACTCTCCTGGCACGCGGACTACGTCGCGGTGGTCAATGAGGACGACACGCGGATGGACCTGACCGCGTGGGTGACGATCGAGAACCGGTCCGGTGCGACCTTCCGCGATGCACGCCTCAAGCTCGTCGCCGGGACGCCGAACATCGTCCAGCCACCGCAGATGCAGGACCTGTACATGATGGAGAGGGCGGCAGTGGCGGCGGCGCCCGGCGCCCCGCAGTTCACCGAGCAGGCCTTCTTCGAGTACCACCTGTACACGCTCCAGCGGCCCACGACCGTGCGCGACATGCAGACCAAGCAGATGTCGCTCTTCACGGCCGGCGGCGTGCCCGTGACCAAGCGCTTCCTCTTCGAGGCGCAGCAGCTCTACCCCTGGTTCCAGACGGGCGGCCAGCGCGGCGAGCCCGAGCACGTGCAGGTCGTCGTCGAGTTCGAGAACAGCGAGGCCAATCGCATGGGCATGCCGATGCCCCAGGGGACGGTCCGGCTCTACAAGGCCGACCCCGACGGCGCGCTGCAGTTCATCGGTGAGGACCGCATCGAGCACACGCCGCGTGACGAGCGCGTGCGGCTCCAGGTCGGCGAGGCGTTCGATGTCGTCGCCGAGCGTGTCCAGACCGCCTTCCGTCAGGTGGCCGGCAACGACACCGAGCAGGACTGGGAGATCACCGTCCGCAACCACAAGGACGAGGCGATCACCGTGACGCTCGTCGAGCACGCCGGCGGCGACTGGACCATCCGGCAGGAGAGTCAGGGCCACAGCGACGTGGACGCAACGACGTTCGAGTACACCGTCGAGGTCCCGGCCCACGGCTCAGCCACGGTCACGTACACGATCCACTTCGACAACGACTGAGACGCCGGGATCGGCGAAGAGAGAGGCTCTGTCCCATGAAGATGCCAACCCTCCTGACTCGGATCGCTCTTGCGCTCGGCGCGGGCTCGATGGCCTGGGCGCAGGGACCGGCATCCCCTGAGGGGGATGTCCCCTTCACGCCCAACGGTCGCGTGGCGCTCCTCACCGACTACGGCGTGCAGGACTTCTACGCCGGGGCGCTCAAGGGCGCCATCGCCTCGCGCGCGCCGGAGGCCCTGATCGACGACGTGACGCACGGCGTCCCGGCCTTCGACATCGCCGGGGGCGCCTTTCTGCTGTCCGCGGCGGCGCGCGAGTGGCCCGCGGGAACCGTGTTCACCGCGATCGTCGACCCCGGTGTCGGGACGGAGCGCCTGCCGATCGTGCTGCGGACCGGCAACGGCCTCGTCTTCGTGGGGCCGGACAACGGTCTGTTCACGCGCGTGGCGGTGGAGATGGGCATCGCGGAGGTCCGCGAAATCGCCAACGAGGCGCTGCTGCGGCCCGGGGCGCTGAGCTCGACGTTCCACGGCCGTGATCTGTTCGGCCCCATCGCAGGGTTTCTCGCCGCAGGCGGTGCGCTCAGCGACGTTGGGCCCGAGCGCGGCGACATCGTCCGTCTGCGCCTCGTCGAGCCCGTGTTCGAGCACGGAGAGATCCGCGGACAGGTGCTGCTTGCCGACCGGTACGGCAACCTCTTGACAAACGTCCCCGCGACGCTGCTCGCCGGACAGGGCATCGAGCAGGGCGCCACGCTCACGCTCATGGTCGCGGGCCAGACCGTCAGCGCACCCTTCGTGCGGACCTACGGCGATGCCGGTGTGGGAGAGAATCTGTGTCTCATCAACAGCCAGGGCCTTCTCGAATTCGCGACGAATCAGGGCGATCTCGCCGGCACGCTCGGCGTCAACTCGGGCGACGAGATCCGCATCCGCCCCGGCGTCTTTCAGTGACCGGAGCGCCCGGACGCGGAGCGAAGGAGGTCCTGGTACAGCGCCTCGTGCGCGCGGGTGAACTGCTCGATCGAGTGGTGATCGAGAACGCGTTGCCGCGCACGTGACGCGATCTCCCTCACATGGTCCCCGCCGGCGAGCACCTCGAGCACGGCGGCGGCGAGGGCCTCCGGGTCGCGGGGCGGCACGAGCCACCCGGTCTCTTCCCGCTTCACGAGATCCCGGCATCCGCCCGCATCGGCGGCGATGCAGGGGACGCCGGAGGCCATCGCCTCCAGGAGCGTGATCGGCGACGCCTCCCAGAGGGAGCTGAGGACGAACGCGTCGAAGAGCGCCATGAGCACCGGGATGTCACTCCGCGGCCCAGTGAAGACGACGTGCCCGGCGATGCGCAGATCCGACGCCAGCCGCTCGAGACTGGCGCGCGTCTGTCCATCCCCGACGATGACAAAGCGGACATCCGGCCGCTGATCCAAGACGCGTCTCGCCATGCGGAGGAAGTCGGCGTGGTTCTTCTCCGGGTTGAGACGGCCGACCGTGCCGATGACCCTCTCGTCCGGAGCGATGCCGAACTCCCGGCGCAGCGGGCCGGGGTCCTTGGGCGCGGTGAACCGGCCGAGCGGCGCCCCGTTGGGGATCGTGATCGCCTTGCCCGGCGGCAGGCGCAGCCGATGTATCTCCTGATCCGTCACCGTCTGCGTGCACCCGATGATGCGGTCGGCCCAGCGCGCGGTGATGCGGTCGAGCCCGTCGCGGATCAGACGCGAACGCGCGGAGGAGAAAACATGGATGGTCGACAGGACAGCGGGGACGCGCGCGCGCCGCGCGGCCCAGCGGCCGTGGACGTCGGCCCGGAAGAGGTGCGTGTGAACGACGTCCGGGCGGAGCCTGCGCATCAGACGCGTGAGACGGAGCAGGCAGAGCGGATCGAGCCCGGCGCCACAGGGCACGTGGTGGAGTGTGACGGGGCGCTCGGCGGCGAGCGCCTCGTACTCCCGCAGCGCCGCGCCGCGCCGCAGCACGCACAGGTGCCACTCGAACCGCCCGGCGTCGGCCACACGCAGCATCTCGCGCAGCAGCACCTCCGCGCCGCCGAGGGTGTTGCCGTAGATGATCTCAAGAATGCGCGGTCTTGGCTGCATCGGGAGCGGCCGGCAGGGGGCGCCAGGTGAGGGCGGCGACGAGGCCGAAGAGGACCCAGATGATGTCCATGGACTGCGCGACGACGAAAGTGCCGGCGACACAGTACGAGGCGAGAGCGGCCACGGTGCAGATGGCGATGTCGGAGACGAGAGGGTCGGCGTTGGGATTGGGTTCGCCGTGGTGGAGCCAGGGGCGCGTCTGGCGGTGCAGCCGCCAGGCACCCTGGAACGACCAGAAGAAGAGCAGTGCAAAGGGGATGAACCCGACGACGCCCATCTCGGCGAGGACCTTCAGCCACGTGTTGTGCGCGTCGCGCGGAATGCGCATGCGGGCGTCCTCGGGCAGATAGTCGAGGTACTGCGCCTGGAAGTTGTTGAGCCCCACGCCGGTGATCGGGTGGCTGAGGAACATGGGGATGCCCGCGCGGATGTAGTCGATGCGGTTCATCGCGTTGATGGCGTCGACCGACATGTTGCTGCGGTCGGAGGTGAAGATCTCGAGGACATTGGTGAAGCGCTCGAGAATCGTCGCGCCGCTGAGGGCGAGGCCGATGAAGAGGACGGCGAGACCGGGGATGACGAGGAGGCGCGAGATCGCACCCGCAATGATGAGCACGCCGATGGCCGCCATCAGGCCGAGATAGGCGCCGCGGGAGCCCGTCCCCACGAGGCCGACGGTGAGTCCGCAGAAGACGATGAAGTGGAGGACGCGCAGCGGCACGCTCGGCTCGCGCCGCATGCCCCAGATCGTGAACGGGACCAGGGTGGCCAGCATCAGGCCGAACTGGTTGAAGTCGCCCAGCGCGTTGAGGCCGCCCGAGCGGCCGGCGTGCACGTCGTAGTTCTTGATGAAACCGAGCACGCCCATCACCGCGCCGCCGGCGCAGGCGAAGAGGAGATACGCGCGCAGCCAGCCGCGGCTGGTGACGAGGTTGCTGAGGAGGATGAAGAGGATGAAGACGCGGATGTAGGTCCGCAGCGTCGGGAAGGCGTAGCCCTGGTGCTGGGCGAAGATGCACGAGGCGAAGACGCCGAAGCCGAAGACGGCGGTGGTGATCGTGAGCCGGTGGAGATTGAACCTCTGCGCCTGGATGAGAAACACCTTCAGCAGCAGGCCCAGGAGAATCATCACACCGAGAATGCGGTTGAGATTGAAGAGGGGGCTCTCGAAGAGGCGGGCTGAGCCCATCATCACGTTGACGAGGAGCCCCGCCATGAGGAGCTCCAGGCTCAGGCCCGAGGCGATGAAGACGATGATGCCGGCGAGGAAGCCGATCGCGTACTCGGGGTGATCGCTGAGCAGGGCGAAGCCCGAGACGAGGACGCCGAGTCCGATGAAGATCGGCACGGCCGGGGTCATCGGCTGGCCAGGGCGAGGCAGAGCCTCGGCGATGCGGTCGGTCAGGCCGGAGGCCGGCGGGCTTGTCGCCATGGCTCAGGCCTCTCCGAGGCGGCGGCGCCGCGCCGCGATGGCCCG
>JABWBI010000226.1 GCA_013360565.1 Candidatus Sumerlaeia bacterium | reverse complement strand
CGGTCTCGAAGGCGGCCCGCACCTGGGCCTCGGCGTCCGCCGCGTCCATCAGGCTCAGACCGACCGTGTGGGCGAGCGCGACGTCGAGCATCGGCAGCAGCGCGCGCTCGCCGGCCGGGATTTTCAGACGCCGGTCGAGCGGTGCGCCGCCGTCGACGATCTGCTGCGCCAAGTTCATCAGGTCCGACAGGATTGCCGACGCCGTCGGGTGCGCTCCTGCTCCCCGCCCGATCAGCGTGACGGTTCCAACGGCGTTGCCCGTCACCTCGATCGCGTTGAGCACGCCGTCCGTGCCGCCCAGCGGCGACTGCCGCGGCACCAGTGCCGGGTGAACGCGGACAGCTGCGGGCGCGCCCGGGCGCTCACGTCGCGCCGTCGCAATCAGCTTCACGGCCTGACCGCGCGCGGCGGCGGCGGCGATGTCCTCGGCGCGCACATTCGTGATGCCCTCGACGAAGACATCGGAGAACCGGATGTCCATGCCGAAGGCCAGCGACGCGAGAATCGCGATCTTGTGCGCCGTGTCGTACCCCTCGATGTCATAGGCCGGATCGGGTTCGGCGTAGCCCAGGCGCTTGGCCTCGGCGAGCACGTCGGCGAACTTTGTCCCCTGGCTCGCCATGGTCGAGAGGATGTAGTTGCACGTGCCGTTGAGGATGCCGCGGATGCACGTGATTTCGTTCGCGGCGAGGCCCTGCTGCAGCGCCCGGATGATCGGGATCCCGCCTCCCACGGACGCCTCGAAGAGCAGGCTCACGCCGTGTTTGCCCGCCAGGGCGAAGAGCTCCGCTCCGCAGTCGGCCAGCAGCGCCTTGTTTGCCGTCACGACGTGCTTGCCCGCCCCCAGAGCCGTCTCGACGAACCGCCGCGCTGGCTGGAGGCCGCCGACGAGCTCGATGACAATGTCGATGTCCGTCCCGCGCAGCAGGGCGTCAGCGCTGTCGGTGAACTCCACCCCCGGCGGCACCGGCACCGGCCGCGGCGTCGTCAGGTCCTTGTCGGCCAGCCGCACGAGCGCCAGTGGCTTCGGCAGGCGCCGGTTGATCGTCTCGCGGTTGCGCAGAAATACGTCGACCACCCCGGCTCCGATGTTGCCGAAGCCGATGATGCCGAAGCGGATCGCGTCTGCCATGTGCGGCGCACTCCCGGCGCGGGGCTCAGACGGCCAGTCTGGCGGGTTTTCCCCCACTCTCAAGGGGAATTCGCCCCGAGGCGGCTCACTCGTAGATCAGGTGCCGCTGGCGCCGCTGCAGGAAGTCGAGCACCCCGTCCTGGTAGTCCGCGATGATCTCGTCGGCCGGGTCCCCGGCGTGGATGCGATTGCGGATCTCCTGCGTCCCCATGACCTTGTTGAACATGTCGGCCCTGGGATTGCCGGGGCCGAACAGGTTCTCTTCCGGGTACATCCGCTGCAGAACCTCCATGAAGTGGATCTGCGCCGTCACGGGGCGAACGGCCTGATAGTCGCTGATGATGACCTGAACCCCGTGACACATCTGCGCCTGCTGCGTCCGCTCGCCGTCTGTCGTGATCGGACCGTACGGCCCATAGCGCGGCTCGTAGGAGATCGGGCGGAACATCAGGCCCGGCAGATTGAGCGCACGCAGCTCCTGGCACAGGGCGTTGCCGTCGATGTAGGGCGCCGCGATCGTCTCGAAGGGGATCGTGTAGCCCACGCCGATCGAGATGTTGTGCAGCTCGCCGATGATCCCCGTCAGATTGTAGTAGATCGCCGTCTCCGCGTGCGGGATGTGCGTCGACGTCGGGACGAAGGGCAGCCCCGTGTCCCAGTGCCGCATCGCGCGCGTGTAACCGGTCATCGGGACGACGTGGAGCTCGCACGAGACCTCGAGGAACTCCTCGTTGAACATCCGCGCGGTCTCCCCGGGCGTCATGCCGTACTGGTAGGCGATCGGGTACATCCCCACGCCGCTCGTCCCCTCCGCGGGGTTGAGCACGTTGCCGTCCACGAGGTCGGCACCGCACGGATTCGGCCGGTCGAGCACGACGAAGGGAATGTTCCGCCGTCCGCACTCCTGCATCATGCGGGCCATGGCGTAGATGTACGTGTATGACCGCGAGCCGACGTCCTGAATGTCGTAGAGCATCACGTCGACGCCGCTCAGCGTCTCGGAGACCGGCTGGTCACGCCGCCCATACAGGCTGTAGACCGGCACGCCCGTGGCCGGGTCGACGTCGTCGCCGACGCTCACCCCCGCGTACGCGTCCCCGCGGATCCCATGCTCGGGCCCGTAGAGGGCCACGAGCGTCACGTCCGGGTGCCGGTGGAGCAGATCGATGGTCGAGGTCAGCTCCCGGTCGACGCCCGTGGGATTCGTGATCAGGCCGACGCGCTTGCCTTCGACGAGGGCGAACTGCTCGGGGCTCGAGAGCAGCACCTCCAGGCCCGTCCGCACACGCGGCCGCTCCAGGCTGCGCGGGTCGAGGTCCTGGGCGGGGACGGGGGCGGCCATGGCAATCCCTCCTGCGGCGGCGAGTGCGAGCACGGTCTTCATGGCGATGGGTCTCCCTGCAGTGATGTGGCCGCCGCAGTCTGAGACCGCGGCTCGCCTTGGTCAACAGTGGATGCCTCAGGCCGCGGCCAGTGGCCAGTTCGGCTGCGGCGCACGGGAGAGATCCATGCGCTCCCCCGCCTGGAACTGATGCCAGGCCAGGCCGCCGATCATTGCCGCATTGTCGGTGCACAGACCCATCGGCGGGATGGCGATCTGAGCCCCCGCCAGCCGCCGCTCCGTCTCCGCGCGGAGGCCCCGGTTGGCCGCGACGCCCCCGCACAGTGCGAAGCGCGCGAGCCGGTGCCGCCGGAGCGCCCGCTCGGCCTTGTCGAGCAGCACGTCGATGACGGCGGCCTGGAAGGAGGCGCAGAGGTCGTCCACGCGCGGTTCGCGATCCGGCGAGAGCTCGATCTCGACGGCCAGCCGGACCGCCGTCTTCAGGCCCGAGAATGAAAAGTTGAAGCCGTCGCGGTTCAGCATCGGCCGTGGAAAGTCGAAAGCTCTCGGATCGCCGTGGGCCGCACGCCGGTCGATCGCGGGCCCGCCCGGGTAGCCCAGCCCCAGCAGTTTGGCGACCTTGTCGTAGGCCTCGCCTGCGGCATCATCGAGCGTCTGGCCCAGCGGCTCCCAACGGGCGGGCTCGTGGCAGATCACCAGCTCCGAGTGTCCCCCGGAGACGAGCAGGCCGAGATACGGATAGTCGAAGTCCGCGCCGCCGATCAGTGTCCGCTTCGGATCCTCCATGAGCGGTGAGTAGAGGTGGGCCGCCAAGTGGTTGACGGCCACGAGCGGCTTGCCGTGCACCATTGCGAGGGTCTTGGCCGTCTCGACGCCGAGCAGGAGGCAGCCGATCAGGCCCGGCCCGCAGGTGACGGCGACCGCGTCGCACTCGGCAATGCCGGCCCCGGCCGCCCGTTGCGCCTCCTCGATGACCGGCATCAGGTTTTCCAGGTGATGCCTTGCCGCGAGGTCCGGCACCACGCCGCCGTGGGGGGCGTGGATGGCGACTTGGCTCGCGACGACATTGCTGCGCGCGCGCACGCCACGCTCGACGACGGCCGCCGCCGTCTCGTCGCACGAGGTCTCGATGGCGAAGATCAGGCCACGCATGGGAGGATGTGGGGCGATATCCCTGGTTCTTCCGATCCTGACTGAAGTCCTGGGGAGCCGACATTGCACGCCTCTGGGTGCGTCGGCAACGCCAGTTTCCACCTCTTTTCCATTGATCTCAGCCCCTCGATCCGGTTTGCTCGTCCGAATTTCGTCCACCACTGAGGCAAGTTATGATCAAGTCCATCACCCCCCACGGGGGCAAGCTCATCAACCGGCTCGCCCTGGGCGCCGAGCGCGAGGCCCTGCTCACCATCTCGAAGTTCCTCCCCGCCGTCGCCGTCGACGACCGCGTCCTCTCTGACATCGAGATGATCGCCACCGGGGGCCTCTCCCCGCTCGAGGGCTTCATGGGCCGCGAGGATTTCCTCTCCGTTTGCAACCACATGCACCTGACCACCGGCGAGCCCTGGACCATCCCCGTCGTCCTCGGCGTCTCCCGCGAGCAGGCCGATCAGATCCGCCTTGGCTCGGACATCCGCCTCGACGGCCCCGACGGCACCGCCCATGCCATTCTCCACGTCACCGACAAGTACGACCACGATGTCCTCCTCCACGCGGCCAAGGTCTACCGCACAGAGGAGACGGCCCACCCCGGCGTCGCGGCGGTTCACCAGGTCGGCGAGGTGCTGATCGGCGGCCCGATCCGCGTGCTCACGCTGCCCCGGCACGATGACTTCACCCCGTACCGCCTGACCCCCGCCCAGTCGCGCAAGCTGTTCATCGACCGCGGCTGGCGGCGCGTCGTCGGCTTTCAGACACGCAATCCCATTCACCGCGCCCACGAGTATATCATCAAGTGCGCCATGGAGATCACCGACGGTCTCTTCCTTCACCCCCTCATGGGCGCGACCAAGGGAGACGACATCCCCGGCGACGTGCGGATGAAGTGCTACGAGGTGCTCGTCGAGGGCTACTTTCCCCAGGACCGCGTTGTCATCGGCATCAACCCGGCCGCCATGCGCTACGCCGGACCGCGCGAGGCGATCTTTCACGCCATCATCCGGAAGAACTACGGCTGCACGCACTTCATCGTCGGCCGAGACCACGCCGGCGTCGGCAACTACTACGGCACCTACGACGCCCAGCTCATCTTCGACGAGTTCGAGGCCCACGAGCTCGACATCGAGCCGATGTTCTTCGAGCACTCCTTCTGGTGCAAGCCGTGCGGCCAGATGGCGAGCGCGAAGACCTGCCCGCACTCGGGAGACGATCACGTCTTTCTTTCGGGAACGAAGGTGCGAGAGCTGCTCTCGGGCGGGGAGCTGCCTCCGGCGGAGTTCTCACGGCCCGAGGTTGCGCGGATCCTCATCGAGGCGTACCGCGGAAGCTAGGCATGGCGGGGCTCGCCGGGGAGGGTGAGCGCGACCGGCGGGCCCCGGCGGCCCCTCCGCGCCCGTGACCTGGGAGCTCACGCTCACCGGGCTCCTGATCGGCCTGCTCGTCGGGGTCACGGGCATGGGCGGCGGCTCCCTGATGACGCC
>JABWBI010000225.1 GCA_013360565.1 Candidatus Sumerlaeia bacterium | reverse complement strand
ATCGCGAGCGTGATCCCGCGCGCGGGCCAGACGCCGCTGCTCCGCGGGGTGCTGCTCGACATCACGGCCCAGCGTCGCGCCGACGAGGCCCTGCGCGCGCTCAATGAGCGCCTCTCCGTGCAGACCGAGGTGGCGAAGGCGACGGCGGGGAGCATGACGCCGGAGGAGCTGTGCGACCGCCTGCTCGCGGTGGTGGTCGAGGTGATGCCGGCGGACAGCTTCTATGTCGACCGGTGGAACCCGGAGACGGAGCAGACGAAGGGGATCCGGAACTTCGACCTCGTGAACGGCAAGCTGACTCCGGTGCCGGTGCTCGACGTCGTGCTCGGGCACGAGGGGCGGCTGTGGTCCGAGGTGATCTCCGGCCGGCGGCCGCTTCTGATTCACCGGGAGCGGGCGGAGATCACGGAGCCCGGGTTCGTCCCCTTCGGCGAGACGGACCGGCCCTCGGCGTCGCTGCTGTACGCGCCGATGATCGTGAGCAACCGGCTGGTGGGGGTGATGTCGGTGCAGAGCTATCGCCCCCAGGCCTACACGCAGCGGCACGTCGACCTGCTGATGGCGATCGCGCAGCAGGCGGCCCCGGCCCTCGAGGCGACGCTGCTGGCCGAGCGCCTGCGCGAGAGCGAAGAGCGTCACCGTCTGATCTTCGAGCACGCGTCTGAGGGCATCGCGATGGTCGACCCGGAGGAGCGCTACCTGTGGGCGAACACGGCCCACTGCGTCCAGATGGGCGTGGAGCCGGGCGGTCTGACGGGCCGGAGCCTGCGCGAGTTTGTCGAGGCTGAGACCTGGGAGCGACTGACGCGCGAGACGGCCAAGCGGCGGCAGGGCATCGTCAGCCGCTACGAGCTGCGGATCCGTCAGCCCGGCGGCACGGAGCGTCTGCTGTTCATCAGCGCGATTCCCATCTTCGGGCCGGACGGCGCGTTTCAGGGCACGCAGGGTTTCCTGATGGACATCACCGAGCGCAAGCGGGCCGAGGAGGAGCGTGAGCGTCTGGCGAAGGCGGTGGAGCAGTCGGCGGAGATCATCATCGTCACCGATGCGAACCACGTGATCGAGTATGTGAACCCGGCGTTCGAGCGGATCACCGGCTACACGGCCGCCGAGGCGATCGGCCAGACCCCGCGTCTGCTCCAGAATCCTGGCCACGATGCGGCTCTGGCGGCCGATCTGCGCGCGACGCTGGCCCGGGGCGACGTGTGGACGGGAGAGTTCACCGACCGGTGCAAGGATGGCTCTCACGTGCGCCTCCAGGTGACCATCTCTCCGGTGCGCGACGCGCGGGGGGTGGTGACGAACTTCGTGTCGGTGCAGCGTGACGTGACACGCGAGTCGGAGATGGCCGACCAGCTGCGCCAGGCGCAGAAGATGGAGGCCGTGGGCCAGCTGGCGGGCGGCGTGGCTCACGACTTCAACAATCTGCTGCTGGCGATCCTGGGCTTCACGGACATGGTGATCGAGACGCTCGACGAGGGCGACCCGCGGCGCACGGACCTCCGCGAGGTCCAGCGGGCCGCCGAGCGCGCCTCGTCGCTCACGCGGCAGCTGCTGGCTTTCAGCCGGCGGCAGATGCTGCGGCCGGTGGACGTGGACCTCGACGACGTGGTCGCGGACATCGTGAAGATGCTGCGGCGGGTGATCGGCGAGCACATCGAGCTCGAGATCGTCCGCAGCGAGGCGCCCGGCCGCGTCAACGCCGACCCGGGGCAGATTCAGCAGGTGCTCATCAACCTGTGCGTGAACGCGCGGGATGCGATGCCGGGCGGCGGGAAGATCGTCATCGAGACGGGCACGGCCACGCTGGGCATGGACTTCGTCAAGGAGCGCGGCGGCACCGAGGCCGGCAGGTACGCGGTGCTGTCCGTCCGGGACACGGGGGAGGGGATTCCGCCGGATGTGCTGCCGCGCATCTTCGAGCCGTTTTTCACGACGAAGGGTGTCGGCGAGGGCACGGGGCTGGGTCTGGCGACGGTGTACGGCATCGTGGCGCAGCACGGCGGTCTGGTCGACGTCGAGAGCACACCCGGGCAGGGGGCCACGTTCCGCGTGTACCTGCCGGAGGTCGAGTCGAGCAGTCCGGCGGCGGCGGCCGAGGCGCCCGCGATCGCCGGGGGCACGGAGACAATCCTGCTCGCTGAGGACGAGCAGACGGTGCGCGCTCTGGCGACGCGGATGCTCACGCGGGCGGGGTACCGGGTCCTCGAGGCGGTCAACGGCGTGGAGGCCGTGAGAATCGCGTCGGACCCGGATGTCCACATCGACATGGCGCTGCTGGACGTGATCATGCCCGCGATGGGGGGGCGCGAGGCGCACGACCGCATCGCCGCCGTCCGGCCGGGGATCAGATTCCTTTTCACCAGCGGCTACAGCCCGGCCGGCGTCATCCGCGAGTTCCTCGATCAGCCTGGGCGGCGGCTGCTGCTCAAGCCCTACAGCGTCACGGATCTGCTGGGCATGGTGCGCGAAGTCCTCGACAGCTGAGCGGCGGCGCGGTGGAATCGGCTTGCCATGTCGCCGCGCCGCGAGCCTCATCTGATGACCACGACGCTGTGGGATTTCCCCTCGCAGCAGTACGGCGACGAGACCCAGGGCTCGAAGGACTACGCGGGCGCGACGCCGGCGTGGGTGATCTGGAATCTGCTGCAGCGCTTCACGGAGCGTGGCGAGCTGGTGCTCGACCCGATGGCGGGGAGCGGCACGGCGCTCGACGTCGCGCGCGAGCTCGGCCGGACGGCGCGGGGCTTCGATGTCCACCCGTCGCGGCCAGAGATCGAGCAGGCCGACGCGCGGCACCTGCCGCTCGAGGCGAAGAGCGTGGACTTCGTGTTCGTCGACCCGCCGTACTCGACGCACATCGACTACGGAGAGGACCCGCGGGACATCGGCAAGCTCGACGCGGCGGCGCCGGCGTATCTGGAGGCGATGGAGCAGGTGATCGGGGAGATCGCACGCGTCCTGCGTCCCGGGCGGCACGTGGGGCTCTACTGCTGCGACTCGTGGATCAAGGGCCGGCCGCTGATCCCCATCGGGTTCGATCTGTTCTCGCGGCTGCGGCGGTGCTTCGAGCCGGTCGACATCGTGGCGGTTGTGCGCCGCAACCGGACGCTGCTGCGGGCCCGGTGGCACGAGGAGGCCCTGGCGGGAGGCTACCTGCTGCGGGGGTTCAACTATCTATTCATCATGCGCAGGGCGATGTGATCAGGGCACCGGTCCTGATTGACACGGTGCCTCCCTGTTCCTAGGCTGAATGTGAATCTGAAACCCGGCTCGACTGGGGAGTAGGATTCCTCCGGGGGCGACCACGCCCCCTCTCTTTTTTCGCACGTGGATCAGATTCGGACGATTCCGAGCCCTTCAGGATCGCGGGGCGCGGCCTGGGTGCACAGTATCGGCCTGAGCCGCCGGTAGTAGTTTCCCAGGGACTTCGCCCGGGCATACGCGCTGGGGGAAAGTCGCTGATAGAGCAGGTACGCGGCGCAGTCAGCCCCCTGGATCAGAAGGGAGTGCTCTGATCGTTTCAGGAACGGGTCCTCGATGATCCTCTCAAGAGGGTGATTGCGCCACCCATCCCCCAGGTCTCGTCTGTCGGGGATGGGGTTGTAGTGACGCATTCGACGCAGGAGCACCCGCAGCTTCTCGCCGTCCGTGTTGTCGGGGATGATCATGCCTCCCTCACCGGTGGCGAATGGTCCCGGGAAGTTTCCATGTCTCAGCGTGTCCTCGAAGCGCTGGATCAGCGCCGTCCAGGCTCTCTCGAACACATCCATCGTCTGGGATTTTCCCCTCTTGTCCACCGCGACGCTGATCAGCCGGAGATGCGGAATGGCGGCGAGCTGATCCGCGAATGCCCTCAGGATCGTAATCCGGTCGTTTCGCCTGATGCGCACGAGCGCGCCGGGTCGAGACAGCATCGCGGAGGCGTGGATCTCCTCTCGGACCTTCAGGCCGAAGGCCTGCCTCATTCTCCTCCGGGAATCGAGCAGCTCACGCAGCACGGCCTGCCACCTGGACTCATGCACTGCGAGCCCGGAGAGCACGAAGTGTGAGGTGGGAGAGTTGACCATTCCGGGGTCACCGCTCTCGTCGACATACAGCAGATACATGTGATCGAGCTCTCACCGGTGCCTGAGGCTCTCGACGATGAGCCGCTCGACGGTGGGCTCTCCGGCGAGCGTCCTGGCTCCGCGGCTGACCGCCTTGACCGCGTGCGCGGGCTTGGTGCCGAGCTGCACGAGGGCGGCGACAGCCTGGTCTCGCATGGCGCGCGTGATGCCCGGGGCGATCTCTCCCTCCGCCTCGCCGGGGCCGGGCGGCATCGCCTCGGCAATCTTGGTGAGAGGGCCGCGGAGCTCGACGCACAGGCGCTTGGCCGTCTTCTCCCCGATGCCGGGGACGGAGGTCAGGACGACGAGGTCCTCTTCGCGGATGGCGCGGATCATCTCGCCGGCGGGCAGGGTCGAGAGCAGGACGAGGGCGAGTTTGGGGCCGATGCTCTGCACGCCGAGCAGCGCACGGAAGAGGCGCCGCTCGAGCTCGGTGGCGAAGCCGTAGAGGGAGATCTCGCTCTCGCTCATCCTGAAGTGGACGAGCAGGCGGGCTTCGGTTCCCTCCTCGGGCAGCGACAGGAACGTGGAGTGGGGCACTTCGAGGCCGTAGCCGACCCCGGCGCAGTCGAGCACGACGTGGTTGTGCTCGCGGGAGACGACGGTGCCTCGGAGAAGTTCGATCATGGGGCGGAGCGTGGGTGATCAGGCGGCGGGGGGCAACTGGATTTCCCCTCTCCCATCTCTGGGCCGTCTCCCGGAGGGAGAAGGGAAGCCGGCGTCACGGAGCGCCCCCCTTCACCCACTCCGTCCACATCTTCCTCCGTCCCCTTGCCCCTGCCCTGGGCACGGTCCGTCCGCCGAGATTGAGATGCTGGCGATGGCAGAGGGCGGCGGCGAGGGCGTCGGCGGCGTGCTCGCTGAGGGACGCGCGCGGGAGCTTGACGAGGGCGCGGACCATGGCGCCGATCTGGTCCTTGGAGGCGCGGCCGGAGCCGGCGACGAGTTTCTTGATCTCGGCGGGGGAGTACTCGTGGAGCTGGGCGCCGCGGGCCAGGACG
>JABWBI010000224.1 GCA_013360565.1 Candidatus Sumerlaeia bacterium | reverse complement strand
GGCGAAGCCCTGGTCGCGGATGAGCTCGAGGGTGCGCCGGGCGGCGTGGACCTCGCAGCGCGCGACGGCGCGCCGGCCGGTCATGGGCTTGCCGGTGACATCGACCATGCGCGCGTGACCCTGTGCGTCGACGTGGGTGAGTGTGCGCGGGTTTGCTCGCGGCATGGGCTCAGTCCAGGAAGGCCGCGAAGTACCAGCGCGAGACGAGAACGGCGGCGATGAAGCCGGCGAGATCGCCGAGGAGGAGCGGACCGAGGACGCCGCGGGTGCGGCGCACGGCGACGGCGCCGCAGTAGACGGCCAGGATGTAGAAAGTGGTCTCGGCCGATCCCTGCATGACGGACGCGGTGAACCCAGGCAGCGAGTCGACGCCCTCGGTCTCCCAGATCTCGATCATCAGGCCGCGCGATCCGCCACCGCTGAGGGGCTTGAGGAGCGCGAGCGGGATGAGCGAGGAGTGCATGCCGATGAGGCTGCCGGCAGGTGCCAGCCACGTCTGGAGGACCTGCATCGCGCCACTGGCGCGGAAGAGCGCGACCGCGCAGAGAATGGCGACGAGATAGGGGATGATGAGGACGGCGACGTCGAACCCCTCCTTCGCCCCGCGGATGAATTCCTCATAGACGCGGACGCCGCGGATCCAGGCGTAGGCGACGATGAGGAAGATGATCGCCAGGATGAACCAGTTGTTGAAGAGATCGAGCCAGATCACCGGTGTGCCTCCCTCTGCAGATCCGCGTTGATCTCCGCCGTGATGCGCGCGGCTTCCTCGGGTCCCGCGGCGGGGTCGGGTGACATCCTCTGGACGATCTTCCAGAGGACGATGCCGGTGAGGGTGGAGAAGAAGGTCGCGATGATCATGGGGACGACAATGTCGCTGGCGAGCTGGCTGCTGTAGGCCAGGCGATAGCCGATGATGCTGAAGGGGACGAGCGTGATCGAGGTCGCGTTGAGCGTCAGGAGCATCCCCTGGGCATCGGTGAGGGTCTCCTTGTCGAGGTTGAGCGTCTGGAGCTCCTTCATCGCCTTGAGGGAGAGCGGCGTCGCGGCGTTGTCGAGGCCGATGATGTTGGCGGCCATGCTCATGAGGATGGCGCCGTTGGCCGGATGGTCCCGGGGCACCTTGGGGAAGAGGAACTTGAAGAGCGGGCGGAGCCCGCGGGCGAGCGCCTGGACGATGCCGGCCTCCTCGGCGACACGCATGATGCCGAGCCAGAAGGCCATGAGACCGATCAGGGGAAAAGCGATCTCAAGGACGGCGCTCTTGGCGCGCTCGGTCGTGTCCTCGAACATGCGTTTGCCCTGGGCGGAGAGCGCCGCGACGGTGAGCGTCTGGGATGTGATCGGCCCCAGCTCCTCCACACGGGTCCAGCGGGCCTCGAGGTCGGCGAGGGCCGACGCGAGGGCGGGATCGATGCTCGCTGCGGTGCTCGCGGAGGCCGCGGCGAGGGCGGAATCGAGCGTCTCCTGGAAGGCCTGCATACGCTCGGTGTGACCCCGCGGCAGCCTCGCGGCCTGGTCGCTGAGAGCGGCGAGCGGTTCGGAGATGGCGGCGAGGTGCCCGGCGGCGGCGGCTGGGGTGGGCGCGGTCACAGCGGCGGTGACTGCGCCGCGCACCGCTTCGAGGCGGGGTTGGACCTCGCCGATGTCGAGCGTGTTCTCGAGGCCGGTGTAGACGCCGAACAGGATGCCGATGGCAAACAGCGCGGCGAGGATGTGATTCACGCGCGAGTCCCTCCTGCGTTGGGATGTCGAGCGCGGCGCCCTGTCGGCCGCGCCAAGTCTCAGCTCGCCGTGCGGGGCTCGGCCCGCAGAGCCCCTTCGGCGAAGAGGCGCACATCATCCAAGCGCGGCGTCTCGACGAGAGCGCAGGCCGGGCGGGCGTCAGAGAGGGCCCACGCGACGGCATCGCGCCTGCCGGTGGCGGTCGTCACATCGGCGATTGCCCCATCGCGGGCGGCGGAGAGAACGTACATCGCGACAAGCCCGAGGTCAGCCGCGTGGATGGCCGGCTGGGCGAGGTCGAAGTCGACTGGGACGTAGCGGAGATGGACGACATCGTACACCTCGGCCTCGACGGCGGCACGGACGATGCCTGGGAGATCTCCCTCCCAGGCCGTGAGGCCGATGAAGCGCGTCTTGCCCTGCTGCCGGGCTTGGGTGGCCGCTTCGAGCCAGGGCTCGATGTGCGCTTGATCCGGCCGCGACAGGGAGTCCGTCAGCCAGACGTCGAGGTGATCGGTGCCCAGAGCGCGCAGGCTGCGCTCGAGCGAGGTGAGCACCTGACCAGCGCTTCCCGCTCCTTCACGGCGATGCCACTTGCTGGCGACGACGACCTCGGCCCGGCGGCGCTCGAGAATCGGGGCCAGCTCGGTCTCACCCTGACCCTGGCGATAGCGACGGGCCGTGTCGAGGTAGTTGATACCGATGTCGACGGCGTAGTCGACCACCTCGGCCGGGATGGGATTGGCAAAGTTGAGCCCCAGCGTGGACACGTGCAGGCCCGTCCGTCCGAGCCGGCGCCGCGGCAGCTCGAGGAGCGGGCGCGCCTCGGAGGAGGCGAGTGTCACGGCGGCACGCAGGGCGGGCGAGAGCGTGAGGAGACCGCAGGCGCTGATGCGCTGGAGGAAGAGACGGCGGCTGAGGGTGAAGCCAGAGGTCACATGGCGAGTCCCGTCGAGCTGAACGGGACTTCACCAGAGCGGGGCCGGGGTGTCAACGTCTCGGGGCGAGGTCAGGCGGGCGTCCGCTTCTCCCACGGCGGCACGACGGCACGGCCACGCGCGCCGGCGGGCTCGGCGGGCACGGAACCGTTTCCTGGGGGAGCGGTGGCGCTCCGGGCAGGTGGCGCCATCTCGCGCATCTGGCGGTGGGTCACGTCGTCACGGACATGCGGCCTCGCCGTCTCGTGGTCGATCTTGCCCTCCTTCAGCAGAGCGAGGAGGGAGGCATCCATGGTGACCATTCCCTCCTGCGAGCCCGTCTGGATCGCCTGATAGATGCCGTCGATGTTGTTCGAGCGGATGTTGTTTCTGATCGCCGCGTTGCACTTCATCACCTCGCAGGCGACGACTCGGCCTCTCTCGTCGCAGCGGGGCAGGAGAATCTGGGAGACGACACCGACGAGATTCTGGGCGACCTGGACGGTGATCTGGGCCTGCTGATCGGTGGGGAAGACGTCGATGATGCGGCCGACGGTCTGGGAAGCGCTGGACGTGTGGAGTGTGCCGAAGACGAGGTGGCCGGTCTCCGAGGAGGTGACGGCGATGCCGATGGTCTCGTAGTCGCGCATCTCGCCCACGAGGATGATGTCGGGATCCTGGCGAAGCGCGTACTTGAGGGCGTTCTTGAAGGACAGGGTGTCTCCGGCGTCGCCGACCTCGCGCTGCGTGACATAGGCTTTCTTGGAGTGGTGCAGGTACTCGATGGGATCCTCGATCGTGAGGATGTGGTCGGCCCGGGTCTCGTTGAGGCGGTCGACGATCGCCGCGAGAGTGGTGGACTTGCCCGAGCCGGTGGGCCCCGTCACGAGGATGAGCCCCTTCTTCACGTCGCACAGTGGCCAGACCGACGGGGGAACGCCGAGGCTCTCGAGCGAGGGGATCTTGGTGGCGAGGGCGCGGACGACGGCGGCGACGGTCCCGCGCTGGCGGTGGACGTTGAAGCGGAAGCGGCCCACGCCGTGGATACTGTGGGCGAAGTCGAGCTCGTTGCGCGCGGCGGGGTCGTTCTCGAACTTCTCGATCTGGAGATGCGTGAGCGCCTTGTAGACGAGGTCCTTCGTCTCGTCGGGGCTGAGCGACCGGGCCCCTTCGACGGGGACGAGGTGACCGTGCAGGCGGATGGCGGGCGGGAGGCCGGCCAGGATGTGGAGGTCGGAGCCGCCCCTCTGAATCAAATACTGGAGCAGGGAGTCGATGTCCATGGAGCGCCTCGAATCACGCGGGAATCCAGACAACTCCTCTTCGGTGAGGTGATGCCGGAACTTGACTCAGCAGCCGTGGGCGAGACGCTCGGCGAGGCCGCGGTGTCTCCCGACGCGGTGAATGCGGGCCTGAGCGGCGGCGATGTCGTAATCCACGCGGAGGAGCTGGATCAGGCGGGCCTGGGAATCGACGACGACGCACGCGGCGCGGGGATCGCGGTCGCGGGGCTGGCCGACGCTGCCGACGTTGACGAGCATCCGCGTGAGCGGATCGAGGGGCGCTTCTTCCTGGCGGATGTGGTAGAGCTCGCCGTTGGCGAGGGCGATGAAGAAGGGCTGGTGCGAGTGGCCCAGAAAGCAGAGGGGCTGCGCGAACCAGTTGAAGGCCTCGCGGGCGTCGACGTAGGTCAGGACGTAGTTCCACTCCGAGGGGCTGCAGGGCGAGGCGTGGACAAAGAAGGCACCGTGGCGCTCGATGGTCATGGGAAGCGCGGCGAGCCAGGCGAGATTCTCGGGGGTCAGCACGTCCCGCGTCCAGAGCACGGCGTCGCGCGCCATCTCGTTGAAGCTCTCGATCTCCTCGCTGCCGAGGACGGCGGCGTCGTGATTGCCGAGGACGGTGGGGATCTCGCGGGTCCGGAGCAGCGCGACACACTCGTTGGGCGAGGCGCCATAGCCCACGACGTCGCCGCAGCAGACAATGTCCCCGACCCCGGCGATCTCCAGCGTCGCGAGAACTGCCTGCAAGGCCTCGAGGTTGCCGTGGATGTCGCTGATGACCCCGAAGCGGTCCGTGGGATGCGCGTCAGATGTCATACCGCTGGCCGGTCAGCCGCTCCAGTTGGCGCGCGGCGTGGCGCCGCAGCGCGGGGCGTTCGCTCCGGAGTGCGGTGAGCCACATCTCGACCTCAGGCGAGGCCGGACTCTTCGCGCTCCCGTTGCCGTTCGACTCTGGGGCGGCGGCGGGCTGGACGTCAACAATCTCCGGCAGGACTTCGGCGTCCCGGAGGTCGCCCGCGTCGGTGTCCTGGTGAAAGAGGCCGGAGCCCTGCGCGCCGGAGGCCGCCTCGGCCACGCGTGCCGCTGAGGCGTCGTCGAGCTCGTCGAGAATGGCGCTCATCTCCTTCAGGAGCGCTTGCCCGTCGTTGCCCGTCCCGGCGAACTGATCCTCGGCTCCCGGCATGGCGTCGCCGCGGCGGCGAGGCCCCGTGCCCGACGGGTCGACAGTGGGCTTGGCCGGGTCGAGCCGCTCGCTG
>JABWBI010000223.1 GCA_013360565.1 Candidatus Sumerlaeia bacterium | reverse complement strand
GTCATGCCCAGGAAGGCGATCTCCTGCTGGAAGTCGTCGCTGACGTACTGGCTGCCGTGGTCGTGGCGGATCAGGAGGCCCTCGGCGACATTCTCCTCGAAGGCCCCGAAGCACTCGCGCACGCCCTGACGCAGGGGGGAGATGCAGCGCGGTCAGCGCAGGAGCAAGCCGGTGCCGTCGAACGGGGTGGCGGCGCCCTCGACAGGGCGGAAGACCTGATCGGCGGAAAGGCCGGTGTAGGTCTCGACGAGCCCTCGCGGCCAGCGGAGCACGAGCTGCTCCACGGTCGTGTTCGGCCCGAGGCCGAAGTGCAGCAGAGAGGGGAGTGTTGTGGTCGAGTAGAGCTCCTGGACCTGCGCCACGCCGCCGGCCGTGAGCCAGGCCTTCAGACCAATCGCATCGCGGTTGCTGATGATCCCGCGCGGGTCGATCTCGAGCCAGTGGTTGGAGTTGCCGTTGTTCAGATACAGCGTGTCGCGTGTGCCGAAGTCGTTGTCGTTGACCGCGTAGATGTCCAGGAAGCCGTCGCCGTTCACGTCGGCCGCCGCGCAGGCGTAGGTGTTCAGGCCAAGGGTGATTCCGGCCTGCACGCCTCGTTCAACATACACGCCGCCCTCGTTCAGCCAGAGCTCGTCTCTGGGTTCGCCGCCGATGACGGCATTCCACGTCGCCACGTACACATCCGGGTCCATGTCGTTGTCGAAGTCAGCCACGACGGCCATGCGCTTCTCCGTGCGGGCGTCCGCCACGAGCGATTCGGGCATCCCCAGATTCAGCGCCGGCGCAATGTCGGTGAAGGTCCCGTCGCCATTGTCGTTCCACACGTTGTTCAGCACAGGAGGAGGGTTGGTGGCGTTGGGGCGGACCGTTTGCAGGGCCAGAATGTCCAGCGTGCCGTTGCCATCGAAGTCAGCGAGGTAGACGCCCGTGGTGGCCAGGGGGCTGGAGTTGATGGCGCCGCTGGCCCAGGTGAAATGTCCGGTGCCGTCGTTCTCGTAGATCCTGTCGATCTCCTCGGCAGACACCCCGAATCCAGAGACGAAGGTCCCGACGAACAGATCCAGGTCGCCGTCATCGCCCCAGTCAAACCAGAGGTGTGCGAAATCGTTGAGCGCGTAGTCGAGTCCCCGCGCGGAACTCTCGTCGACGTAAGGTTGGGGCCAGCGGCTCATGTACAGAAATGTCCGGAGGGTGAAGGGGTTCTCATCGAGAGATCCGGTGAAGAGGTCCAGAAGACCATCTTGGTTGACGTCGACAGCCGTTGGGCCTCTCGCCCAGAGCTGGCTCGTCCTGAGCCCGAGGGGGATGCTCATCTCCTCGAAGTGGAAGCCGTCGAGATTTCGGTGGAAGCGGTTCTTGGCACCGGCTTCGAGAAACGAACAGGGCACGTAGAAGTCCGGCAGACCGTCGTTGTCGGCATCGAACACGGCGCCCGGCGCCTCGGAGTACGAGGTGGATCCCTGGACGTTTGCCGCAGCCGCGATCTCCTCGAAGTGCCCCGTCCCATCATTCCGATAGAGGAGGTCATCTGCCCCATCGTCGTTCCAGACGATGAGGTCCATGTCCAGGTCGCACTCAAGGTCGAAGAAGCAGCACCCACGTCCTCGGAGTCTGGCTGTTAGCCCAACGGAGTCTGTCACATCCGTGAATGTGATCACGCCGGCCTCGGCTGTGGAAGCCATGGCTAGGGACGTAGCAGCAATGACTTGCCATCGAGTCACGCGCACAGTCTATGCCCCTCTGGGTCTGCGGTCAACGCATCCAGCTCAGTCGCTGAGATCCAGGACCGCCAAGCCACGCGGTTCGGCCAGGCCGCTCATGGGGACCCAGGCGTGAACCGGCGGAGGGGCACTTCACCGAGAAGGGCGGCGAGGCGCGCCGCGTGGCGGTCTCCATCGGCCCCGAGCATGGGACGGTCGGCAGCGAGCAGGTGAAGGAGGCGGCGAAGGAGGCGATGAAGGGGGCCGGCTTCGACCTGCTCGTCGTGCTCGGCTTCGCCTTCGACGCCAGCGTGAGCGAGACGGCGAAGGAGTTCGAGCCGGGAACGCCAAAGCGGGGCGTCGTCGCCGAGGGGGAGAAGCAGTATGGCAAGCTGCGCATCCTGCTCGGGCGGATGAACCCGGACCTGGCAATGGGCGCGGCGGGCGAGACGCTGCTGAAGAAGACGGAGGCGGCGAACCTCTTCATGGTCTTCGGCGAGCCGGACATCGAGGTGACGCGGACGAAGGACGAGCGGGTGCAGGTGACGATCCGCGGGCTGGACGTGTACGACCCGACGACGGGCGAGGTGCGCAGCAGCGCGACGGACGACATCGCCTGCTGGTTCCTGGACACGGATTACAACGGCGAGTCGTTCTTCGTGCGCCACGCCTACTTCACCGGCGCGGGCGACCCCTACGACAAGCTCAAGCGGGCGCTGCGCGCCGAGATCGACGAGGCGGCGTGGTCAACGCTCTACCAGACCACCAGCCGATCCTTTGACCCGCCGAAATCCGGCAAGATCGCGGTGAAGGTGATCAACCACTATGGGGATGAGGTGATGAAGGTCTACGCCGTCTGACGGGCCCCGGGGCGGCTGTCCAAACCCGAGAGCCCGAGGCGGGGTCTGGTGCGGGCAATGGGCGGGTTGGCCCTCGGCGGGTGTCTGCCGGATGTCACGTTCTTTTTCAGGAGCTGGGTGTGCCATGGCCTGGGGACGGTTTTGTCTCGGTCTGATTGAAGTAGTCCTCGGCGAGGGGCGGGGACAGGCTGAGAGCTTGACAACGCCGGCCCGGTCGTCGAAGAAGGCGGCCAACGGGTCTGCCGCTGCTGCTCCCCCTGCTCCTGCTGTTTGTCTGGCCCGTGCCCCAGCCCCCCCGGAGAGCACCGGCTTGCCTCGTTCCCCCCGTGCGTCGGACCGCCTTTCGGTGTTGCTCGTGCCGAGCCGGGCGGGTCAGACGGTCTGCTTCCACACGACGAAGACGCGGCTGCTGGTGTGGGTGCTGGTCTCGGTGATCTGCATCGGGACCGTGACCGTTCACGGGGTCCGGGCGGTCGTCCGGTACGTGGCCTCGCTGGACACCGAGCAGGCGGTGGAGCGTCCGCCGACGGTCCGGGCAGGCCGGATCGAGAGCGCGCGGGTGGCGGCGTATCAGCTCGAGATGCGCCAGATGCAGCGGGAAATGGACCGGGTGGAGCGGGAGAACGACACGCTGCGGGAGGCAACGGACCTGCTGGCCTCGGGCTTCGCGCAGGCGGTCGACCGGCATCAGGAGCAGATGGCGCAGTTCACACGGCTGACGTCAATCCCGCTGCCGGACGCGGAGGCGGACGGCGAGCCGGCGAGCCCCGAGGACGGCGACGGGCGCGGTGGTCCGCTGGGGCCCCTCTCGGAGCTGAACGTCTCGACGCCCGGCCTGCGCGCGGCTGAGAGCGAGCTGCACGAGATGCTGGCCCTGACTGGTCGGCTGCAGCGGCTCAACATCCGCCTCCAGGCGCAGCAGCACCTGCTGCGGAGCACGCCGATGCTGTGCCCGCTCGAGGGGCGCTGGCACCTGACGGACGCGTTCGGCCGGCGGCGCCATCCGGTGACGGGGGCTGCGGACTTCCACAATGGCATCGACCTCTCGGCGCCGAGCGGGACGGACATCCTCGCCCCGGCCGACGGTGTCGTCACGTTCGTCGGGCGACAGTCGGGCTATGGGCGGCTGGTGATCATCGACCACGGGACGGGGCTGCTGCTCTCGGGGCGGGACGGTCCGGAGTCGGTGCCCTTCCAGACCTACTACGGCCACCTGAGGCGGTCCCTCGTCCAGGTGGGCGACCAAGTCGAGCGCGGGCAGGCGATCGCCGAGGTCGGCTCGTCCGGCCTCTCCACCGGGCCGCACCTTCACTATGAGATCCGCGTGGCGGGCGAGCCGGTCAATCCGCTCGACTTCATCGCAGACCGCTGAGAGAGGCGGCGTTGACGCCCCGAGGCGTTTGGCCTATCCTGAGAAACAGATCGGCTCTGCTGTCTGGAGGAGGACCAGGTCATGCTGCTCTCGCACCGCCTGTGCGCGGCGGCTCTCGCCGCCTTGGCGTTCGCTCTCACGGTGTCTGGACTCCCCGCCCAGGACGTCAACGACGCCGAGCCCGGCTACGACTTCAACTCCCAGGAGCAGCAGCTCGTCCTCGACGGGGAATCGGAGGTCGAGGGGCGGCTGCTGGGCAACACGCCGCAGTGGGTGGCGCAGCTCCTGAAGTGGCCGGACCTCGGCGAGATCGAGAGCCACCTGGGCATCCGGGACGACGAGCAGGTGCGCGATGCGACGGACCACCTGGCGCGCATCCTGCAGCCCGGCTACCTCCCCGCGGAGATCGGCGACCGCTGGGTGCCGCTGCGGGACTGGAACGTTTTCTACAGTGACTGGATCGACCAGGGGGGCGCCGACGCGTTCCTCACGAACTGGATGATCGGCGAGGCGCGCTTCCAGGTGGTCGACAGCCCGAACACCGTGATCGTCGGCATCCGGCCCCCCGGGCGCATCCCCGCCCGCCTGCGGCCCGAGTCCTGGGCCGTGGAGATCGCCGCGCAGTACATGACGCCCGAGGTGCTCCCCCACACCGCGAGTGACGAGCGGATGTTCCGCGTGATCCACAGCTACGTGGACGGCGAGATCGTCGAGGGCGACTGGATCCCCTCCGTCACCGGCGGGCGGCGGCGCTCGCCCGCGACGTCGTCGTCGATCGAGGTCGATCGGATCAAGTTCTTCACCGACGGCGTCCTGGCCGTCTTCTCCGTGCCCAAGTACCTGTGGGACCCCTCGAGCCTGGTCAATCCCTTCGCCGACCGTTTCCCGCGCCCGTCGAGCCCGGCGGAGATCGTCGCGATGCGCCAGATGCTCTTCCGCCCCGAGAGCCACACGCCGATGCCCGTCGCCTCCGACCCAGGCCAGGAGCAGATGGGCCGGCTGCTCGGCGAGCTGCTGCAGGCGACACCCAGCGAGGTGCTGATCGAGGACTGGTCGCGGCGGATGAGCACCGACCTCAACGCCACGCGCCTGGGTGAGATGTTCGACGACATGACGCCCGAGGAGCGCGGCCTGTGGCACGCCCAGCAGCTGACCGAGCGGCTGATGGCCGAGGGCGCCGGCGCGCTCGGGCGCGGCCAGTACGAGGAGGCGTCGACGCGCTTCGGCCACGCGCTCATCCTCGACCCGCTCAACGTCTCCGCCGCGTGGATGCTCAAGATCACCCGAGACCGCGCGCGCGACGACGCCC
>JABWBI010000222.1 GCA_013360565.1 Candidatus Sumerlaeia bacterium | reverse complement strand
CCTGCAGCGCCGGGTCGTTCCACGCCACCCCCAGCTCATCGGCCCCGTCGTAGTAGTTGTCCACCACGTAGACCAGTACCACGTCGGACAGCGCGGCAAAGCCGTGGGCCACCCCGCAGGGGATGTAGAGGCCCTGGAGCTGATCCTGGCCCAGTTCGACCAGCACCGCCGGCGAGGAGCATGCGCGCAGCAGGCGGTGCGGAGCCGGCACCGCGCCCAGCCACGGCAGACTTGCCGACGTGACCGCCCGCTCGATCTGCTGTGCCAGCATCTCGCTTCCCAGCGCCCCCGCGCGGTAGCCCGCTCCGGACTGACTCGCCGTCTGCAGGCTCCCCGGGTCCACCACCGGCGACATGTAGAAGAGACCCGACCCCCTGATCTCTGGCTTCGCCGCATGACCCAGCTGCAGTGCGATCACCGCCCTCGGGCGCGCCTGGGCGATCGCCGCGATCACGGCGCTCCAGTCCTCTTCCTCTGCCGTCACGCTCACGGGGGCACGCCCCGTCGCCTCGCTCACTTGCGCTTGGATGAGGGTCCGGATGGGCGCGATGAGTCCTTCATCCTCGTCCGGATTCACTGTGACGATGATGATCTGATCTCCCCCTGGCATCACACCCGGCGGCGGAATCAGCGGGGTCAGATCCATGGGGGGGAGGTTCACCGAGCCTGCCGAAGGGGGCAGCGGCGGCAGGATCGTCGTGGTGGGAGGAACCTGTGCGTCCGGTCCCGAAGTCCCCACTCCCTCCGGAAGCGTCACCTCGACGGCGGGGGCGCTGGGCAGATACTCGAAGAGATCCCTCAGCACGCTTGCCGGAACGAAGAAGTCGCCTGACCGCGTGACCAGGGGTCCCTCTGTGCCGTGGAAGAAGTTCTCGACGAGGATCGCCGCGCGCTCGGTGAACATGGTCACCCGTGAGCCAAGCACGTCCATCCTGAGGCGCTGTGCACTCTCCCACCGGACGGTCGCCAAGGGGTCCACGGTGCGGACAGCGGAGATGAAGTCATCGAGCGCGATGCACTGGGTGCCCCCCACCTCTGTCGCCTCCAGCTCGAGCATGGGCTGCCCTGGGGGGGTGAACGTCACAGGGCCGGTCCCAGCGGCGGAGGCAAGGGCGGCGCAGAGCGCGGCGGCCATCAGGAATCGCATGGGGCGGCTCTCAGGCACGCACCGCCAGCGGCTGGGACTCGGGGTAGTCGATGCGCTGATGATAGCGCGCCAGCAGTGTCTTGACGAAGGACTCGCGGATGCGGTTGAGATCGGACATGGTCAGGTTGCACTCGTCGAGCTGGCCGTCGTTGAACTTCTCCCGGATCGTGTCGCGCACCAGCCGCTCCACGTCATCGCGCCGGACGGTCGTCCCTGTCAATTTCGCCGTGGCCGTGGCCTCCACCGCGTCGGCCAGCATCAGGATGGCGGTCTCGACGTACTGGGGCTTGGGTCCCGGGTATCGAAACTCCTCTTCGCGGACCGGGTCGGCCGTGTCGCCCATGGCGAAGCGGCGCTGCGCCTCGGTGTGAAAGTAGCGGATGAGACTCGTCCCGTGGTGCTGGGGGATGAAGTCGATGAGGCGCTCGGGGAGCCGGTGAGCCCGGGCGAGCTCGATGCCCTTCTTGACGTGCTCCTTGATGATCAGCGCACTGAGAGAGGGCGCGAGCTTCTGATGGATGCGCCGCTCCTCGGCCGTCGCCTGATTCTCGGTGAAATACTTGGGCTTCACCATCTTGCCGATGTCGTGATAGTGCGCCCCGGCGCGCACCAGGAGGTAGTTTGCACCGATGGCCTCGGCGGCGGACTCGGCGAGCTTGGAGACGTTGAGGGTGTGCTGGTAAGTCCCGGGCGTCTTCTCCTCGAGATCGCGCATCAGCGGCGTCTTGAGGCTGGTCAGCTCGATGAGCGAGAGATCCGTCGCCACGCGGAAGATCGACTCGAAAACGACAAGTGCCATCAGGGTGATCATCGCGCAGGCCAGTCCATTGCCCAGACCCCAGCCCATCTGGTGGAGGATTGTCCGGTTCGTGAAGAAGAGCAGGGCGGGGTTGTCCACGAACCGGAGCACCAGGATGGCTGCGGCGTTCGCGAGGCCCGCGATGAGCCCCGCGCGGAGGATGTCGCGGCGGCGGCGGATGGTGAGCAGCGAGCAGACCGCGGCCGAGCCGCCGGTGATGCCGACCATGGTGAACTGGAAGTTCATCTGGGTCATGAAGCCGAAGAGACAGCACCCGGAGAACATCATGAGGAGGCCGACGCGCGGACCGACCAGGATCACGCCGAGCATCCCCAGGGCGGCTGCGGGGAACAGATACCCCGCGATCGGCTCGTTGGGAAGCAGCAGCAGGAACACGCGACCGAGAGCAAGCGTCAGGACAAGGGGCAGGCCGATCACGTTCACGTTCGCCGTGTTGAACGCCCAGTCGGTGCGGAATCGCCGCAGATAGATGATGAGGAAGACGAGCAGGGCCACGACCAGTGCGGCGTTCCCGATGAAGTTGAAGACGAGGTAGTACGGCTTCTGACGCTCGATCTCCCGCAGGGCGAGCACCTGCTGGCGTCCCAGCCGCTCCCGGCTGCCCGCGACGAGGTCGCCGCGCCTGTAGGTCGTGACGTAGGCCGACTCATCAACCGAGGCGATTGCCCGGGCAACGCGCCGCGCCGTCTCGTCGACGTCGGCCCGGATGTTCGCCGTCACGAGTGCGCCCACAATCTCCCGGAGCGCGCTCCGCTCGTCTCTCTCATCGGCGCCGAGGAGCGAATGCGAGGCCAGGTACTCATCCACGCCCCCGGTGGCCGCCTCGTTGCGGTTCAGGATCCGCGATCCATCGAACTCGAACGGCCTCGCGCCGCCCTCGAAGTCGATGACGGCCCGGTCCTCCTTGAGCAGATCCATGAGCATCTGCGCCCGGTCGCTGGCCTCGATCCCGCGCTCACTCAGGAGATGGCGAAGCGCACGGCGCAGCTCCTCGTGGAACTGCTCGTCGCGCTGATTGCGCACCAGCGTCACCAGCGTCGCCCGTGTGAGGTCGATCCCCAGCCGCCGATGAATGGCCCGGTCCAACGCCTCCAGGTGCTCCCCCGCACCCGGCGTGTTGATCTCGGGGGAGCTGAGCGGCATGTCCTCGGGGATGATTTCACCCACGGTCTGCAGGGCTTGGTCGACACGCTCGATGGCCCTCGACGCCGCCGACGCGTCCATCACATACACCCGCGGAACCGTCTCCCGCGCCTCCTCTTCGAGAGCCTCCCGCCGCTCCTCGTCCACCACCCGCACGGTGAAGGGGGCCCGGATCTCGTGCGCGGCGGCTGTGTCCCCCTCGTACGACCACTCCTCGAAGTACAGCGTGGGCGAGATCAGCACGACGATGATGAAGACGTGGACGAGCACCGACAGCGTCGCGAGAACGGGCTGCGACGGGGAACGCCCCGTGCCGGGCGGGCGCGTGTCGGGAGCTCTGGAGGAGACCGCGGGCACGGGGATACTCCTCACGCCTGGCCGCCCGGAGCCGGTGCCGCCGGTTCCCCGGACTGCTCGTACGCGCGGATGATCCGCTGCACCAGATCGTGGCGAACGACGTCACTCTGCCCGAAGTGGATGAACTCGATCCCCTCAATGCCCGCCAGGATCCGCTGCACCCGGACCAGGCCGCTGTGCGCGGGTGACGGCAGGTCGATCTGCGTCACGTCCCCCGTGATCACCGCTTTCGAGTCGAAGCCCAGGCGCGTGAGGAACATCTTCATCTGCTCGTGCGTCGTGTTCTGGCCTTCGTCGAGAATCACGAATGCGGAGTTCAACGTCCGGCCGCGCATGAAGGCCAGCGGTGCCACCTCGATCACGCCCGACTCGATGTGTGAGCGGATCTTCTCCGCGTCGAGCATCTCGTAGAGCGCGTCGTACAGCGGGCGCAGATAGGGATCGATCTTCGCAGCGAGGTCGCCGGGGAGGAAACCCAGCCGCTCGCCCGCCTCGACGGCCGGTCGCACGAGAATGATCCGGCTGACCTCGCCCGCGACGAGCGCGCTCACCGCCATCGCCATCGCGAGGTAGGTCTTGCCCGTCCCCGCGGGTCCGATGCCGAACACGATGTCGCACCGCTGCATCGCCTCGACATAGCGCCGCTGCCCCTCCGTCAGCGGGGCGACGTTGCGGCGCTTGAGAGGCAGGTCGATCTTCTCGAGTCGCATCGACTTCAGTCGCCGGTCCGCCTCGGGGCGGGGATGCTCCTTGATAGTCTGGATCGTCTGACGCACCTCGCGACGGTCAGCCCGGCGCCCTTCTCTGCGGCGAAGCGTGAGAAGCTGCTCGATCGCGTGCCCGGTCTTGCTGACGGCCTCCTCGGCCCCCCGCACGCGCAGCTCATTGCCTCTCGCCACAATCCGAGTCGAGAACTCCGACTCCAGGCGGCGCAGCTGGGCGTCGTTCACGCCGCAGAGATCGAGAATCTCCTCGGGCGCGAGGACGATGCGCTGTTCGACGTTGGAACTCAAAGAGAGCTGCGTGTCCTCCGGGTTCGCCTGCCCGGCAGGCGTGGTCCCACTCCCGCCATTGTCGGCAGGACCGGCTCCATCGTCAAGGGGCCCCCCCCGCTCCTGCGGTCAAGGCCAGGGCGCGAAGCCGGTGCGAAAGTGCCTGATCGCCGGGCACCCTGATCGGACTCAGAAGGCAAACAGAGGGGGCTGGTGGGCGCTCGCGGACTCGAACCGCGGACCTCCTGCATGTCAAGCAGGCACTCTAACCAGCTGAGCTAAGCGCCCAGACCGAAGCCGACTCATACTGAGGCGTGCGCCGGACCGCAAGCAAAAGATCGCCTGGCAAACCTTGACACCGCCGTGCTGTCTGAGAGAAGAGGCCGCTTCTCTGCGACCGGCTGTGACCCACCGCACTGTCTCGTGTCCCGTCGCCTCCGCCGTCCCGCCGATGAGCCGCCACCGCGAGGGGGCTCGGCAACCCTCGTGGCGTGGCTTGCGCTGATGATCTCTCTGCTCGCGCTGGCCGTGGCCGTCAGTGACAAGCCGTGGCTGCGTGAGATGGCCGCACGCTACCGCCAGAACTTGTCGACGCTCATCTCGACCGTGCGGGAGAGCCGGGAGAACCGCGCTGCCGCGGCTGATCCGGCCGAACTGGTGCGCCAGGCCAGCCGGGACGTTCGGCTCGAAGAGTCTTCCGCCGCGCGCCGGAACCTCGAAGAGGCCGCCCGCTCACTGGCGGTCCGCGCGGAGCGGATGACCGGCGCTGCGCGGCGCACCCTCT
>JABWBI010000018.1 GCA_013360565.1 Candidatus Sumerlaeia bacterium | reverse complement strand
GCTCGCGCGCGCGGCGGACGAAGGGCGTGCGGGCCACCGTGACAACTCCGCGGCCTTCCTCCTCGCACGGCGCGCGGCTGGAGCTCTGTTCCTGCTCGGCCTCGGCGCCGTCATCTGGCGCGCCCGCTCACCCGAGGGCGCAGCGCTCGGCACGCTCGGACTCTGGATCGTTCTCAGTCCGGTCGTGCATCCGTGGTATCTGCTGATGCTCTTCCCGCCCGCGATTCTCACGCGCCGCTGGAGCTGGATCGTCCTCGGCACGCTCTCATTGCTGACCTACGCCACGGTTGAGCACTTCCTCGCCACCGGCGAGTGGCACGAGTCGTGGGGGGCCTGGGGTGTGCAGTGCGGGGTGTTCGCAGTGCTGCTGGCGCGGGAATTGGCCGTCCATCGATTCACGCCGATTTCCCCGGATCGAAGGGCCGTCACCTGAGTTCACCGGCGGCCGGAGGTCACTCTCACTGCAGCGTCTGCCACGCGTCGATGGCCGCGCCGATCGCCGGCGCCTCGCGCAGCTTCGACGCCACGAGGAGCTTTCTGTTGATCTTCCCGCCGGGTGCGATGTGGTCGCGCACGGCGGGCTCCGGGCACCGGAGTGCGAGGGCCACCAGGTTCTCCTCGGCGGGGCGGCGAAACACCTTCGCGTACTTCGCGTCCGCCCACAGGAAGCCGAACCGCTGGCCGATCACGACGCGCTCGAGGAGCTTGCCCCGGTGCGGGTGGTCGCGCCTGAGCGCGAGGTATGCGTCGCCGCGGTGCGGGGCCTCTTCGCGTCCCGCGTGGACCGTGAAGAGCCGCTCGAAGACGATCTCCGCCAGCGTCGCCGCGACCGCCGCCATCACCGCCTTGGCCAGCGGGTCGCCGGCCACCGCGAGGTCCTGGGGGAAGTCGCCCTGGTCGACGAGCTGGGCCGGTGTGGTCTTGCGCAGGCCGCTGTACAGCGTCATCAGGGCCCCGCTGCTGGCGATCTTCTCGAACGTCGGTCCGAGCCAAGACGCGATCTGCCACGACTTCTGCAGCCAGTCCTTCGTCTCGTCGAAGCGCACCAGCGCGCCGTCGATCTTCAGCGCGTCGGCGATGCCCGTGCCGCAGCCGACGTAGTACGCGCTCTTGACCCTGCGGAAGGCGCCGTCGGCCGCGAACTCCTCGCCGATGCCGCAGTAGTCGGCATCGGAGCCGAGCCGGGCAATCGGCGCCGCCATCGTGATCCCGGCCTCCGTGATCTTCCGCTCCAGCTGCGCGACAAAGCCGGGCGTCCGCGCGCCGTTGTTGATCGCATTGATGCCACGGCCATCGTCCGTCTTGAGGCCCGGCATGCCCATGCCGACGACCACGCGGGACGCACCCGCCGCCCGCGCGATCTCGATCACCGTGGCCGCCGCCGCGTCGGTGTACTTCGCGCCCTGCGCCCGCTCGGCGTCGGTCAGCTGGACGTTGCCCTCGCTGCGCTGCTTGATCTGCTCACTCACCGGCACGGGGGTGAAGCCCTCCACGCGCTCGTACCGGCGCGACGCGCTCCTCTCGCCGAGCGTGAATCTCGCCCGCTTGCCCCTGCCGGTCACCAGGACCTCGTGGCTCTTGGCCTCGGTGGCCCCGCCGTCGATGCCGATCAGGATCGTCTGCTCGCTCATGCTGTCGTCACTCCTCAGAGACGCGTTGGTTCGCCGTGCCTGGCGACCGGGCGCTGGCGCGGTCAGGGTTCGAGGGGGCCGGTGACCCCACCCAAGATCTTGGCTGTCCATGCCATCTGCCCGCCGTGCCATGCCTGATGCACCGCCAGGAAGTGCAGAAGCTCCTCGAAGGTGAAGTGGAGCGTCACCTTCACGTCCGGCGGCGTGACCGGTGTCACCCGGGCCAGCGCGGCCGCGTCGAGTCTCCGCACGAGCGCGATGGTCTTCTCCCGCTCGGCGTCGAGGAGCGACTGGGCAGTGCCGAGGTCGCGCATCTCGTGCTCGGCCGGCGGCTTGCCGCCGCCGTTCACCATCCGCTCGACCCCGATGAGATGGCGGAGCAGCGAGAGGAGGCCCATGCGGCCCTCGGCGAGCGGTCGATCACCCTCGACGCCCCGGGCGATGGCCTCCGCGATGGCCCGGCGCTGCCGCCCGTGGATCGTGCCGAGCATCGCAAGGATGGTGCGCCGCCGCCGTGCCAAGTCCTCCGCTGGCCCGGGGGCGCGCTGCAGGAGGATGGGCTCGGCCCGGTCGATGTCATCGCGGTAGCCGATGGGAAGCCAATGTCCCTCGACATTCACGACCTGGATCGGAGCCCGGCGCGCCAAGCCGAGCACGGCGTCTGTGAGCTCCAGCTCGCCGCGCTGGGAGAGCGTGATCTGATCGAGCTCCTCGAAGATCCGCTGATCGAAGACGTAGACGCCTGCGTTGGCCAAGTTGCCGGCGGGTTCCTTGGGCTTCTCGATGAGATCGAGCAGGCGGCCGGAGGTATCCGTCTTGAAAATGCCGTACTTCTCCGGGTCGGGGACCTCGATGGCGAGCGCCGACAGTGGATGCTCTGCACAGTTGGCCATGTCGACCGGCGCGGAGATGTTGTCGCCGTAGATGACGAAGAACCGGTCGCAGCCGGTCAGCGCCTCGCGGCAGAGCTGGAGCGCATGGCCGGTGCCCCGCTGCTCGGCCTGGTGAACATAGGCGAACGGGAGCCCCTGCCACTCCGCGCCGAAGTGCTGTTCGATCTGAGCGCGGAGATGGCCGACGATGAGCACAACGCCGTCGATGTGAGGCCGGACGGCCTCGATGATCCACTCGAGGATCGGCTTGCCGGCCACTTCGATCAGGGGCTTGGGCGTCGTGAAGGTGAGGGGCCGCATGCGCGAGCCCTCGCCGGCGGCGAGGATGACGGCTTTCATCGCGATTCGAAAGACCTCAGGCACAGGGTCGGAGCGCTCCTCATGCCTTCGGCAGGCGCGTTCGGCAAGGGGAAACGGCTTGGCGAGCTCAGCGTGGCAGGTGACGGCGGAGCAGGGCGATCACTTCGTCGGCGGGGAGCTGCTCGAGGCGGTGGCCGTCTCGCCCCTCCACAGGCTCGGCCGTGAAGAGGGCGTCGAGGACGCTCTCCTCCACTGTCTCGACCGCGGCGAGGAAGAGCCCCGTCAGGTCGGTGTCGGGGAGACAGGGTCCGAGGGATTCGCCCTCGATGCCGGCGCGGTGCGTGGTGAAGGCGATGGCGTAGTCACCACTGCCGTGGGCCATGACTGAGCCCGTGCGGGCGAGGCCGAGAAAGACCCGTCGGGCGATGCGTCCGAGCTGCCTGGCAGAGAGGGGCGCATCGGTGGCGAGGACAACCATGCAGGAGCCATCGCCGGGCTTGGCGACGAATTGATCAAAGCTCGTCTTGCCGAGGAGGGCTCCGACGGGGATGCCCATGATGGTGAGGGCTCCACCGAAGTTGGTCTGCACGAGAGCTCCGAGGGCGACGGGCCGGCCGGCGACGGTGAGGACTCTCGACGCGGTTCCGATCCCTCCCTTCCATCCGAAGGCGGAGGTCCCAGTTCCGGCTCCGACGGCCCCGAGGGCGAAGTCGGGGGTGCGTCTCTCGTGCGCCTGTGTCACGTCGGCGGGTCGGATGACGATGCGGTGGATGTCGTTGAGAAAGCCGTCGTTCGTCTCGCCGACGACCGCATTGATGGTCTGGCCGGGCGTCAGATCGGGTGTCGTCGACAGCACCAGCTCGATCACGCCCTGCGTCACCGGTCCGACGGCCAGTGTGTTGGTCAGGGCGATGGGCGTCTCGAGGGTTCCGAGTTCGGCGATCTGGGTGAAGCCGGCGAGCTTCCCGAAGCCGTTGCCGACCGCGACGGCAGCGGGGAGAGGACGGTGGAGAAGGCCGAGGACGCCGGGATCGATGAGGGTGACGCCGGTTCGGATTGCCTCGCCCTCGACGCGGGTCGCGTGCCCCACGGTCACGCCCTCGACGTCGGCGATGGAATTGCGCGGGCCCGGCGGGAGGAGGCCGGGGGCGAATCCGAGGTCTCGGAATCTTGGCATGGGCTGGTCCGTGGGGCGAAGGCCGGGGAAGTGTGACATGCGGCGTGTGACTGTCAACGGCGTCGCTGCGCGCCCCGGCCGATGCGCCCCTTGGCGCGGAGGGCCCTCGGCGCGCGAATGGCTCCCGGGAACCGCAGTTCCCGCCCCGGACAGGGTCGAAAAGGGGTTCAGAAACGGCCCCACGTCTCCGAAGAGAGGACTGGAATCTCTGTGATCTTGGCGTGGTCGGCCTCGTCGAGGCGATCGGCGCTGAGGAGCACTTGGGCTCATGGACCTCGCAACCATCCTCGGCATTCTCTCCGCTTTCGGGCTGGTGTCCTACGGCATTCTGCTGGGGAGCCCCCTGTCGACGTTCGGCGACCTTCCGTCGGCGATGATCGTCCTCGGCGGCACGGCGGGGGCGACGCTGATCGCTTATCCGCTGGGTGACGTCCTGGGCATCGGCGGCGTTCTCAAGAACGCCTTCTTCGTCAAGCTCAAGAGCACGGACGAAGTCATCCGGCTGCTCGTCGAGTTCTCGAGCAAGGCGCGGCGGGACGGTATCCTGGCGCTGGAGAGCGCGACGAAGGATCTCGATGATCAGTTTCTGGCCCGCGGAGTTCAGCTTGCCGTCGACGGTCAAGAGCCCGATGCGATCGAGAGCATTCTGCAGACGGAGATCGACCGCGTGCGCAGCCGGCACAAGAAGGGGGCCGATGTGCTGGCGGCGATGGGGATGTTTGCGCCGGCGCTGGGCATGATCGGGACGCTGATCGGACTGGTGCAGATGCTGCAGAACATGAGCAACCCCGACACGATCGGACCGGCGATGGCCGTCGCTCTGATCACGACCTTCTACGGCGCGATTCTCGCAAACCTCGTCTTCAATCCGCTCGCGAAGAAGCTCGGCGGCCGCAGCGAGAGTGAGATCGAGATCAAAGAGCTGACGCTCCAGGGCATCCTGGCGATCGCGGCGGGCGACAACCCCCGCGTGGTCGAGCAGCGGCTGCACGCCTTCCTGCGGCCGAAGGCCCGGAAGTCGCAGTTCGACTGACGGGAGCGTGACAGGCGATGTCACAGAAGGTCCGCCGGCGATACGTGAACGTCCCGGTGATCGATCAGATCACGGTGCTCTTCACGGCGCTCAACACGCTGCTCTTGGCATTCTTCATCGCGCTGAACAGCGTGGCCGTCGTCGATCCCAGCCGGGCGCGGATGGCGCTCGGTTCGCTCCTGGGGACATTCGGCGGCGTGCCAGGTGGAGCGCAGGAGGTCCGGACGCCTGGCATTGTGCGCGGGCAGATCGACCAGCCGACGGACGAGGAGCTCGAAGGGGTGCGGCGCGACATCGCCGACCTCCTCGCCGCGCACGACGCCGAGGGGCAGGTGGCCGTGTTCACGCGGGGCGAGGACTTGGTGTTCCGGTTCGAGGGCCGGGCGCTCTTCGAAGAGGGTACCGCGGACGTCAAGCCGGGTGCCCGGCAGGTGCTGGCGGGTCTCGTGCAGCGGATCTCGCCGACGGCCCATGCGATTCAGATCGAGGGCCACGTCGACACTGTTTCGACCCGGCAGAGCCGGTATCCTTCGCCCTGGGCCTACGGCGCCGCTCGCGCGGGGGCGATCCACGCCGAGCTCGTGACGCAGGGGCTGGCGCCGGGCCGCCTCATCGTGGCGAGCGGCGGCTGCGCCCGGCCGTGGATGCCCAACGAGACGGAGGAGCAGCGGTCGCTCAACCGGCGCATCGAGATCGTGCTGGTCGGCGGGGCCAATGACCCGCGTCTCTACCCGAGGCGCCAGACGGTGAGCATCGGGGGGATCGAGGTGGAGCTCGAGAACACCGCGGCCCCGGCGTCGGGGGAGAGGAGTTGACCGATGGCGAAGGTGCCCGAGGAGATCGTCGAGGTCCCGTTCGATCCGAACGCGTGGATGGTCACGTTCTCGGACATGCTCAACCTCCTGCTCGTCTTCTTCGTCCTGCTGCTGACGATGAAGTCGATGAACACCAAGCAGTTCAAGGAGTCGTTCGGCGCGGTGGAGACCTCACGCCCGTCGGTCGTGACGCCCGGCGGATCGCTGCTCGAGCCCATCTCGCTGATCCCTCAGCGGACGGAGGATCCGCTGGCCCAGCAGCTGGCCGAGCGGATCCGGACCGAGGGCGAAGCGTACCAGGAGCTCAACGAGCTCCTCCAGGCCGTCAACCAGAACGAGCACCTCATGAGTCTCAACGTCGACGCCGACGGGCTGCGCATCCGCTTCCGGCCTCAGCTGCTGTTCGATCCCGCCAGCACGACGCTCAGCCCGCGAGGCCTGGGCGTCCTGGATCGCCTCGCGCCGCTTCTGGCCCGGATCGACTTCCCGATCCGGCTCGAGGGGCACACCTCGCGCGATCCGCAGGTGAGCCCGCCGGTCCAGATGGACCTGAGCCTGCGCCGGGCGCAGGGGGTCTTGGAGCGCCTCATGGAGCAGGGCGAGATCCCCGAGAGTGATCCCCGGTTCACGATTGCGGGCTATGGGTCGGCCCAGCCCTTGCCGATGATTCAGGATGAGAGAGTCGCCCCCACCGACCTGCGCCAGCACCGGGTCGACATTCTCATCGAGACCGAGACGGCGGTGCCGTTCAGTCTGAGCCCCCCCGGCGTATCGGAGGAGTGACATGGCCGAGAGAGAGAAAACCCCTGACGAGGGGACCGAGACCCCCGCCAAAGCCCGGAAGTCTCCCATCAAGTTGATCATCGTCATTTTTTTGGCGCTCCTCGTCATCGGAGGGGGCGCCGCCGGGGCGGTCATGTTCCTGGGCAAGGGGGGCGAAGAGACGGCGGAGACAGAGGAGCCCGAAGAGGCGCTGCCAACCTACGGTCCCATCATTCCGCTCGGTGAGTTCACGGTGAACCTCAACGAGACCTCGGCCGATCGCTACCTTCGCATCAAGATCGACATGGAGGTCGCCGACGCGGAAGTGCAGGCCCAGGTGGAGCAGAGGATGCCTCTCATCCACGACACGGTCCTGCTTCTGCTCTCGGGCCTCCGCCTGGAGGACATCGCCACAGTCGAGGCGAAGGAGGCCCTCAAGGAGACCATCCGGGCACGCGTCGAGCGGTTCCTCAGTACCGGCTCCGTGCGCCAGATCCTTTTCCAAGAGTTCTTGGTCCAGTGATTGCTCTCCACCGGTGAACCAGTCCCAGACTGTCGGAGGATTGACAGTTGCCCGAGGTCCTGAGCCAAGCTGAGATCGATGCCCTCCTCCGCGGCATCTCGGGGGGAGACATTCCCACCGAGTCCGGCGGCGAGAAGCGCGAGGGCGTCCACCCCTTCGACTTCGCGAACCAGGATCGGATCATCCGCGGGCGGATGCCGACGCTGGACATGGTGCACGACCGGTTCGCGCGGCAGTTCCGGTCCTCCATCTCCACCACGATTCAGCGCGCCGTCGACGTGACGGTCACAGGGTCGGACATGATCAAGTTCGGCGACTTCATGCGGTCACTGCCGCTGCCGACGAGTCTCCATCTGTTCCGCATGGATCCGCTGCGGGGCCTGGGCATCTTCGTCTTCGACGGGCGGCTGGTGTTTTCCTTCATCGACACGTTCTTCGGGGGCAGCGGCCTCTCCCGCGTCAAACTCGAAGGGCGCGACTTCACGGCGATCGAGCAGCGCCTTCTCAAGAAGGTGGTCGACATCGCCCTCGGCGACTACGAGCACGCGTGGAAGGCCGTTCATCCCGTCGCGGTCTCCCACGTCCGCTCCGAGGTCAACCCGCAGTTCGTCAACATCGTGCCACCGAGCGAGGTGGTGGTGGTCATCTCACTCGACCTGGAGTTCGAGGAGTCCTCCGGCACGCTGACCTTCTGTCTGCCCTACTCGACGCTCGAGCCGATCCGGGACCGGCTGCGGGCGGGGTTCCAGAGCGAGCACGTCGACTTCGACTCGACGTGGATCGAGCGCCTGAAGCACCAGATCGGCGAGATCCGCGTGAACATGCGTGTTGTCCTGGGCGAGACGGAGGTGACGGGCCGGGAGCTGTCGCGCATGAAGCCCGGCGACATCCTGATGCTCGGCAAGGACTGCGCCGAGCCCGTCACGGTGTATGTTGAGAACAGTCCCAAGTTTCTCGGGCGTGTCGGCGTCCACCGCGGCAGCCGCGCCGTCCAGATCGAATGCCCGATTTCCACCCCCGCCAGAGAGGTGACACGCCATGTCTGACGAGACGATGACCCAGACCGAGACCGCACCCGAGACCTCCGCCGGCGCCGCCGACACGCCGCTGACCGAGAACCCCGCGGCGGGCAAGCCGCTCGACCTCGAGTTCCTCCTCGACATCCCCCTCCAGGTCCGCGTCGAGATCGGTCGCACGAAGATGCTGGTCAACGACCTCCTTCAGCTCGGACAGGGCTCGGTGATCGAGCTCCAGAAGCTCGTCGGCGAGCCCTTCGAGGTCTTCGTCAACGACAAGCTCGTGGCCCGCGGCGAGGTCGTCGTGGTCAACGAGCGCTTCGGCGTCCGGCTCACCGACATCATCTCGCCGATGGAGCGGATTCAGCAGCTGGGGTGACGGGCTGCCCGGCGGATGCGTCCGTCTCCGGCGTCACATACTCGGGGTTGAACTCGATCTGATACTGCCGTTCGATGATCATGCCTGCGGGAGGCTCGCCCCGGGGTTGCACCTGAGCCTCCGGCGGTGCCGCCGTGAGAGATGGTGACGGGAGGGTGGATTGACCGGCGGCGGCTGTCGGCTCGCTTGTCCCCCGCTCGCATCCAGCGAGCAGCAGAATCCCAACAGTGAGTGACAGAGCGGAGTGAAGCATGACTTTGGCCCCCCTCTGCTCAAACGGACAAGGGGCTGAGCGCCGTGCGGCGCTCAGCCCGGGATTCCTGAGTCCTGCTCTGGGACGTCCCTCCGTGAGCGGAGACCCCTCAGTTTCCGTCGATCGACAGCCCCTCGCCCGGCGCGGTGGAGAACGCCTGCGGGTTGCCGCTCGACTCCAGGGCCTGGGCTGCGGCGGCGATGCCGTCGACCGTCGTGGCATCGATGGGAGCCGCGGCCGCTGAGGAGAGTGCCTGAACATCGACGCCGTTGAACAGGTTGCCGTTGCCGTACCCGTTGCGGGCCACCTGCACGCCGTTCTCATTCGTCGTGACGACGAAGGCGCCCTGGCCGAGCGCGACGGGGGCCGTGAACTGGCTTCCCGGGGCACTCGCCCCGAGGAACACGAGGTAGTCCTGGCCCACCTGGAACTGCGGCATGCCACAGTAGGCGGCGTACTGATTTGGCCGCGCCTGGTGCCAGGTCACGGCCTCGCCGGCATCCGCGTCGCCGAGGACTCCCTCGGAGACGGAGACTGTGATCCGCTCGGCCCATCGGCCATTGTCGAGCTGGACGACCTCGGAGGCCGTGACCGTCCCGACGAAGGCCTGATCGGTGTACTGCACGATCTGAGCGAGATTGGCCTCGATCGTGGTGATGGCCGGCGTGCTCGCCGTCAAGGTGAACGCGGCGGCGGCAGCCAGCAGGGTGTGCATCGTGGTTCTCATACTGCGAGTCCTTTCCATGGCTGTCGCCCTCACTGCGCCGTGAAGACGGAGAGCTCGACCGGCACCGCGGTCGGGTAAGACGCGATCGAGCCGGCGTAGAGCCCGGCGCCCGCGGGATTCGTCACGCTGAGCGTTGTCACCCCGGGCGTGAAGCCTCCGGTGCGGTTGAGTTGGACGTCGATGTTGCTGGAGTCGACGAAGGTCACGGTGCCAACCGTGATGTTCGGGTCGGACGTGGTGACGGTCGGCGTCGCGCTGAAGCCGCGGCCGGTGATCCGGTGCGTGTGAGAACCGGGGCCGCCGACGTCGATCAGGCCGTTGACCGTGCCGTTGACGGCGACATAGGAGGTGTCCCCGATGCGCGCGTCGAGGCGGATCGTGTAGGCGTTCGGCCCGGCGTTCGGCGAGGCCACGGCCAGATAGATCTCGCCCAGATCAGCCCCCGAGCCGAACCGCGCGCTCTCGAAGTGCTGGTCGATCCGGAACGTGGATCCGGCAGCGACGGCGGTGCTCCCCGATGTGATGGCCAACCCGGGCGACTCGATGACGAAGAAGCCATAGGGGGATGCGCCCGTCGCGGGGGTGAACTCGATGCTGTAGAGCGAGATGCCTGCGCTCGAACCCGAAGTGATGACATAGAGATCCTCGATGTCGTTGCCCGAGACCGACAGCGGACCGACTTCGGCATTGTCGACGGTGCCGCTGATCGTCACGGGGACATGCGGCAGCAGAGGAATCGGCGTCGCTGTGGCGATCGTCGCGCCGGTGTCGACCTCGACGATGGGGGTCGGAGCCGGCAGCGAGCCGTTGAGACGGAGGTCGACGCCGGTCAGCGTCGAGCCGGCGGCACCGGTGGTGAAGGTCGTCGAGCGGAGCGGCTCATCTGCGGCGGACTCGGTGCCCGACTCGCTGATGAACTCTGGGGCGCCGACCGTGCGCGAGAGGAGCTGGACGCCCAGCGGGCCCACACGGGACCCGCCGGTGAAGCCGGTCTGAATCTGCTCGTAGTGAATGGTGTAGGTGTGATTGGGCAGCAGGCCCGGCAACAGATACTCACCGGCCGCAAAGCCGGCGTTCCCGGAGACGCACGAGATCACTTCTGAGTCCGGCGTCACCGTGGAGCGCGCCACGACGTTGATCCCCGTGAGAGCGGTTCCCGCCGAGTTGCGCACCGTCCCGCTGATCGCTGCGGTCGTGGTCGCGAACGTCCCCGAGGGATTGAGGTTCGAAATCCAGGCGATGTCGTCGCGCGCCAGATCGTCGACCCCTGTTCCGAAGGCGATCGGGTACATCGTGGGAACACCCACCTGGGACCCCCCGAGCGTGTTGCCGGGCTCGAGGTTGTACTCGTTGTGCTGCGCGTGGTCGAGGTTGAGCATGTGCCCGAACTCGTGGACGAACACGCCCCGGTAGGTCAGCGTGGGCAGCCCCGAGAAGAGACCGTTCATCACGGCGTGGCCGTCGACGATCGTCGACCCGATGCTGTGGGTCCAGCCGGCGAAACCGATGACGAATGCCGAGGCGCCCGCAAACAGTTCGGCGTCGGTGATCGTTCCGTCGGTGTCGTAGATGATCGGGTTGATCCCATCGCCGCCGACGCCGAAGCGGCCAGCCGGCGCGGCACCGGTGTCATAGTTGGCCGCGACGTGATCGACGCCGAGATCCGCGCCCTGTGTGAAGGTCAGGGCACAGGTCGGGATTGAGGCGTTGGCCCAGCGGCTGATGCCGACCGAGGCCAGTGTGTCGGCATCCGTGTTTGTGAGCGTCCCGAGAGTGCCGAGGTCGGGATTCCAGGTGACCGGAGGCGACCACGCAAATGGGGCAGCCAGATACCCTCCGGCGATGGCGGAACTAGTGATGAGAGCAGCGCAGGCGATGGAGGTGAGAGCGCAGCCCCCCCATCGTGAACCCCTGCGACCCCCCAAAGAAGCGAGACGGTTCATACGAGAGAACCCTCCCCCTTTCCATGGATTTTCGCCCAGAGTCCACCCCTTCCTCCCTGGGGTCAAGCTTTGATCCTGGTTTTTGGGATGATTCCTCGCAGGCCACACTCCTTCCCGCGGTCCAGCCGGTTCCATGGAGCCTAACCGATGGAATGGCAATAGTATACAGGTGGGGAAAGAGATATGGACCTGGAATCTCGGCGCCTCGGCACCTGCCTTGTTCTACTTCCCCACCGACGCTGCGAAGCGTCAAGATTCCGGCGCCCCGGAGCCAGTTGACCGGTCCAATGCCCACCAGCACCGTCAGTTTTTTGACACCTCTCGCGGCCGCCTCGAGTGATGGCCTCGACCAGCTGTTTGGCACCGAGACCACTCCACTCGCTGGCGCGGATCCCTCGATCATCGGGTCGACGCTGAAGATGCTCGGTGCGCTGGGCGTGGTTCTCGCCCTTCTCCTTCTCACACTGCTTGTCCTCAAGCGCCTCAGCGGCAAGTGGACGCCCGCCCTCACGGGGTCAAAGGGGGGGGGGATCGAGGTGCTGCAGCAGCGGTCACTGGGCGGTCGCCGCACGCTGACGGTCGTCCGGTGGGAAGGCCGCCGGCTCCTGCTCGGCGTCACAGGCGATGCGATCACGGCCCTCGCGTCGGAGCCCGAGGCCGCGACGCCCGAGGAGCAGGCCTTTCAGGACGAGCTTCAGTCGGCTCTCGGTCACCGCGAGCCCGTCGCGCTCGAAGACACGCTGAAGTCGAGGCGGGGCCGGTGAGGGCGCGTCTTGTCCTCGCGCTCGTGCTGCTCGCGCCGGTCTCGGCCGCGGCGGCGCAGACCATTCCGCTCGGCCCTCAGCTGCCCCCGCTCCCCGTGCCCGGTTCTCCCGCGGGACTCGGTCTGAACTTCAGTCAGCTCGGCCAGGAGCCGCAGCAGATCGCGCTCGGCCTCAAGCTCCTCGCGCTGCTCACGGTCCTGACACTGGTCCCCTCGATCCTGATGATGGTGACCTCGTTCACGCGCATCGTCGTGGTCCTCTCGTTCGTCCGCCGCGCCCTCGGCGTGAACGAGGTCCCCCCGACGCCCGTGCTGCTGGGCCTCGCCCTCTTTCTCACCTTTTTCGTGATGGCGCCCGTCCTGACGCAGATCAACGCGCAGGCGCTCCAGCCCTATCTGAGCGAAGAGATCACGGCCGCCGAGGCCTATGATCAGGCTCAGACGCCGCTGCGCGCGTTCATGCTCGAGCAGACGCGGCGGCGCGACTTGGCGCTGTTCGTCCGCCTGTCGGGGATGGAGCCGCCGCAGACCCCCGGCGACCTCCCGCTGCACGTCCTGGTGCCGGCCTTCATGATCTCCGAGCTCAAGACGGCGTTCACGATCGGCTTCATGATCTACATCCCGTTCCTGATCATCGACATGGTCGTCTCGTCCGTCCTGCTGTCGATGGGCATGATGATGCTGCCGCCCGTGCTCATCTCGCTGCCCTTCAAGATCATCCTGTTCGTCCTCGTCGACGGGTGGAATCTCATCATCGGCTCGCTGCTGGCGGGCTACATGTGAGGCGCGCATGTCCGCTCAGGCGATCATCGACATCATGAACCAGGCGATGTGGGTCTCGCTCCTCATCGCGGGCCCCTCGCTCGGGCTCGCGCTGGCCGTCGGTCTGGCGATGAGCATCTTCCAGGCGGTCACGTCGATCCAGGAGCAGTCGCTCATCTTCGTGCCGAAGATCCTCGCCGTCGTCCTCAGCCTGCTCCTGTTCCTCGGCTGGATGACGCGCATTCTCATCACCTTCACGGCCCATCTGTTCTCGCAGATCGGCTCCGTCGCCCCGTGACCCGATGGCCGGCCTCGACGACGCGGCCCTGATGACGTTCGCCCTCACGGCGACGGCGATTCTCATCCGCGTCTCGCTCATCGTGACGTTCCTGCCGGTGCTCGGCGAGGACTTCGCCCCCGTGCGCGTGCGCGCCCTTCTGGCGCTGGCCCTGACCGCCTGCCTGATCCCCGTGGTGCCGGTCCACGCGGGCGCACTGCCCGAGACCACCGGCGAGCTCGCCGTTCTGATGATCCCCGAGTTTATCCTCGGCCTGCTGCTCGGGCTCACGGCGCGTCTCGTCTTCGCCGCCGTGCAGTTCGCCGGCCAGCTCGCGGGCGAGCAGATCGGTTTCGGCATCGCCAGCATCTTCGATCCGGTGAACAACGCGCAGATCTCGATCGTCGCCCAGCTCTACTACCTCTTCTCCATCCTCATCTTCTTCGCCATCGACGGCCACCACCTGCTGCTCGGGGCGCTCGTGCAGAGCTTCGAGATCGTCCCGCTCTTCAGCGTGAACCTGCCGGGCTCGCTCCTCGGCTTCTTCGGGCGCGAGGTGGCGCACATGTTCACCCTGGCGGTGATCATCGCCGCGCCGATCATGGCCGCGATGCTTCTGAGCAACCTCGCCCTCGGCCTCGTGAGCAAGGCGGTGCCGCAGATCAACATCTTCATCGAGTCGTTCCCGATTCACATCCTGCTGGGGCTGACGATTCTCGGCCTGACCTTCGGGGCGTTCGGCGCTCTGCTTGCAACGCAGTTCACTCGACTGGACGGTGCCCTCGGCCAGCTGTTGCAACTCCTTCAGTGACAGCGCTGGGCGACCCGGTGGGACCGCCGGAAGCCTGACGCAGGGCCGTCAGATTTTTGACACCCAGACGGTGAGTGCCCCGATGGCCGAAGACAACGCCCAGGAAAAAACCGAAGAGGCGACCGCCCACCGCAAGGAGGAGGCGGCCAAACGCGGCGACGTCGTTCACAGCCGCGAGGTCGTCACCACGTCGGTTTTCCTGGCGGTGGTCGTCGCGATTCCCGTCCTTCAGCCGCTCTTCCTGAAGACGATGGCCGCGGCGTTCAGCCAGTTCTTCAACTTCGACGGCCTGAGCGTGCGTGACGAGGTCGGCTTTCGCCTCGTGATGATCCGCGCCGCGCTCGCCGCAGCGCCGTTCATTCTTCCTTTCTTCCTGCTCGTCGCCGCCGCGGGGTTCGCCGGCAACCTGATTCAGGTCGGCTGGCGCGTGTCGGCGCAGAAGCTCGAGCCGAAGATCGAGCGCCTGAGCCCCGCCAAGGGCTTCCAGCGCATCCTCGGCCGCCGGGCCGCTGCCGAGGCCGTGCGCACGGTCATCAAATTCCTCATCGTCTTCGGTTTGGCGACGACGGTCATTCACCGCGAGCTGCCGACCCTGATGGGACTCCACCACACGCCTCCGGAGCAGCTGATTCCCATCGCGGCGCACGTGCTCTGGATGATCGCCTGGCGCGTGGGACTGGCGATGATCGCCTTCGCGATTCTGGACTACGGGTACCAGCGCTGGGACTGGGGGCGCCGGCTCCGCATGAGCCGGCAGGAGCTCAAGGAGGAGCTCAAGGAACGCGAGGGCAATCCCCTCATCAAGCAGCGTATCCGCAGCATCCAGATGGACCGCGCACGGCGCCGCATGATGGCCGAGGTCCCCAAGGCCACCGCCGTCGTCACGAATCCCACGCACTGCGCTGTCGCGCTGCGCTACGTGCCGGGCGAGGACACCGCCCCCATCGTGGTGGCCAAGGGGATCGACTTCCTCGCCCTCAAGATCAGAGAGGTCGCCCGCCAGAGCGGCGTCCCCTGCGTCGAGGACCGGCCTCTCGCCTGGGCGCTCTACCGCACGGTGAAGCTCAACCGCGAAGTCCCCGCGCACCTGTACCGGGCTGTCGCGGAGATTCTCGCCTACGTCTTCAAGCTCGGCGGGTGGGAGCGCATCGACCGCGTGCGCCGATCTCTGCGGACGGCCCCGAACCCCAGGCCCCGGCTCGCCCGCCGGGCCGCCCCCGCGCCGGGAGATCTCCCGTCATGACATCCGCCCCCCCCGGCGTCCCATCGCACGAGGTCTGACCCATGGCTGACGCGCCCACGCCCCATCTCCCCGCCGTCCGCGGCCCGCAGATCGCCGCCCTCAACCGCATGGCCACTTCGGGGCCGATGCAGCGGGCCCTCGCTCAGCGCGACCTCTTTATCCCCCTCGCGCTGTTCGGCGTCCTGCTCATCATGGTCCTGCCGATTCCGACGTTTCTGCTCGACCTGCTCCTGACGCTCTCGATCACGGCGGGCCTGCTCATCCTCATGACGGCGCTCTACACGCTGCGTCCGCTCGACTTCAGCGTCTTCCCCGCCATCCTGCTCATGGTGACGCTGTTCCGTCTCTCCCTCAATGTCGCCACGACGCGGGTCATTCTGCTGCACGGCAACGAGGGACCCGACTCCGCCGGCCATGTCATCCAGGCCTTTGGCCAGTTCGTCGTCGGGGGCAACTACGCCGTCGGCATCATCGTCTTCATCATCCTCGTCATCATCAACTTCGTCGTGATCACCAAGGGCGCCGGGCGCGTGGCCGAGGTGAGCGCCCGCTTCACCCTGGACGCGATGCCGGGCAAGCAGATGTCGATCGACGCCGATCTCAACGCCGGGCTGATCGACGAGGCCGCGGCCCGCAGGCGCCGGCAGGAGATCGAACGCGAGGCCGACTTCTACGGCGCGATGGACGGCGCGTCGAAGTTCGTCCGCGGCGACGCCATCGCCGGCATCATCATCACACTGGTCAACATCATCGCGGGCTTCTTCATCGGGATCGTCCAGCACGCGATGGACGTCAGCGAGGCCCTCGAGCGCTACACGATCCTGACGATCGGCGATGGCCTGGTCGCGCAGATTCCGGCCCTCATCATCTCGACGGCGGCCGGCATCGTGGTCACGCGCGCCACGTCCGACAAGAGGCTGTCGGAGAACGTGGGCATCGAGCTCATGGGCCGGCCGCGGCCACTCGCCATCTCCGCGGGCCTGCTCGCCGTCATGGCACTGGTCCCGGGTCTCCCCACCGTCCCGTTTGGCATCCTGGCGATCCTGCTCGGCGTCGCCGCCTATGTCGTCGCTCATCTCCAGGCCCTGGAACATGACCGTGTCCGCGAGGAGGCCCAGGCGCAGGCCGAGGCCGCCCCGCCCGAGCCCGAGAAGGTCGAGTCACTACTCTCCATCGACCTCATCGCCCTCGAGGTCGGCTACGGACTCATTGCCCTCGTCGATGGCCAGCAGTCCGGCGAGCTGCTCGAGCGCATCAAGTCGATCCGCCGTCAGCTGGCCCAGGACATGGGCTTTGTCGTGCCGCCGCTGCACATCCGGGACAATCTCGAGCTCAAGCCGGGGGGCTACTCGATCCTCATCAAGGGAGTGGAGGTGGCCCGCGGGGACCTGATCACGGGGCACCTGCTGGCCATGTCCCCTGACAATATTTTGACGGCGATCGACGGAATTCCGACAGTCGAGCCGGCCTTCGGGCTCCCGGCAGTCTGGATCCCCGAGCATCAGAAGGAGAAGGCCCTGGCCACGGGGTACACCGTGGTCGACCTCTCCACCGTCGTCGCAACTCATTTGACGGAAGTGCTCAAGGCCCACGCGCACGAGCTCCTGGGGCGGCAGGAGACCCAGAATCTGATCGACGGGCTCAAGAAGCAGTTCCCCAAGGTCGTGGACGGCGTGGTCCCGGAAATCGTGTCGCTCGGGTTGGTCCAGAAGGTGCTGCAGAACCTCCTCCGAGAGCGCGTGAGTGTGAGGGACCTCTTGACCATCGTCGAAACCCTGGCCGAGTGCGGAACGGTCACCAAGGACCCTGACCAGTTGACGGACCACGTCCGCCAGGCGCTGGCCCGGACCATCACGCGCCAGTTCCTCAGCGACGATGGGACCGTTCATCTGATCATGCTCGACCAGGCCGTCGAGGACCTCCTGATTCAGAATCTCCGCGTCACCGAGAAGGGGACGTATCTCGTCCTCGAGCCCAGTGCCGCGCAGCGTCTGCTCTCCTCGCTCAGCCGCCAGATCGAGGCATTCGCTCTGCTCGGCGCGCAGCCGCTGCTCGTGGTGCTGCCGGCGCTGCGGAGTCAGGTGCGGCGCTTGGTCGAGCGCTTCCTGCCACAGCTCTCCGTCATCAGTCACAGCGAGCTGCTGCCGGATGCGAAGATTCACAACGTCGGTGTGGTGAGGTTGGCCGATGCTGCTTAGGACATTCACCGCCGCGGATGTGCCCTCGGCCGTCCGCCAGATCCGCGAGACGCTCGGCCCGGAGGCCGTCATCGTGTCGACGCGGCCGGTCAAGGCGCGCCGCGGCGCGTTCGGTCTCTTCAGCTCCGGCGGCGTCGAGATCACGGCCGCCATCGAGCCGGACGCCGGGCCCGGCAGAGAGGGGACACGCGATGCGCCGGTCCCCAAGATTCTCAGGAGGGACGGCGCGGAGCGGACGCCGAGCCTGGAGTCCGCGGCGCGCCGCGGCAACACGCTCGCCGTGGTGGGAGACGATCTCGACGAAGAGATCGCCCGCACCGCCGCGGCCCGCGAGGAGACTCCCGAGCCGCGGCCCGAGCCGCGGGAGCGCGTGATGTTCTACATCAAACCGATCCGGGAGGAGCTCCGCACGCTCACCACCGAGATCGAGTCCCTCAAGCAGGAGACGCGCTCGCGTCAGATGCGCACCCTCGAGTCGAACTCCGGCTTCACGCGCATGCGGAGCGAGATCGCCGAGCTGCGCTACCTCGTCGGCCGGATGTCCGAGGCCGTCGTCGACCCCGCGTCGACAAGCCTGCCCGATCCCCTCCGGTCGATTGCCATGCAGCTGGCCGACGCCGGGGTGGACCTCACGCTCATCGCCGGTGGACTCCAGCGACTCGCGCAGACCCTCACGCCCGATCAACTCTCTCAGGAGGCCTATGTCCGCGAGTGCGTCCTCGCCGAGCTCATGCGTCTCGTCGCGGTCTCAGCCCCCCTCGAGAGTGGCGGGCAACGCGCACGGGTCCTGGCCCTGGTCGGACCGACGGGGGTGGGGAAGACCACCACCGCCGCCAAAATCGCCGGTCAACTCCTGCTTGAGCGCCGAGAGGCCCGTGTCGCTTTTTTGACACTCGACACCTATCGGATCGGCGCTCTCGATCATCTGCGCCACTACGGGGAGATGCTCGGGCTTCCCGTGCATGTGGCCACCAATGCCGCCGAGCTGGACCGGCTGGTCCGGGCCCACCTGGACCACGACTTGGTCCTGGTCGACACGACGGGCGGTAACCCCAAGGATGACAGGCTGATGGGTGAGCTTCACGCCTTCATCAGCCCGAATCCGCTCATCGAGACACACCTGTGCGTCAGCGCCACCACCAAGCCCCGGGACCTCCGGGACATTCACGAGCGATTCTCAAGCTTGGCCATCGAGAAGATGATCTTCACGAAGATCGACGAGACCAACTGCGGGGGGTCGCTGTTCAATTTTTTGACACTCAGTGGCAAACCATTGACATACCTGACGAACGGCCAGCAGGTCCCGGAGGACCTCCGGGTCGCCACGCGGGACGGATTCTGCCGCTGGGTGATGGGAGAGTGACGCCGATGCCTCCCTTTGATCAGGCCGCGAGTCTGCGTAGCCTGGGCCCGGCCCCGGTGGTCCCCGTCCAGACGCAGACGACTCGTGTGATCGCGTTTACGTCGGGCAAGGGAGGCGTGGGCAAGACGTCGCTGTCGCTCAATCTCGCCCTCCTGCTTCAGCGGATGGGCCGCCAGGTTCTGCTTCTGGATGCCGATCTTGGGCTGGCCAACGTCGACATCATGCTCGGTCTCACGCCCAAGGCCAATCTGGCCCATGTGTTGCGCGGTGAGAGGTCGCTGGAAGAGATTCTGATCGAGGGACCGGAGGGGATGCAGATCCTGCCCGCGAGTTCAGGCATCGAAGAGATGGCCCAGCTGACGGCCCCTCAGAAGATGAACCTCCTCGAGCAGATCGACGCCTGGCGGCGTCCGCTCGACTTCATGTTCGTCGACACGAGCGCTGGCCTGGGCGACACGGTTGTGCACTTCAACCTGAGCGCCCATGAGTCGGTCGTCGTCGTCACGCCCGAACCGACGTCGATCACCGACGCCTACGCGCTCATCAAGGTGCTGAGCCAGAACCACGGTCACCGGCGGTTCCGGCTTCTCTTCAACCAGGTCAAGTCGGCCGACGAGGCCCGTGACCTGTTCGACAAGTTCCTGAAGATCACCGACCAGTTCCTCGACGTCTCGCTCGAACCGCTCGGGCACGTCGTGGCGGACCGCCACATGACGCGTGCGATCCGCCGGCAGCGGGCGCTGGCCGCTCTCTTCCCCGGCGCGGAGGCCGTGGAGTGTCTCCGCAGGATCGCCAAGAAACTCGACCGCGCGCCGGCCGAGGCCGGGTCCTCCCCGGGGGGCCTGAGCTTCTTCTGGCGGCGGATGACTCTGGGTGTCGCCTAGCCCCCCCAGGCGGCGGTGCCTTTGCACTGACAGGAGGTCAGACCCATGAGCCGAATGGCATCAGCAGTGAAGGGCTACGCGGCGGCGGCCAAGCCGAGCGTCGAAGAGCGCAACCAGATGATCGTCGAGCATCTGCCGCTCGTGAAGTACATCGCGGCGCGGATCGCCGGACGCCTGCCCAGCCACGTCGAGGTGGATGACCTCGTCAACGCCGGGATCCTGGGGCTGATCGACGCGATCGACAAGTACGACCCGACTCGCAAGATCAAGTTCAAGACCTACGCGGAGTTCCGCATCCGCGGCGCGATCATCGACGAGCTGCGTGCCCTCGACTGGGTCCCGCGCTCGACGCGCCAGAAGGCCTCGCGCCTCGAGCGCGCGTATGCCGAGGTCGAGCAGCGGCTCGGCCGGGCGGCCTCGGACGTCGAGGTCGCCGAGCACCTGGGCATCCCGGTCGAGGATCTCACGCAGATGCTCTGCGAGGCGCGCGGAGTCGCCATCATCTCCGTCGACGAGCTCCGGGGGGAGGGCGACGAGAGCTTCGAGCGCAACCTGCTCGAGTACCTCGCCGACCCGGAGACCGTGCAGCCGGACGTCCGGCTCAACCTCGACCAGGTGTATCAGATCGTGGCCGACGCCATCGAGGTCCTGCCGGAGAAGGAGCGGCTGGTGATCTCGCTCTACTACTACGACGAGCTGACGATGAAGGAGATCGGCGAGATCATGGACATCACCGAGAGCCGCGTCTCTCAGATCCACACGAAGGCGGTGATCCGCCTGCGCTCGAAGCTCCTCCACGTCCTCCAGCTCCTCTGACCGGGCCGGAGTCCGCCGCATGCTCGACCCCAGCGCGCCGATTCTCATCGTGGATGACTTCGTCACCATGCGGCGCATCATCCGCAAGGCGCTGCGCCAGCTCGGTCACACGAACACCGAGGAGGCCTGTGACGGGCGCGAGGCGCTCTCGAAGCTCAAGCAGGCGCCCTTCGCGTTCATCGTGTCGGACTGGAACATGCCCGTGATGTCAGGGATCGAGCTCCTGAGAGCCGTCCGCGCGGACCCCTGCCTCAGGCACATCCCCTTCCTCATGGTCACGGCCGAGGCGACGCGTGAGAACGTGAGCGAGGCGGTCGAGGCGGGTGTCTCGAGCTACATCGTCAAGCCCTTCGCCGCGGAGACGCTGCGGCTGAAGATGGAGTCGATCTTTCCCGAAGACGCCGCCAGCGAGGCCGCCGGGGCCGAGGTCCCCGCCGATCAGTCGTGATTCGGCGTCACGGTGTGGCTCACCCACCCGCGCTCGCTCATGACACCGGTTGAGACCGTGTGGGTCAGGTGACGCTCGAACACGTCCGGGCCGGGGACGCGCGCGAAGTCGAGGGGGATCTGGATGTCCGGATACATCACGCTGATCAGTCCGAGCTGCGCCAGCCCCTGGGCCGCCCACGCCATCGCCGCGGCGTCGTCGCTGTACGAGAAGCTGTTCGCGCCCGCGACGGCGAGGCGCTGGATCTCGGCCCAGCGCTCGCTCTGGCGCACGCTCTCCTCGATCTGACCCTGGCTGGCGGAGATGACGGCGCGCATCTCCGCGGCGTCCGTGGCGATGACAAGGTGATCGCTGACCACGGCGAACGCCGGCACGCCGTCTGCGCCCGCGGGGCCTTCGAACACCGCCTGGGGCGTGTAGATCGTCTGGCCGAGGTACTCCTCCGCCTCGAGCATGCCGCCGCCCGCCATCTGATTGGCGCCGACGACGGCCGGCTGGGCGAGGCGGGCGAGGGCACCGGCGACCCGCGCGGCGTCGCGGAGGCCCAGGATGTAGACCTGCGCTCCGGCGAAGGCGCCGGGCGCCGCGGCCGGGTCGGTCACGGTGTAGCTGACGTACTCCCTGCCGAGCTGGCTCAGGAGGTCTCCCTGAATGTCGAACTGCAGCGACTGCGAGGCCGTCGACATCATGCCGGTCAGGAAGCCGCCCGCCAGGGGGGACACCGACGTGAGCAGCGCGATGGCGTCGGTGACCGTGGCCCCGAGGTCGTAGCCCATCGCGCTGAATGTCACGGCGTTGGCGGGGACCCAGTCGAGCGCCGGGAAGTCGCTCGCCGTCCCGTGCCGCAGCAGCCGCCCCAGGCCCACCGGATTCGGGCTGAGGCTGAGCGCGAACCAGCTGTCCGCGGTCTCCGGGCCGAAGTCGAGCCACATCGAGAGGCCCTGGATGTCGGAGATCCCCAGCGCCGCGGGGTTGAAGGGGCTGCCCGCCGTCGCGAGCTGTGTCAGCGTCGAGTGCACCGGGGCGGGATTGACGTGGAGCACGAGCTGGTGCGCCGTGCTTCCCACCATGGCGGAAGTGGACGTGACCGCGGTGCCGTGCGCGAAGCCGCCGCTCCCGCTCCGGAGATTGGCGATCACCGGGCCGAGCGGCTCGTCGATCGTTGCGATCACGAGACCATCGACCACCGCGGTGTGGAGCGTGACGCTCTCCTCGGAGGTCGCCAGATCCAGACCGGGCTCCTGGCCCGGTTCACCTGGCAGGGCCGACGGCCGCTGAAAGGTCAAGACGTTGCGCGCGACCGTCACGTCCTGCTCGGTGTAGGTGTCGCGGCTCTGCTCCGCGCCGGTCTGCGCGATGAGCGCGTCGATGATCTCGAGGACGCGCTGGGGCTGCTGGGTCTCGGCAGCGATGAAGACGCCGATGTCCGGACCCGCCGCGCCGCCCGGGCCCGTCGCCGGAGCGAAGTGGCTGATGCCGGCATAGACCTGCCGGGGGAACAGAGCGAAGAACTCGTCCACCGACATCGCGAGGGGCGCCGGGAGCGATGCCGTGGCGCCGGTCACCTCGGCGGCCAGCGGCGCGACAAAGGCCTGCATGTCGGCGTCGCGCCAGAGGGCGAAGAGGGACGACCGCTGGAAGCCCTCCCGCAGGGCCGTGGCGTCCGGTGTGCCGATCACGAGGACCGACTCCGCGGGGAGGATGCCGGGAATCGCCGGGGCCGCGAGACCGGCGGGGACCAAGAGAGCCGCGGTGAGAGCGAGCGCAGCGCGCATCGGGGGAACTCCGTTTCGTGTGGTCATGCGTCGGACCACCATGAACAGAGCGCGATGCCCGGCGCAAGCGCGATCGGGCAGTCAGCGCTCGTTGGGCGAGAGATAGCGCTGGCCCCCGTTGGGGTTGAGGTCGCTCGCGAGGTAGGCGCTGCGATTCGCCAGGAAGCGCCGGATCTCGTGCGTCGGCAGGGCGAAAGCGATGTTGTCCTGAAAGAACGCCTTGTAGGTGATGAGGCCGATCACCTGGCCTCGCCGGTTGAGCAGCGGTCCGCCGGAGTTGCCCGGGTTCACCGCCGCGGTCGTCTGGATGTAGAGCACGTCGCTGAAGTTGCGCTGGAGCGAGCTGAGGATCCCCTCGCTCACGGTCTGCGAGAGGATGGCGCCTCCCATGCCCGGATTGCCGATCGCGAAGCACACGTCGCCGACGTGCGCGGAGTCGTCCGCGGCCAGGCTCAGCGCCGTCAGCGGCTCCGGGGGCATCGCGTCCGGGGCGATCTGGAGCAGCGCGATGTCGCGCAGGCGGCTGAAGGCGACGAGCTCGACGTCGTCGATGACCCGGGGCGCCTCCCCGCCGGGGCGGTAGAACGTGACGCGGTGGAACTCCTCGTCCTCGACGACGTGGTAGTTCGTCACGATCAGCCCGGAGGGGTCGATGACGAAGCCCGCGCCGTAGCCCATCGGGTTCGACACGAGCACAATCGCCTGACGGATGAGATCCAGGTCCTCGTGGAAGCCGTCGATCGCCGCCGTGCCCGTCACGGGGGCCGCGATCTCCTCGGGGGTCACCTCCGCCGCCTGCACCTGCCCGCGGATCACCGTGCGTGGCACGCGGAGCACGTCGAATCCCAGGTCGAGCAGCACCGCCTCGCCCGTCTCGCGCAGGACCTCGGCGCTCACCTGCGCGCCGTTGCTGAGACTGATCGCCGTCTGGGCGGCGGGTGCGCCAGCGACACTCGCGCCCAGCAGCGCGCTCGAGAGTGAGAGGGGCAGCAGCGTTCCGATGGGTCTCATGGTGGGACGAGCGTAGCAGGTGCGCTCCTCCCGACAAGGCCAAACGAGGGCGAGGGCGCGTGAGAACGCTGGCCATGGGGGAACCATGATGTCAGATTGAGTGGACTCTGTGCTGACAGGAGGGCCCCCATGCCCACGCCTCCCCAGGAGTTTCTCTCGATGCTCCGCGCCGCCGTCCGCCTCATCCGGTGGGCGCTCCTCGGCGCGGTGGTGCTCGTCGCCCTCCTCTTCGCGGTCCAGGTTCACCAGTTCTATCTCCTCTTCGCGGCGATGCATCCCATCGCGGGGCTCCTCTTCTTGCTCGCCGTCGCGGCGGCGGTCTGGTTCCTCGTCGGGCGGCCTGTGTGGGAGTACCTCCGGGTCCCCGTCGCCGTGACGCCGCCCGCTCTTCCCTCGAAGGAGGAGGGGCTCGCGGCGGTCCATCTGGTCAAGCATCTGGACTATGTCGACCGGTATCTGCGCGCCCAGTGGCGCAATCCTCTGCTGGCCGAGGCGCGCGCGCAGGTCGCCGCGGCCG
>JABWBI010000221.1 GCA_013360565.1 Candidatus Sumerlaeia bacterium | reverse complement strand
TGGCGCGGCCGCACCAGGTCAAGGCGCGGTCGCCGTCCCGGTGTCTGCCGCCGGCGGCGGCTCCGCACCCCGGCTCCACCAGATCGCGGCGACCGGATCATGGAGCAGGGTGTCGGCGACCAGCACCACGGCGAGATTGGCAGTGCTGAGCACGGCGTGGATCGGGCCGAGCGTCCAGTTGACGGCCTTCCACTGCCACTGATCCCGTCCCGCCTCGGGATCGGCCACAAGAATGTCCTCGTACAGTGCATCTCCGATGCCCCAGAGCACATAGGTGGGTGCCAAGGCCGCCTGCTCGGCAAGGACCCAGGGCGCATCCCACCAGCCCGCGCCGTGCGCGTTGTGATAGTCGACTGGCCCCACGAGGGTCGTGGCGTGGCGCGGCGCGCCCCAGTGGGAGGGTCCCGTCGGCAGGTACCAGGGGATGGACGCAGGGTCGAGCGCCGGTTCGTACCATGGGCGGTTCTCGCGGTCCGACTCCACGGTGCGGCACCCCACGGCGAGGGCGATCAGCATCAGGATCATCACGATTCTCACGGGCACGCTCCCGTCCGGACATCACAGGCCACCGCAGGGTGACCAGGTGGCATGTTAGCCGCCCCGGACCGGGTTGCAAGCGCCATGGGGCGGCTCGGATGCGCCTTGCAGCCCCTCCCCCACCTCTGAGAAACTGCCAGTGAGACACCCTCTCCTCATGGGACTGATTCTCCTCGCCTTCACCGTGACGGTCGTCACGTCGTTCTGCTGCTCGCTCACCGAGGCGGCACTCTACTCGATGCCGCTGAGCCGGATCGAGTCGATGCGGCGTCAGGGCTCGAGGGCGGGCGAGCTGCTGGCTCAGCTCCGGGCGGACATCGACAAGCCGATCGCCGCCATCCTGATCATCAACACGGTGGCGAACTCGGCGGGTGCGGTCTGGATCGGCGCCCTGGCCGCCGAGCTGCTCGGCAGCGGAACCCTGGGTGCCATCACGGCCATTCTCACGCTCTCGATTCTGATCCTCGGCGAGATCATCCCGAAGACCATCGGGGCGACCCACGCGGTCCAGATCGCCCCGCGCATTGCATTCGCGCTGCTGATCTGCGTCCGGGTGCTGAGCCCGCTCGTGTGGATGTGCCGCGGCATCACGGCCCTGCTGCGCCGCGGCGGAGAGCCGCACGTGGCGTCGGAGGACGACATTCTCGCGATGGCCATGCACGGGGCGCAGCACGGGTCGCTCTTGCCCGAGGAGGCCCGGTGGGTGGCGAACGCACTGAGCCTTGACCGGCTGACCGCCCGCGACCTGATGACCCCGCGCACGGTCGTCTATGTCCTGCCCTCGAAGTTGCCTCTGACGATGGTCGAGGCCCACTCGGCCCACTGGAAGCACAGCCGCCTGCCGTGCGTCAGAAACGACGCCCCCGACCAGGTCGAGGGGATCGTCCACCGCCGCGACGTCTTCGACCGCCTCGTCGCGGGCAAGACCGAGGGGACACTGCGCGATCTCATGCAGCCCGCGGTCTTCGTCCCCGAGTCGATGCCGGCCAACCGGCTGCTCAAAACCTTCATCACCGAGCGCCAGCATCTGGCCATCGTCGTCGACGAGTTCGGCGGGATGGAGGGCGTCGTCACGCTCGAGGACGTGCTCGAGGAGCTGCTCGGAGAGGAGATCGTCGACGAGCACGACATCCACGTCGATATGCGCGAGTTCGCACGCAGGAGGGCAGAGCGGCGAAGGGCGGCCACGAATCGGATGGCCGGCGCAGAGACCTCGCCTCCAACCCGCTGAGCACACCGGTGACGCGATCACCGGCCGATGACGCAACGGCGTCGCCGTCAGCGCGTGGAGCTGCCAGGCGCTTCGCCAGCGTATCCACTTCGTGCAGCCGGGGCGCGCTCAGCCGCTGAGATGGGTGGAGATCCCCGCGACCAGCCCTTGCGGAGTTGTGTTCTTCTGATCGCCTTTGACGCGTGCGGCGAGGGGCATAGACTCCCGTCGCGAGAGTGTCGGCGGCCATCCTGCCGGGGCTGGTGGTGCTGGAGGCGCGTGCCCCAGCGGGGACCGTGACACTCACCCGACCCCATCTTCGTCGAGAAGGTGCGCGACATCGTGGGCCTGTACCTGAACCCGTCCGGCAAGGCGCTCGTGCTGGCCGTCGACGAGAAGAGCCAGATCCAGGCCCTGGAGAGGAGCCAGCCGATGCTCCCTCTGGGCTTGGGGCACGTCGAGGGCATCACCCACGACTACCGGCGCCACGGCACGATGACGGGGTCGCCTGGGCCCAGATCCGGACGGCGGGCACACTCCAAGAGCGCTTGGAGGCGCTCGACGACGGGAGTGAGCGAGGGTGAGGGCTTGGACATGGAGCGGGGGACCTCTGCGAGCACAGCATGGGGACCTCAGCGCCCGCAATCTCCCCCCGCCAACTCTGATAAGCTCCGACTTTTCACGCCCCGCTTTGACGGATCCGCGAGATGCACCCAAGTCGAGGCTGCTTGACCATCGCGGAGCGGGTCTGCTTCCCTGCCCGCCGTGGAGCTGACCAACACCCAGATCCTCCTCCAGTACTTCGTCCAGGGGCTGCCGTTCGGGGCGCTCGTGGCCCTGATCGCCGTGGGCTACACGATGGTCTACGGCATCATCCAGCTCGTGAACTTCGCCCACGGCGAGGTCTTCATGTTCGGCGCCTACATCTTCCTGACGCTGATCACCGACCTCGACCTGCCCGGCGAGACGAGCGACAACCTCTTCTGGGGTCAGGCGCTCGCCGTGATCCTGGCGATCACCTGGGCCACGACGCTCAACGTCTTCCTGCCCCAGCGCCTGCGGGGATCGGGCCGGGCGGCGCTGGCCCTCGGGCTGGGTGGAGCCGCCGGCGCGTCGATGTACCCCGTCCTCTGCCAGCCGGTCCCGTTTCTCCTCGCGTATCCGCTGGCCGTGCTCCACACGGCGACGATCGGCGTGACGATGGACCGCGCGGCCTACAGACCGCTTCGGCGCGCGCCGCGCCTGACGGCACTGATCACGGCCATCGGCGTCTCGTTCTTCCTGCTCAATCTGGCGCAGGGGATCTGGGAGGCGCGGCCGCGGACTTTGCCGTCCGATGCCGTCCCGCGCCTGCTGCAGAGCCCCGCCACTGTCACGGAGCCGCTCGGCTGGGCCGAGACCGTCCGGACGACCGGCCGCATCCCCATCACCTCTTGGCTCGACACGAGCGTGCGCGACGTCGTCATCGTGTGCGTGTGTCTGGCGGCGATGCTGGCACTGCGGCTCCTCATCATGCGCTCGCGCATCGGCAAGGCGATGCGCGCCTGCTCGCAGGACAAGACGACCGCCCGCCTCGTCGGCATCAACGTTGACTACGTCGTCGCCGTCACCTTTGCCACGGGCGCCGCGATGGCCGCGCTCGCCGCCCCTCTCTACATTCTCAAGGGCAACTTCCTCGCGCACAACATGGGCTACATCGTCGGGGTTCTGGCCTTCGCCTCCGCCGTCCTCGGCGGCATCGGCAACATCCCCGGCGCGCTGCTCGGCGGCTTTCTCATCGGCACCGTGACGACGATGGCCCCCAGCCTGAGCCGGCTCGATGGCCCGGGCTGGCTGACCAGCCTCGATCTGACCCCGTGGTCCTACTCCGTCGCCTACGTCGTCATGATCGCGATCATCATCTTCCGGCCGACCGGCCTCCTCGGCCGCGCGTCGGCGACGAGAGCGTGACGCGTGGCCGACGAGCAGACCATCCGCCGCGAGGCCGCGCGCCAGGGCCATCAGCATCTGCTCGGGGGTCTGATCCTGACTCTGCTCATCCTGTTCCTGCCGCAGCTGCTCCACTGGTGGAAGGGTGCGGCGGGTTTTCCGAAGGAGATGGGCGTCTGGGTGCTGATCGCCATCTACGCGACGGTCGCTCTCGGCTGCAACGTGATCGTGGGCTACACGGGCCTTCTCAACCTCGGCTTCGCGGGCTTCATGTGCATCGGCGCCTACACCGCCGGCATCCTGATGAGGCCTCCGCCCTTCTTCGAGGCCCACGGCCTTGCCTTCGAGCCATGGTCCTTCTGGTCCGCGCTGGCCGCCGCCACTCTCCACGCCGCCCTGTGGGGAATCATCCTGGGCGTCCCGACACTGCGGCTGCAGGGGGACTACTTCGCCATCGTGACCTTCGGCTTCAGCGAGATCATCATCCAGGTTGCGAAGAACTGGACCTCAATGACAGGCGGCGTCAGCGGATTCCGCGGCGTCCCCGCACCGTCGATTCTGTGGCCCGTCGACCCGCTGCATGGCGACTTCGCGCTTGCCCCGCTCACTTTCAACCGCTTGGCCCCCGTCCAATTCTGGTACACGGCGGGGACGATTCTGCTCCTGGTGATCGTCTTCATGCGCCGTGTGGAGCGCACACGTCTGGGCCGCGCCTGGGTGGCCATCCGCGAGGACGAGCTGGCCGCGCAGGCCGCGGGGATCAACCTGACGTGGTACAAGACGCAGGCCTTCGCCATCTCCGCGGCGCTCGCGGGCCTGGGCGGCGGTGTCTTCGCCGCCCTGCAGGGCAGCTTCTCGTTCAACGATTTCAGCTTCTTCATCTCCGTCTACCTCGTCCTCTACGTCGTCTTCGGCGGCATGGGGTCCATCACCGGGACGCTCGTCGGCACGGCGGTGCTGTTCTATCTCCTCGAGATCCTCCGCGACCTCATCCTCGAATTCAACTCACGTCACCCCGAGCATCCGATCGACGCCAACCTGCGCTACCTCTTCTACGCCGCCGCGCTGATCCTGATCATGCGCTTCCGGCCCTCGGGCCTGCTGCCGCCGCGGGCTCGCCTGCGCGAGCGCCTGCCCGGCGGCCCCTCCTACGACTCGCGCCTCTTCCATCTGGGCGAGGAGCGAGGCCCATGACCCTCTCACCGGACTCCACGACCGTCCTCGAGGTCGCCCACGTGTCGAAGAACTTCGGGGGCGTCCGCGCGGTCAGCGATGTCTCCCTGACCGTGCCGCGGGGCCAGATCGTCAGCCTCATCGGCCCGAACGGCGCTGGCAAGACCACCCTCTTCAACACGATCACTGGCCTCTTCCCCGCAACCTCGGGAGAGATCCACTTCGTCTCGCCGCTGGGACGCCGGGCACGGCTCACGCGGCGGCGTCCGGACAGGATCACGCGCCTGGGGATCGCCCGCACCTTCCAGAACATCCGGCTGTTCGGCAACATGACGGCGCTGGAAAACGTCATGGTCGGCCGCCACCTGCGCACCTCGGCCGGCGTCGTCGGCGCCGTGCTGCGCGACCGCGCCACGCGCGAGGAGGAG
>JABWBI010000220.1 GCA_013360565.1 Candidatus Sumerlaeia bacterium | reverse complement strand
GTCAGCGTCGCGGCTCCCGCGGGGACGCGCCTGGCGCTCTCGGCGGACTCGCGCGAGTTCCTCACGCGCCTGGCCGTGCTGGTGCCTCCACCGTCTCTCGCCCCGGAGGCCACGGGCCTGGTCAACCGCGCCCGCCTCGAGGCGCCCGCGAGCGGAGAGATTCTGCTGGAGATCCTCCCGCAGACCGCGGGTCAGGGCGGTGCACTGGAGCTGGTCGTCTTCGACCTCGGTCCGGGACGCCTCCCCTCGTTCACGCTGCCCGATCTCAGTGGTCAGCCCGTGACGTCCGAGTCGCTGCTTGGGCAGGCATCGATCATTCACCTTTTCGCCACGTGGAGCCAGACCCTCGGCGAGGAAACCGCGATGCTCGACGCCGTCGCGGCCGAGTTCGGTGGCCAGGTGCATGTTGTCGGAATCGGCCAGGGTGAGACGCTGCTGGCGCTCCGGGAGGCGCAGGAGCGGCACGCCATCGCCCACACGGTGCTCGTCGACGAGACGAGCCTCACACCCAGCCTCTTCGGCGAACAGACCGGCAGCGGCATCGCCGTCTACGCGCCCGTCGTGGCGGTCGTCGCCCCCGATGGCCGCATCACCGCCATGTACACCGCGTCCCTGCCCACGCGCGAGCAGCTCACCGCCGACGTGGCCGAGGCGCTCGGCGCGCAGCCCTGAAACCCCGTTTTTCCTGTCGCAGAGGCCATCGGGCATGCTACACCCGCCGCCCGATGGTCTCACGATTTCAAGGACGAGGTGAACCTCCCATGGGGACTCTCAAGAGAACGGTGCTGGCATCGGGTCTGATGCTCGCTCTCGCGGGCACTGGACCGGCCGAGGTGTTGACGGTGGGACAGACGGTGTCGGGCGAGCTGACGGCGGCCGATCCGCAGGGGCCGATGGGCAAGTACGAGGACGGCCACACGCTCGTGCTTGCGCCCGGCGCGGCGGCGGTGGTGACGCTCGTGTCCGAGGACTTCGACTGCTACCTGAAGATCGCGATGCCGGATGGGTCTGTGCGTGAGGACGACGACGGCGCGGGCTCGCTCGACTCGCGGCTGCTGGTGCGATCGGACGCGGGGGGCGAGTGCGCGGTGACGGTGACGACCTACGGGCCGGGCGAGACGGGCGCTTACACGCTGTCCGCGGCGGCGGTCGAGTCGGCGCGCCTGCTCCCGGGGCAGGTGCACCGGGGCCTGTTCGACGAGATGCCGGTGATCTACACGGTCCCGGTGGCGGCGGGGCAGACGATGATGGTGTACGCGAGCTCCGAGGAGTTCGACACGGTCTTGACCTTCGACGGGCCGGACGGCCGGCGGCTGATGAACGACGACATCCACGGGTCGCTGAACTCGGGGCTGCTGAGCATCTCCGAGGCCACGGGGGACGCGACGCTGACGCTGGACGCGTTCACGCCGATGAGCTCGGGCGAGTACGAGCTGGTGGCGACCCCCCTGACGGTGATGCACCGCTTCGACCACACGGGCGATCCCACCGTCAGGCAGGCGGCGCGGATGGCGCTGCCGGTGCTGCGCGCGGCGCTGTTCGAGTTGGCGGGCGATCCGGGGGCCCGTGCCACAGTGGCCGTCAACTCGGACGACTTCGACACGACGCTCTACGTCTTCGACGGCCAGGGCGGGATGGAGTTCGACGACGACGGCGGTGGAGGGACGAACGCGCAGATGGACGTGCGCATCCCGGCCGGCGGTGTGGCCCACCTGCTCGTGGTCCCGTTCGATCTTCAGACCACGGGGCAATTCGAGATCCGAGTGACGGCCCCGGAGGCCGACCCGGCGGCCACGCCGCCGGCCGCACCGGGTGAACTCCCGCCGTTCACGGCGCGGGACCTCGATGGCAACGCAGTCCCCTCGTCGCAGTTCGACGGGACGGTCCGCATCGTCGACGTCTGGGCGACATGGTGCCCGCCGTGCCGGATGGAGATTCCCCACTTCATCGAGCTGACCAACCGCTATCCCGAGCTCAAGGTCGTCGGCATCTCAGTCGACGACGGGCCGGAGGTCGTCCAGGAGTACATGCAGGAGGCGGGGGTCAACTACACGATGCTCATGGACGACGGGACGACGGTGCAGTCGCTGGCCCAGGCGACCAGCGAGGGGGCGATCAATGCCATCCCCACCACGTTCGTCGTGGGACGCGATGGCCGCATCGCCTCGGTTCACATCGGCTACCAGGACCTGGCGGTCTTCGAGTCGGAGGTCCAGACCCTCCTGGCCGACTGACACTCACCGCCCCGCGGAGACGGCTTGCGGACCCCGGCCTGCCCGTCTAGGGTGGGCGGCCTCATGCGTCGTCCTCTCTGGTTCCATCTGATCATCCTCTTCACGGCGGTGGCCAGCGCCGCTGCTGCGCCGTCTGCCTTCGAGCCGCCGCCCATCGAGGGCCGCACCGTCCTGGTCTCCTCCACGAGCGGTGAGATCGTCCTCCGCCATCAGTGGGGGCACGAGTCGCCCGACCAGACGGCGGTGGCTGTCCTGCTTCCACCCGCCAGCCCGGTGCGCTGCGAGGCCACACGGTGGCAGCTGCAGCGGACCGACGGCGACCCGCGCCTGGTCGAGATCGACGAGGCCATGCGCTTGCCGCGCGACATTGGCGCGAGCGGCTCGGCGCGCTTCGAGGAGATGGGCTGGATCCGCGGGTGGCGCCTCGGACGTGTCAGTCTGCTGAGTCAGACCACGTCGGCGTTGCCCAGCGAAGAGGGAATGTGGCGCGTGCGCGGCGTGGAGGTGGCAATCCGCCTCAGCTCGCCCGAGACGGGCGAGGCAGAGCCCGACCATCCGCTCATCGCGTCTCTCGTCGAGCGCCTGGTCATCAACCCCGGTGACGTTTCCCGCTGGCGGCAGCTTGCGGGCCCAGTTCCCGAGGGCGTGGAGACGCAGGATTGGCACCCCACGCCCGAGACGGGCCGCTGGGTGCGGCTCACCGTGGCGCACGACGGCCCGGTGTGGGTGGGGCTCGATGCCCTGGCCGCAGCGGGCGTATCTCCCGAGGCCGTCGATGTCGACCGGGTGGAGGTCGTCCGAAACGGCGAGCCCGTGCCTCTCCTGATCGACACGGAGGGCCGGGGATTCCACTTCGTCTCGCAGGGGCAAGAGCGCCGCGACGTGCCGGGGGCGGCCTTCTGGCTGGACCTGGCGGGTTCGGGCACACCGGCGCGCATGGCCCGTGTGCTGACCCGCGACGCCACCGAGGAGGAGACCGTGCGGCACCCGCTGCTCGAGACGGTCATCGAGCGCGACGGCGAGAACCCCGACGAGGCGATCGTCGATCCGATCCCGCACGGGCAAGCGACCCTCGAGTTCACGCAGCCCGTGTGGACGTGGGCCGAGCTCCGCGTCGGCGAGGGGGTCGCCTCGGAGATCCCCGCGCTGCCGGGCGAGTGGAGCGATCGCGAGCCGCTGGGCACGGCCGGCTTCGATCTCATCACACGCCGGAATCTGCGAGGCGTCATCAGCAGTCTGCTCGTCCACTCCTCCGGGGCCAGCGCGGAGACCATGCGCGTCGACAACGTCCGGTTTTCCAGCCACGCCTCGACGGAGGTGACCGTCGACCTCCTGGATGCGCCCGGGCTCGCGGTGACGGCCCAGAGCCTGCTCACGCCCGAACAACGCGAGGCGATGCGGACGGGCGAGACCAGCGAACTGCGCTTGGACAAGATCGTCCTCGGCCGGCCCATCGCCTCGGTCGCGACGGGCACGGAGGCCTCGGGCTTCGTCCTGGTGCCGGCCCCTGGCGCCGAGGCCCACCTGAGTGAGGTGTGGGTGCCCGAGGCGAGCGTCGTCATCGACGTGGCGTCGACGCCGCCACGGGCCTTCATGCTGCGCGAAGAGAGCCGCCGCGGCCAGCGGCAGCTCGTGCTGCCACGGGGCGGGTGGCGGATCGAAGGGGCCGCCGCCACGGCATTCGCCACGCCCGAGTCAATCGTCGCGTGGACCCCGCCAAATCTGAGACAACCGCGCCGGGCGGACATGATCATCATCACCCACCCCGACCTCCGCGCCGCCGCCGAGCGGCTCGCGGCGCATCACCGCCGGGAGTTCGCGGTCGAGGTCGTGGAGACGCACGAGATCTTCGACGAGTTCAGCGGCGGAGACGAGCGCCCCGAGGCCATCCGCGCTTTCCTCGCCGCGGCCCTCCGCGACTGGCGAGCACCGGCCCCCTCGATCGTCACCTTCCTCGGCGACTGCAACCGCGACCGCCGCGGCGTGTGGCGCAGCGGCGTTGTCAACCATGTGCCCACGTACAGTGAGCCCAATCCCGTCGCCCGCGAGGTCAACTGGCAGGCGAACGAGCTCCGTCATGTTCTGGTGTCGGGCGACGACTCGTTCGGCGACCTGCTGCTCGGCCGCCTGAGCGCCGAGGACCTGGAAGCGGCGATGGCGCTGGTGGACAAGGTGATCTCGTACGCGGATCACGCGCCGGCGGGGGAGTGGCGCTCTCGCATTGGTCTGATCGCGGACAATGACGCCGTCGGATCCACCACCTTCGACGCCATGTGCGAGGAGGTCCGGCGGGAAAGTGTGGCGGCCGGGATGCGGGGCCGGACGGTGTATCTCCGGGAGCTGCCGCTGAGCGACAACCAGTTGATCCCCGAGGAGATGGTGACCGAGACGAACGCCAAGGTCTCCGACGCGGCGACGAACGCCATCCGCGACCTGTTCAATGACGGCGCCGCCATCGTCGTGTACTACGGTCACGGCGGCCCGAACCTGTGGGCGGACGAGCGCATCTGGTTCGCCTGCGATTCCCCGCGGCGCGATTCCCTCCTCCTCGAGGAGAGCGACCGCCCGGCCTTTCTCATCAACATGACCTGCTCGTCGGGCGCGATCGACTTTCCGGATCCGTACTATCACGTCTGCATCTCCGAGGACTTCCTCCGCAGCCCCGGAGGCGCGATCGCCTGCTACGTCCCGACGGGCGAGGGCATGCCGACGCAGCACCAGCGCCTCACCCATCGCCTCATGGAGGCTCTCTTCCGCGACGGGGTGCGCGAGATCGGTCCCGCCACGACGCTCGCCTCCTGGCGCTACCTCACCGAGGGCCGGGGCAGTGACCTCGTCGAGCACTTCGTCCTCCTCGGCGACCCCGCCCTCTCGCTCGCTCTTCCGCAGGTCATCCGGGAGCAGCCGGCGCCGGGCACGCCTCTGGCCGCGGGGGCCTCCCACGAGCTGCGGATCGAGGTGACCCCGCAGTCCATCGAGTCCGGCAGCGCCCAGGTCTGGCTCCTCGACCCCGCCGGGCGAACTGTCGAGACGCGCGAACTGCACGGCGA
>JABWBI010000219.1 GCA_013360565.1 Candidatus Sumerlaeia bacterium | reverse complement strand
CTCGTTGTGTCCCGCCCCGACGGGCAAACGCCCCGGATCGGCCTGCGCATCGCACCACCGCCCCCCGCCAGCACTGCGCCCGCGTCAGTCACGGTCGCCGCGCAGCACGCGCTTCCGGACCTTCCCCCCTCGCAGGTGATCGACGGTCACACCGCCCAGGACATCCTCAACGCCGCCGCCGCCCGGGCCGGCGAGATCGAGACGCTCCGAATGAATCTCACCGTCCGCGGCGCAATGATGGGCGAACCGGTCAACCTCGCTGGTCAGTTCCTCTTCCAAGCGCCCAATCGCCTGCGGCTCGACCTGCGCCAGGCGCTGTTCGTCTTCGACGGCATGGGCGGCATCTGCCACCTCCCGGACGCGCACGCCTACTTCCGTCTGCCGGCATCGATGAGCCACGAGCTCATCGGCTTCGCGCCCGGTCTCGGTGGCGCGGGCGCGGGCATGCAGGCCAGCCTCGTCGCCCGCGAGGAGATCGGCGGCGTCCCCGCCTGGCGTTTGGCGCTGGCGTCGCCGCCGGGGTCAACGGCGGGTTCGCTCGGCCCCCTGCACCTCTGGCTCAGCTGTGAGACGCTTCTGCCCGTCCGCGCCGAGACCGCGGCGATGGGCGTGGTGGCGCAGCTCGACTTCCGCGATGTCGTGGTCAACGGCGGCCCCCTCCCGGCCGAGGCCTTCGCGTTCGAGCCGCCGCCCGATGCGATCGAGGTGCCGATGATGCTGCCCGGCCTGCCCGGGCCCGGAACGGGAGGGTGAGTCCGTGAAGCCTCTCGAGCGCATCGACACGCCCGCGGGCGAGCAGAGCGACCTCGAGCTCGAGGCGCATCGTCGCGTCGTCGATGCCTCCCTGGCCCTCCAGTCCTGCCGTGACCTCGACACGCTGAGTGCCATGGTCACTCACATGCTCCACCGCGACTTCGGCTTCGACGTCGCGCTGCTCACCCTTGCCGAGGGCGCCATCCATCTCATGCGCGGCCAGGCCGTCGAGCCCGAGGACGCCGTCGACCTCGGCAAGATCGATTTCCCCCTGCGCACCTCCGAGCACCCCTGGGCCAAGATCGCCAACGAGGGTTCGGCCCACTATCAGCCGCGGCTCGATCCCGGCGACCCCCTGGCCGCGCCGCTCGGCCTCGCCGAGCCGGTGTTTCATCCCCTCTGGCTCCCGCTCATCGCCAAGGGCCTGCCCGTCGGCCTCCTTGTCGGCCTCATGCGCGAGGACCGCGGCCCGATCACCCGCGGCTTCCGCCGGGCGCTTGTGCTCTTCGCCAACCATGTCGCGCTCGCCGTCGGCTGCCTGCGCAGTGCTCTCGATCTCGATGGCGACGCCGCGCGCGATCCGCTGACAGGCCTGTTCAACCGGCGGCACTTCGACCAGGCGCTCGAACAGGAGATCCGCCGCTTCAAGCGCTACGGCGTCCCGCCCGCGCTGCTGATGATCGACCTCAACGACTTCAAGGCCTACAACGACACCCACGGCCACCTCCTGGGCGACGAGATTCTCCGCGACGCCGCCCGCCTGCTCGAGGACAACGTCCGCGAGACCGATCTCGTCGCGCGCTACGGCGGCGACGAGTTCGTCATCCTCATGCCGGGCGCGAGCGACGAGCAGGCCCGCGCCGCCATCAAGCGCATCCTCCAGGCTGTGCTCGATCGCAACCGGGCCCTCGCCGACAAGCCCGAGCTCCAGTTCAGTCTCACCGTCGGCCACCACGTCGCCACCGCCGACACCGCCGAGCGCGTCCTCGAGGCCGCCGACCGCGAGATGTATGAGAACAAGAACGACGGCTCGCCCCGCCGCCTGCTCGACCAGCTCATCGCGCCCCGCGGCCAGCCCCTCGGCCACCACGCCCGCCTCATCTTTGGCCTCATGAAGACTCTCGCCTCGCGCGATCCCGGCCATGTTGCCCATGCGCGCCGCGTCCTCGGCTACGCACTTCTCATCTGCCGCCACATGGGCCTCTCGCCTGTCCGCACCGAGCAGATTGCCATGGCCGCCATCCTCCACGATCTCGGCAAGGTGGTCATCAACGCCGAGATTCTCTGCCGCCAAGGGCCTCTGACCCCGTCGGAGTATCTCCTCGTCAAGTCGCACCCCGTCGTCGCCTCGGACATGCTCGCCGAGATCGCCTTCCTCGATCAGCCCCTGCGCATCGTGCGCCACCAGTCCGAGCGCTGGGACGGCCGGACCTCGGGCGAGCGCCCCGGCTATCCCACCGGCCTCGCCGGGGAGACCATTCCGCTCGGCTCGCGCATCCTCCGCATCGCCGACCTCTTCGACACGCTCACGATGCAGCGGCCCTACCGCGAGGCGATGTCGATCCCCGAGGCCATCGGCGTGCTCCGCGACGAGGCCGGCAAGTCCCTGGACCCCAACCTCGTCGCCAAGTGTCTGCCGCTCTTCGAGTCGCTCGACGCGCCCATCGACCCCGATCGCCTCCCGGCGCCGCTGCCGATTTGAAGCCTCTCAGGCCCCCACGCAAGGTTCAGGTCGTTCTCTGGCGGCGCACGGATCACGGCCCGGAGGTGCTGCTGCTCCGCGTCACGGCCGAACGCGGCGCCTTCTGGCAGCCCGTGACCGGCGGATGCGAGGTGGGGGAGACCTTCGCCGCCGCCGCCGCCCGTGAGGCTCAGGAAGAGACGGGCTGGGACGGCCTTCCTCCCCCCGTTGATCTGGGCTTCGTCCACCGCTACCCCATCCCCGCAGAAAAGGCGAGACGCTACGAGCCCGGCTCAGCGGAGCTGGAGGAGCGCGCCTTCGCCGTTGCCTGTGATCGTCACCGCGACCCCACGCTCGATCCTCACGAGCACGATGCCTTTGCCTGGCTTCCCGTCGAAGACGCCCTCGCCCGGTGCCGCTTCGAGCCGAACCGCGAAGCGATTCGGCTCGCCGTCGCTCACTCCAGCGGCTGAGGCGTGACGACCTCGCCGCCGATCGTCGCCGAGACGTCAGTGAACCACAGGCGCGTCCCGCTCTCGGGATTGGTGTGATCCAGCGAGAGAAGCAGCGGCCCCAGGCGCGACCAGCCGTCCCAGGTCATCGGCCGCCCCTCGCCCTCGCCTCCGCTGCGAAACGTCCACGCCACCGGGAGCCCGTCCTCTCCCAGGTGCAGCTGATACGAGTCGCCCGGCGTGTAGCCACCCTCGCCGCCGTAGTGCGCCGTCAGACTCGGCAGTGTCCCCAGGCCGAAGGGCGCCGGCTGGGGCCCGTCGTCGGTCACCGTCACGCCGCTGTCCCACGCGAGGTGAAGGGGAAAGAGGAGCCAATACTTGTCGTTGATGAAGCGGTGATCGGTCTCCCTCAGGGGATCTCCCTCGCTCATCGGCGGACCGCCGTGGTTGTACGTGATCTCCTCCGTCGCGTCCGGTGACGTGAGCGTCACGCGCCCGGTCCGGGGCTCCCAGACCCACGACCTGTGCGTCTCCCCGCGGGAGGACTGCACGTTGAAGGTGTAGCGGATCTCGTCGACCTGGCTCCAGGCGGCCAGGCCGCAGCGGCCGGCGAGCGCCTGCGCGGCCTCGGGCAGGGGAGCCGCGGTGGCCGCCCCGGAGAGTGTCGCGGTCAGCAGGCAGAGCACGCTCAATCGGCGCATGGCGGTGGCTCCTGAACGGGGTGAGGGCTTGCGAGAGGCTTGCACGTCCGCCCCGCCGGCGTCCACAATCGCCTGATGGCCCTGACCGCCGCCACCATCTCGGAGCTCCGCTCGATCGTCGGCCCCGGCAAAGTGCTGCAGGACGACGAGGACCTGATCACCTACGCGTATGACGGCACGCCGATGCTCGAGAACCGGCCCCGGGCGGTCGTCATTCCCGAGACGGTCGAGGAGGTCTCGGCGATTGTCCGCCTTGCCAACGACGCCGGCTTCAAGATCGTCGCCCGTGGCGCCGGGTCGGGTCTCAGCGGCGGCTCCATTCCGGTGGAAGACTGCGTCGTCATCCTGCTCGCGCCCCGGACGCGGATCCTCGAGATCGACGAGGCCAATCTCACGGCGACCGTCGAGCCCGGCGTCATCACCGCCTGCCTGCACGCCGCCGTCGAGGAGCGCGGCCTCTTCTATCCGCCCGACCCCGGCTCCATGACCGTGTGCACGCTCGGCGGCAATGTCGCCGAGGACTCCGGCGGCCTGCGCGGCCTCAAGTACGGGGTGACCCACAACTACGTCATGGGCCTCCAGGTCGTGCTGCCGACCGGCGAGATCGTCGAGACCGGCGGCAAGGCGATGAAGAACGTCGCCGGATACCGCATGACCGATGTGCTCGTCGGCAGCGAGGGCACGCTCGGCATCTTCACCCGTCTCCTCCTGCGCCTCGTGCCCAAGCCGCAGGCCAGTGAGGTCATTGTCGCCCACTGCGCGACGCAGCGCATCGCCGCCGAGGCCGTCGCGGGCATCATCGCGGCCAAGATCACTCCGGCGATGATGGAATTCCTCGACCAGATGACCATCCGCTGCGTCGAGGACTTCGCCAAGATCGGGCTTCCCCGGGACATCGGCGCGATGCTCCTCATGGAGGCTGACGGCCATCCGGCCGTCGTCGCCGAGGAGGCCACCCAGATCGAAGAGATCTGCCGCCGCGCCGGGGCCCAGTACGTCGCCCGCGCCAAGGACGCCGCCGAGGGTCTCCGGATGAAGACGGCTCGCCGCAGCGCCTTCGCCGCCCTGGCGCGGGTGAAACCGACGACGATTCTGGAGGACGCCACGGTGCCCCGTTCGCTCGTCCCGGCGATGGTGGCGAAGGTGGAGGAGATCGCCGCGCGCCACGGGGTCCTGATCGGGACGTTCGGCCACGCCGGGGACGGCAATCTGCACCCGACGCTGTGCACGGATGAACGCGACGCGGGGGAGATCGTCCGCGTCGAGCGGGCCATCGCCGAGATCTTTCAGGCGTCGATCGACCTCGGCGGCACGATCACCGGCGAACACGGCGTCGGGCTGGCCAAGCGCCCCTTCCTCGAGGGCCTCGTCGGGCCGGTGGGCATTCGCATCATGCAGGATCTCAAGCAGGTCTTCGACCCGAACCTCGTGCTCAATCCGGGCAAGATCTTCGTCCCCCGCCCGCGCCGGGAGGGCCGCCTGCCCCGCACGCAGCAGGAGGCCGACCAGATCGCCCGGCAGATGGTGGCCGCCTCATGACCGGCACACCCTACCAGCACCGCAAGCGCCAGCTCTACACGGCGCACGCCCCCCACTACGACGCGGGCCTGGAGGCGGTGGTCGGCGCCGAGGCCCTGGCCCTGCGCAACGCCTGGGTCGCGGAGGTCATCGAGAGCGGCCAGCGCGTTCTCGACCTCGGCTGCGGGACCGGGGCCGTTCTCA
>JABWBI010000218.1 GCA_013360565.1 Candidatus Sumerlaeia bacterium | reverse complement strand
CGACGCCGCTGTCCACGGCGGTGCGGCAAGCGGCCACGTCGCCGCGCACGACGAACGCGCTGTACCCGCTGCCCAGCGAGACGTAGTCGGCCAGCGCGACCTTCGCCGCCTTCGTGGCAGCATCGGCGGCCTCGACCATCGCGGCGAAGCCCTGCATCTCGACAAGGCCGATCGCGTCGGACGGCGCGAACTCTCCCCCACCCTCCTCCCAGCGGATGAGCACTTTCTCGGCCATGGCGTTCATGTTCGGGATCACGTTCGCCGCGTGGAACTCGCCCGCGCGCTTGGCCGCCTCGGCACCCGCCTCGACCGAGGCGCGGACAGCCCCCACGTCGCCCGTCACGATCACCGTCGCGTAGGAGCCGCCGATCTGCTCCTGGCGGACGAGCTCGACCCGCGCCTCTTTGATCATCGCGTCCGTCGCCTCGATGAGGCCGGTGAAGCCCTTCGTCTCGACGAATCCCATCGCACCGGGCATGGGGATCAGCTCCTTCGTGGTCAGAGTTTCCAATACAGCTGGCGCCGGTTGAACCAGAGCACGATCAGCCACAGCAGGGCCGTCCACACCAGGCCCCACATGACGCCTTGGTAACCGCCCTTGTCGAAGAAGTCCAGAACTGCCTGCGATGGCTGCCCCCCGCCGATCCACGTGGCCCAGTTCATCACCACGGCGTTCTGCTCGGTCACGCGCGAGAAGAAGCCGCTCATGCCGTCCTGGCTGGTGATGCCGACCGCGTCGAAGAAGCGCCGCATGCCGATCATCATGAAGTAGGCGAGGAGCGGATTCACGCCGAAGACACGCAGGGGGGCCGTCCAGGCCCGGATCTTCCAGACGTCGATGACCCAGTGGAAGACGAGAAACACCAGTGCTCCGAATCCCGCGGTGAAGAAGGCGTAGGACGTGGTCACGTCCGGCTTGCTCATGCACAGGCTGTGATTCCCGGTGGCGAATCCGGCGCGGTGAAGGCCGTAGCCCAGCCCCATGAAGACCGCAGCGACGAGCAGACACCGCGCGGCAATGCGGCGCGGTTCGCGCGTGACGATCACCTCGCCCACGAGGACACCGATCATCGTCATGACGCCGTAGGAGATGGACAGCCACGGCTGACAGTGGCGCGAGAGGGGCAGCAGCCAGTTCCCTCCGGGATTCTGAAGTGTCCCGAAGGGGGCGACGATCCCCTCCCAGGCCCCGGTCCACCATGAGGTGGTCTCCGTCAGCGCGAGATTGAGCCCCCCGGCGATCAGCACAGCGGCCCACCGCCCGGCGCTCGGGAGTTTCATCACGAGCGCGCCGCACAGGTAGGCAATGCCGATCGCCTGCAGGACACCCCACCACCAGGAGATCTGCCGGATGACGAGCGACAGGTAGAGCACGCCCACGAGGATCAGCAGGGCCGTGCGCCAGAGGGCGTGGCGCCAGAAGTCGGCCCCTCGCCGCTGCCGGCTGAGCGGAATGGCGACGCCGACGATGAAGACAAACCACGGCGCGACGAGGTCGGTGACCGTGACGCCGATGCCCTTCAGGCGGTGCTCGGGCATCTGGGCGATCTGCTCGGGTGTCGCCCCCGCCGCCAGCTGCTGCTGCTCCCAGAGGTTGTAGCCCACCTCGGCATGGAACCACGTCGACACCGGGAGACTGCCGAACCACTCCATCCGCTGCGGCAGACTGACGGCCTCCTGCTCGTAGCGGAAGGCCGCAACGGCGATGACGAACACCATGACGAGGATGGTGAGGCCGCGGAAAGCGTCGAGGGAGAGCAGCCGTTCGGGCTTGGCCGGCGCCGCTGGGCGCGGCCCGGTCGCTGAGACGGTCATCTCGGCTGGTTCACCGTGCACTGGTCAATCCCATCAGTATCCCTGCCCCTTCTCTCCCTGGAGGATGGCCACGCTCGCCGAGGCGCCGATGCGCGTGGCCCCGCGCGCCACCATCTCCTGCGCGGTCGCGCAGTCCCGGATGCCGCCGGAGGCCTTGACGCCCATCTTCGGCCCGACGACGCGGCGCATCAGCGCGATGTCCTCCGGCGTCGCACCGCCCTTTGCGAAGCCCGTCGAGGTCTTGACGAAGTGAGCGCCCGCCGCCTTTGCCAAGACGCAGCCGGCCACCTTCTCGTCGTCGGTCAGCTCGGAGGTCTCGAGGATCACCTTCACCAGCCGTCCCTGGGCCGACGCGACCACCGCCTCGATGTCGCGCAGCACAGCTGGGTAGTCGCCGCCCTTGAGCAGGCCGACATTGATGACCATGTCGATCTCCTCGGCGCCGTCGGCAATCGCCTGGGCCGTCTCGAAGGCCTTCGACTGCGTCGAGGTGGCCCCCAGAGGAAAGCCGATCACGGTGCACACCTTGACCGGCGTGCCCCGCAGCAGCTGGGCGGCCAGAGGCACATGCGTGGGATTCACGCAGACGCTGGCAAACGCGTGCTTCTTGGCCTCGGTGCACAGCCTCTCGATCTCCTCGGGCTTTGCGTTGGCGCGAAGCAGCGTGTGGTCGATCAGCCCGGCGAGAGTCGCGCAGGCCTCAGCCGGGTGCCCATCGGTGCCGAAGCGGACGGCGCCCCCCTCGGTCATGACCTGCATCGACTTCGTTTCGGCGTGCGGCTCGGCAGCCGGCGGCAGCACCGTCGCTGTGCAGCCGCAGTCCGAACCGTCGCTCGGGGGGGCTTGGCCCAGACGAGCCGCCACGCGGCGGACAATCTCTTCGATCAGCGCCTGACGCTCGGACGGGGAAAACGCGTCTGCCATGGGGCCCGTGACCTCGGTGCTCGCCATTGAACGGGGCAAGACGGGCGTTGTCAACTGCCCGCGCCGAGTCACTCGGGGGGAAGAAGGTGGTGGAGGCGAGGGGATTCGAACCCCTGACCCCAAGACTGCCAGCCTTGTGCTCTCCCAGCTGAGCTACGCCCCCACCTTTTGAGGGGGCGGCATGATCGCGAATCGCGCCGCCGGGTGTCAACTGCCAAGATGGCGCTGGGTATCAGAGCGTTTCAATCTCCAGGCGGAAGCGGACCACCCATTGCCCGCCGGCGGGAATGACCACGTCGTCCCAGTGCGGGAAGATGACCGTCGACTGATAGACGCGCTCGAAGCCCGCCTCAGAGAGGGAGACGGTCTCGATGGGACAGCGCCAGAGCGTCACCGGGCTCTCGAAAGACCAGGCCACGCGGACCTTCATCCACTCGTCCGTGAGACCGCAGCGCGTCACGCCACGGTTCTCGCCCCGCGAGACGAGCCGGCGGTCCTCGAGCGTCTGCCCGTCGACCCAGACGAACCGGTCGTGCGCATCGCCCGCCAGCAGATTGACGTTGAACTCGACCCCGAAGCGTGTCCGGACCTCGGCGTCCGCGCCGTTCGTGAGGGTGTAGGCGATGTCAAGCGCCGGCGAGAGCGATTCGGTGCGGATGGTCTTCGACACGGTGAGTGGAAGGCGCCGGCCATCGCGCCAGAGCCCCCCGTCGCGCGTCAGGGTCACCTGCGCCTTGGCCGCCCGCGCGTGGTGCCGCACGCGGTAGGGCTCGGTGACGAAGTCCCCCTCCTCGCCGTGTTGGCTCCGGTGAAACTCCTCCAGCGTCGCACCGGCCGCGAGAAAATGGTCGATGAGCGACGAGCGCGGGTACCAGTCGCGGTGGAGATGCCCCTGGAGCCCTGGCTCCTTGGCCAGCACGAGATCGTGGATCGAGGCCGTCCCGCCGCCGGCGGGCTGCGCCTCGCCGGGGGCGACGGCGTGCGCCAGCTTGCGGTGGTAGGCCTCCTCGCGGCGCATCAGCGTGTCCGTCAGGTTGAGGAACGCCGGCTTGAAATCGTGAGCGATGAGGCGCCCCCCGCTCGACGGCTTGAAGAGGAGATTCTGGAGCGGTGTCTTCACGAGCACCTCGGCGTGACCGTCGATGTCGAGGTCGAACTCCTCGGCCTCGATCCACGCGGGGTTCTTGTGGCGCGACTTCTCGACGATCGCGTCGGCCTCGATGAGGTTGCGCTGGAGCGCATTGCGGAGATTGGTGAGGTAGAGCCCCCCGAACACGCCGTGCCAGTAGGCACAGTTGCACTGTGCCTTCCACAGGCACTCCTGCGCGCGCGCGATCTCGCGGCTGCGCGGATGGCGCTGGCGCGCGCGGCGGACCTTCCCGGAGATGTGGAGCATGCGCTTGTGGATGAGGTTCGACTCCTCGTATTTGGCCTGGTAGAAGCGCCAGAAACCGCCGCGCACGAAGGTCTTGTTGGCCTCGTAGATGCCCTGGCGCTTGAGCTGCTCGACGAAGTCCTCGTACTGCTGTGTCTTCCCCGGCGTCAGTGCCCACTCCATCATCTCGATGTAGCTCGCCGTCGGGAGGTACACGCGGCCCCGCGGCGGCACCCGGTCCAAGATGTCCGAGAAGGAGACGATCTCGATCCAGTCCGCATTGGCCTCCAGAGCGCGGAAGAACTCCTCGAGCCAGCCGTTCTCGTAGCAGTGGCGATACGTGTTCGGCCAGACGCCGAACTTCTCCCCGTCGTCGGCCATCACCGCCACGTTCCGCCCGTCCTCAGTGGCGATCGACCGCAGGAACTCGATCGTCTCCTGCACCGGGCGGAAGGGGATCGTGTAGCGCAGGCGCTCGGAGATGGGGAAGACGTGCACCGGCTCTCCCATCTCCTCAGTCAGGTAGTGTCCCAGTGTCTCCTCCTCCGCGAGTCCGGTGCACTTGAAATGCATGTCGTCCACGACCGTGTACTCGATGCCCGCCTGACGGATGAACCTGGGCAGGTGGGGCTCCCACACACGCTCGGCAAGCCACATGCCCCGCGGGGTCTGCCGGAAGTGGCGCCGAATCCAGCCGGAGAGCTTCAGGATCTGCCCCACCTTGTCGTGGTCGGGGATGATCGGCAGGATCGGCTCGTAGAACGCGCCGGACATGAACTCCACTTGGCCTCGCTCGCCCAGCCGGCGCATCCGCGTGATGTAGTCGGGGTGATTCTCCTGAATCCACTCGAGGAGGATCCCGGTGTGGTGCAGTGAGACGCGGATGCGGGGATGGCGCTCAAGGAGCTCCGCGAAGGGAAGATAGGACTTCCGATAGGCCTCCTCGAAGACGTGGTCGAAGTTGCCCGTGGGCTGGTGATTGTGGAGACCGAAGACGAACTTGACGGTGGGTGACATGTGTTGGACCGATCCAGCTTGGTGAGGCCCCAGCATCCGCATCCGGGTGGAGAACGCAAGCCCTCTGTGTGGTAAGAGGGCCGTTCTCAGTCAAGAAGATTGAGACAACAGGACTTTCCCCAGTTTTCATGGCCTTGGGCGGCCGAAGAGCAGAAGTTGATCTGAGGGCTCGTCTTGGGGTGGGTCTGCGCCACCCCAGGGGCCGC
>JABWBI010000217.1 GCA_013360565.1 Candidatus Sumerlaeia bacterium | reverse complement strand
GAGGGCGGCATCGAGTCCCCGCGCGAGTGCCTCGTGCAGTTGGAGCAACCGCCGCCGTGCCGCGCCGCCGGTCAGAGGCAGGCGCAGGACGGCGGCGATCAGAGCCTCCCCTTCGCGCTCGGTCTCACTCGATCCCCCCTCCGCCTCGCCGAGGCGGCGCAGCGCCTCCTCGGCCCCCGGCCAGGAGGTGATGACGTGCTGGCGGATGCGCTCGATCAGATCGGCCTGGCGGAGCTCGTCCATGCCCGATGGCCTATCAGACCCTTGAAGACCTGGCGACAATTCCGTGAGGATGACGCTCAGGAGAATCGATCATGAATGACCGCGACCCCGGCTGCCTCTTCTGCAGGATCGTGGCGGGAGAGATCCCGTCCAAGCGCGTGTTCGAGACAGAATCCGTCCTCGCCTTCCATGACATCAACCCCCAGGCACCCGTCCACGGGCTCGTCATCCCGAAGGCGCACATCGTCTCGCTCAATGACATCACCGAGTCGAACGCCGCCGTGATGGGAGACCTCTTCCTCGCCGCCAGACGCGTCGCGGCGGAGCTCGGCGTGGCTGCGTCGGGCTGGCGGGCCGTCTTCAACTGCGGCCGTGACGCCCAGATGGCCGTGGATCACCTGCACCTGCATGTCCTCGGCGGGCGGCCGATGAAGTGGCCTCCGGGCTGATCAGACGCCGAACTGCCGGAGATGGTGCTCGGTGTGCTTGCCCATCAGCACCTGCCAGCGGCGCAGAGGCATGTGACCGAAGACCATGCTCAGCACTTGCCGGCCGGGTTCGCGCCCAGACTGCTCGGCGAAGCGTTCGAGCGCCGCGACGGCCCGAGCCTGCTCGGCAGCGAAATCGCCTTCGGGCGCGGGGGTGAAGACCGGCGGCGCTTTGACACGCCCCTTGGGCCACGGCAGGTGAAAGACGGCCCAGCGCAGGACCGTGCGCGTGAGGAGGTTGCTCTTGTCCTCGACGGGCACGAGGCCGAGGCCGAGATCAAACGTGCGAGCCAGGTGAGCCATGAGCTCGGTGGGCGACATCTGACCCCAGCGCCGTGGCGTGTCCGGGCCGATGCGCAGAAGGCGCTCGCGGTAGTGCACCAGCGTCTGGGGATTGAGGGGGGGTGTGGACATGGGGTTGCTCCCTTCAGTGAATCCAGGCCGCGCGGAGCGCACGCACCTCGGCACGGAGGTCGGGTGCGCTGGCCAGAGCGGCGATCACCGCAACGACATCGGCCCCCGCAGCGAGGACGTCCCGGATCGTCACGGCGGTGATTCCGCCGATCGCGACGAGCGGCTGGCCGGTGCGCGCCCGAGCCCACCGGATCAGATCGAGTCCCACGGCGGGGTCAGGGTTCGCCTTGCTCGCCGTTCCATAGACGGGTCCAACCGCGACAATGTCAACGGGCTCGCCGAGCGCGGCTTCGAACTGATCGCGGCTGTGGGTCGAGAGCCCCAGAAGCCGCTCGGGACCGATCACGCGGCGGGCCTCGGCGGGGGCCATGTCGCCCTGACCGAGGTGGAGCCCGTCGGCCCCGCTCTCGGCGCAGGCCTCCGCGTCGTCATTGACGATCAGATCCACGCCCGCAGCCCGGCAGCGCGGCAGCAGCGCCCGCGCCGCCGCGGTGATCTCCGCCGTCGCCGCCCCTTTCATCCGGATCTGCATCACGCGGACGCCGCCTTCGATCAGCTCAGTGGCGAAGTTCGGCGGCGCGGTGCGGGGATCGAAGATCGGGTAGAGATCCCAGCGGCGGAGACGCGACTCAGTCGAACTCAAGGTCCTCGGACTCGATGGTGAATCGGTTGAGGTGCGCGATCTTCTCCGTGAGCTGGAGGATGTCCGACTCCAGCTCCCGGCTGCGCTCGACCAGCTTCTCGCGCTGGAGCTCGAGGGCAGGGAGGAGCTCGGTGCGGATCTTCTCCTTCTCCGCCCGGTGCCGTGTCACCTCTTCCTGAAGCGCCTTCACCTCACGGTTCAGAATCTCATTCACCTCGCTGCGCTTGGCGATGACGGTGCGGCGGACCTCCTCGCGCAGCGCGCCGATCTGATCCTTGATCTCCTCGATGCTCGCCTCGATGCGGTTGAGGTCACGCTGGGCCTCGCGGTCGGCGTTGTCCTGGCTGACGCGGTCGGTGAGCTCCGAGCGCCGGGCCTCGAGGTTCGACAGCTCGCTGTGCAGCCGCGCCAGATCGGCCCGCTTGAGCGCCTGGTACTGGTCGAGCCAGGCCTGGCTCTCCTGAAAGAGATTGTCCACGCTGTGAGGGCGCTCCACGGGGATCAGAAGTCGAGGATCGGGCTGGAGGCTCTGGCGTGGCGCCGCTTGGGGATTCGACCCGCCAGATGCGCCAGGCGCCCCGCCTCACACGCCATGCGCATCGCGTGGGCCATCGCCAGCGGGTTCTCCGCGCCGGCGATGGCGGTGTTGAGCAGCACGCCGTCGCAGCCCAGCTCCATCGCCACGGCGACGTCGCTGGCCGTGCCGACACCGGCGTCGACGAGGATGGGCACCTGCGCCTGCTCGAGGATCAGCCGGATGCTGTTGCGGTTGAGAATGCCCAGGCCCGAGCCGATGGGCGCGCCGAGCGGCATGACCGCCGCGCAGCCGGTCTGCTCCAGGCGCTTGCACAGCACCGGGTCATCGGTGCAGTAGGCGAGCACCTGAAAGCCCTCCCCGGCGAGCTGCTCGGCCGCCGCGAGAGTCTGCACCATGTCGGGCAGCAGCGTCGTGTCGTCGCCGATGACCTCGAGCTTGATGAACTCCCCGATGCCCAGCTCGCGCGCCAGATGCGCCGTGCGCACGGCGTCCTCGCGCGTGTAGCACCCCGCCGTGTTGGGCAGCAGGACGTACCTCGACAGGTCGATGTGGTCCAGGAGATTGGGCGTCTTGCCGGACAGATCCACGCGCCGCAGCGCGACGGTGATCATCTCCGCGCCGGAGGCCTCGAGGCACTCCTTCATCAGGTCCAGCGACGCGTACTTGCCCGTGCCCACGATCAGGCGCGAGTGGAGCTCGCGTGACCCGAGCCGAAGGGGCTTGTCCACGGCGGCGGTGGCGGCGTCGACCGGCATCTCTCACCCGCCTCCGACCATCGAGATCAGATCGATCACGTCGCCCTCGGTCACCGGGCGGGCCGCGTGCTCCGCGGCCGGGGCCACCTCTCCATTCACCAGGACGGCCACCCGCCCGGCGGGCAGAGGCAGCTGCGCGAGGAGGCGCTCCACCGTCAGCGGGCCGGGAAACGACCGGCTTTCGCCGTTGAGGATCAGAGAGATCACCGGTTCGGTCTGCGCCGTCATGGGGGTGAGCGCGGCTTTCACTGCGGGGTGCGAATCGGACGACTCTAGAGGCGAGCTCGCCCCCAAGTCAAGGGCGGCCCCCGGGCCCGCAGCCCTCAGTCCAGGTGCGGGCGGAGCGCCGTGACAACTTCATCGGCCATGACGCGGTTGCCCCGCTCATTGAAGTGGATCCAGGTGACCCAGAGCTGATCGGCCATCGCATCGCGAAGGCGCGGGCCCGGGTCGATGAACACCGCTCCCTCCCTGGAGGCGGCCTGGGCGATCACCCGGTGCCACGCCGCGAGGTCCGGGCGGCCGGAGACCACGCTGTCCCATGTCGGCTCGGCGAGCAGAGCGACGCGAAACCCGCGCTGCCGGCCGAGCTCGCACAGGTCGTGGAGCGTCTGCCGCAGTTCCTCGGGCGGGTGCTGGGGCACGCGCCGCTGCCGGTCGATGGGCGTCAGCGCGCCCCGCAGCCAGTGATTGAGGAACACGAGCAGCCGCGTGCGCGTGAGAGCGCGCTCGAGGTGCTCCTGCCAGCCCGCCTGGCTCCAGAGCGCCTCCCACCGCGCCCGCTGGGAGGGCGGACTGCCGACGGGGCGAACGGCGTCATTTCCCCCAGCGCTCAGAATCACCCAGTCGGGATCGAGCGCGAGCAGATCGCGCCGGAGAAGCAGCAGATTGTCGAAGGCCGTGAGCGAAGGCCGCCCGAAGTTGAACACCTCGGCCGAGGCGAGCTGGCGCTCGACCAGCGCCGGCCAGGTGTCGCCATCGCTCGCAACTCCCGAGCCGTAGACCGACGATCCGCCGAGACAGATGATTCGCAGGCGGCCGTCCCCCTCGGCCCGGGGACGCGCCGTCTCCCCGCGCGCCCGGAGCTCACCCGTCAGCGTCATCAGCACCATCGGCTCCTGGAGCCATCGCAGCAGCAGATGCCGGTGGATGTAGCCCCGCGGCACGTGGGCATCCAGCCGCCAGCGCTGGGCCGTCGAGCGGATGGCGCCCTCCGTGGAGAGCAGCACGGCGGTGATCGCACACAGCGCGGGGAGAACCCGCCGGCTCAGGCGGTCCCAGTGCGACGCCACGAGGAGCTGCAGCCCCCCGGCGGCGACGAGGAGCGCGGCGAAGAGCGCGAAGCGCGGACTGCTCCAGTACTCCTCGAGCGGGCGGCCAATCCACCACAGGCCCTGCCACGTCGCCACGCCCGCCGACATCAGGGCCACGGCGAGGAGGAAGAGCGCCACACCGCCCACGCGGAGCCCGAGCCACGAGGCAAGTGGCCAGGCGAGGCCGAAGGCCACCGCGGGCGCGAGAAGGCACGCGGCCGTGACCCACAGCCAGACGGGCAGGCGATGGAGCAGCGAGGCCCCGGGCGAGCCGTAGGCGTCGACATCGCCCCATGCCTGCGCGGAGGCGACGTGAACCGCGCCGCGGCGGACGACGATCGCAAACTGACCGAACGGATCGACCCCGGTCGTGAAGCGCCCGATCTCCGCGCTGGCGGCCGTCGCGACGAAGGTGTCGCCCTCGCTCCAGAGCGCGATCTCCACGGGCTCGCCGGTCCGGAGATGGAGTGTGACGGGCTCGGCGATCCCTGTCATGGCGCTCTCGAGGAAGCCGTTGTCACTCCGCGACGTGGAGAGGCGAAGCGCGAGCCAGTCGGGGTACGACGGCAGCGACTTGTCGTGGAGGCGGGCGAGGAGCTCGACGGTGGTCTCGTCCTCGATGGCCTCGAGCGTCACGCGCATGCCGCCATTGACAAAATCGCGCTCGGGCCAGCCCTTCGGGCGCGAGAAGGGAAAATCGCCGCGGCGCAGCGTCTGGTCACGCACGAACTCCAGGGCCGCGGGCTGCTTGGCCATCGTCGACCGCACGAGCGCGCCAGACCGCACCGCCCAGAGCGCGGCGAACACCGCGAGCAGGCTCAGCATCCACGCGAGACGCCCGAGTCCGCCGAGCGCGATGAGATTCGCCCGCAGCGCCCGGAGGAGCGATGGCGCCGGGCGCGGCGCGGCGCGCCAACGCCAGTGCGGACCCGAACCCGCGAGGAAGAGACCGAGCGTGAGTCCCCAGGC
>JABWBI010000216.1 GCA_013360565.1 Candidatus Sumerlaeia bacterium | reverse complement strand
CTCTTCATCCAGTTCACGGAGACGGTCTTCGGACACTCTCCAGTAACGTCCCGGCGGTGGTGAGAACGAGCGGCCGGTTGGCCCTGTTATGGGCCGGCGCGCAGATCGTCGAGCACGCCGAAGTGATTCGGGTTCGCCGCGATCAGCGCGGCCGTCTCGTCGTCGAGCGCATCCTTCGCGCGGTCCCAGTCGGTCGCGCCGAGGCGGTGCGGGAGGGTCACGAGCTCGCAGTCCGCCGCGTCGAAGTAGGTCTTCAGCACCGCGCGGTGCTGGGGCGAGACGGTCTCGCTGACGAGGAAGCGCGTGCGGCCTCTGGTCAGGTCGCTGGCCATGAAGGCGGCCTCGGCGAGGGCGGTCGCGCCGTCGTAGAGCGAGGCGTTGGCGATGTCGCAGCCGAAGAGGCGTGCGATCATCGTCTGGAACTCGTGGAAGGCCTGGAGGATGCCCTGGCTGGCCTCGGCCTGGTAGGGGGTGTAGGCGCTGTAGAACTCGGGCAGCTTGGCGAGGCGGTCGACGAGGACGGACCGGGCATGGGGCTCCCAGCCGCCGCCGAGCGGGAAGCCCGCGCGGAGGGCCGACTCGGCGCCCTCGGCCATCGCGATCTCGCCGAGCTCCGCCTGCAGGTCGCTCTCGCTCAGCGCCGGGGGGATCTCGGGCGGGCGGGTCAGGAGCAGGCGGCCGGGGATGTCGCTGAACAGGTCTTCGACGGTGCGGACGCCGATCGCGGCGAGCATCTCGGCGATCTGCGCCGGTGTCTGGGGCAGGTACGGGTGCTGGTCCACCACGGTCTCCTGGCGAGAGGTCAAGGGCCGCGCACGATGGCACGGTGAGGCGTGGGGTGCAACGCGATTCAGCGGTACAATATGTCCTTTCGCTTGGGAGATTCTTCCCGGGGGAACCCGTCGTCGTCATGGTCGAAGTGCTCAACGATCTGCGCGGAGCGATCGGATTCAGAACGGTAGGAGCGGCCTGTGGTTGCACTGCGATGGAGATACCGCAGAGCCCTGTTGAGCCGGGCGAGACGGCACTCCTACCGGTCGTCTTCGATCTGGCGGACCGGATTGACCCGTCATCCGAGACGGTGAGCTATGAACTGACCTCTGGGGCGGTACGCGAGGTTCTGACCGGAAGCATGGATCACCAGGGCAGCATGTCGTCTTCGAAGAACGGGCAGTCGTGCTCGCCGCCGGCGAGGTACCGCTGCACCGTCTCCTCACCGAGTGTCTCACGAGCCTCCACGCAGTCGCAATGGCTCGGTCCCGGCAGCAGGCCCGTGCGCACGTGGACGCAGTACGTGCAGTTGGCGGGATTGGGGCGGTCGGACGTCATCTCGACACTCTCTTTTGCCATCACACACCTCATGCAACCCGCTGTGGATGTCAACTCCCCGAGGGGCTCCCGCGCGCCTCTGTCAGCACCGGTTCCGGCCGAGTTGACGGATGAGGCCGCAACTGGCAACACCTCGCTGAGACGAATCCGTGAGAATGCGTGCTGGGAGGTGTGAAAATGAGCCTCCGGTGCGGCTCGACCTTCCGGCCGATCCGGTCGGAGAGAGGAGACACAGAGTGTCAGAATCTCAGGTTCAACTCGCAGATCATCTGAGGGCCGGGCCCGGAAACATGGAGGCCGTTGTCGCCCTGCACAGTGACGGCGGGCACGTCGTGCTCCACATCTCGCCGACTGTCTCACTTCCAGAGAGGGTGGAGAGCCTTGACGAGAACGGCTCCTCGCACACCAAGAAGTACCCCCTGAAGGCCGAGTGTCAGGCGGTCTGCACCGCGATCCGAAAGGCCATGTCGACCGACCTGGCGGCGAGCTCATACCGCGCAAGATCTGCCGTGCATGCGAGGACACCACGGCTCGCCGGAAACCCCTTCCCCGGGAGACCCTCCGCACAGTCGGTGTTCACCCCCACAAGCGTGACGCGGGAGAAACTTGTTGTGGCGATCAAGAACGCCCTCTTGGAGATGGGCTTCACTCGAGATCGAGTGCAAACGGGCAGGATCGTGGTGACCGCCGGGGTTCTCGTCGAGAGGGGAGCGTTCGAGCCGGAGGAGTTTGAGCGAGGTCGTCTCGACGGCCTGATGGCTTCTTGACCACGGCCGCCGCGGCGCGTCAGAAGACGATGTTGGCCCAGGGGTTGGCGGTGCCCAGGCCGGCGCCGCCGGTGGAGCCGGAGATGGCGGACGAGAGGGGGGCGACGGAGATCGGGCCGACGATGTTGTCGGCGATGAGATCGAAGTTGACCGTGTTGGAAGCGGCGATGTTGCGGATGACGATGTTGGAGACGCCGATGGCGCGGATGCCCTGATCATTGAATTGGACGGTGTTGCCATCGATGCGGTTGTTCGCTCCGGAGGCGACGATTCCGGCGCCGTCGCCCGCGTCGAGGCCGTTCTGGCGGCACAGGTTGCCCTCCGCGGTGCCGCCGTTGCTCAGCTGAATGCCGCTCGCGGTGTTTCCCACCACCACGCATCCGGTGACCAGGCTCGCGTTGCCGACCGTGATTCCCAGGCTGCCGTTGCTTGCGGCCACGCAGTCGCGCACCTCGGAGGTGCTGCCGGAGCTGATGCCCGAGGTCTGATTGGCCCGCGACTGGCATCCGGTGACCAGGCCCTGGGCGACGACGCGGATGCCGGACAGGGTGTTCTCGTGAGTGAGGCAGTTCGTGACGGTGGTGCCGATGCCTGCTTCGATGCCGTTGCCCCCGTTGCCGGAGGCGGTGAGGTCGTGGAGGCGAATGTTGGCCGCGTTGACCAGGTCGATGCCCTCGTCGCCCCAGCCCCGGACCGTGCCCCCGCGGATGGTGATGTCGACGAGACCGGTGGCGGCCACAATGCCGTCGAGCGAGCCGGTGACGCCGGAGAGGTCGAAGCCCATGAGGTCAAGGGTCACGCCGCTGGCGGCGATCTCGATGCCCGACCGCTGGTTCTCGCCGGTGAGATTGCCCGCCAGGTGGTACGACCCCGGCTGGGCGATGCGGTGGATCGAGTCGGCGTCGCCGGGCGTGTTGGTGGCATTGATCTCGATGCGGGGCTCGGGCCCCGCGGTGGGTGCCGGGGCGGCGGGCGGGTCGAGGTCTCCCGCGAGTGCGGCGGTGACGCCGATGACAAATGAAACGGCGATCGGAGCGTGGTGACGCATGGGCCTTCCTCCCCCCGGGTTGAGCCCATCCCATTCATCGGGTGACGGGTGTTGTCAAGCGGCCTGGAGGGGCGGCATGGTCGATTGCCCTTGGCGCCCGCCGCGGGTCGAAGTAGACAGGGCGCTCATGCCACCCAGGAGCCACTCATGCCCAACAGCACTGCGACCATCGAGACCAGCAAGGGCACCATCAAGATTCAGCTGTTCGACGACAAAGTGCCGGCGACGGTGAAGAACTTCTGCGACCTGGCGAACAAGGGGTTCTACGACGGTCTGATCTTCCACCGCGTCATCAGGGACTTCATGCTCCAGGGCGGCTGCCCGAGGGGCGACGGCACCGGCGGGCCCGGCTACAAGTTCAAAGACGAGTTCCACCCGGCGCTGCGCCACAGCAAGCCGGGGATCCTGAGCATGGCCAACGCGGGGCCGAACACGAACGGCTCGCAGTTTTTCATCACGACGGTGCCGACGCCGTGGCTGGACAACAAACACGCGGTCTTTGGCGAGGTGATCGAGGGCATGGACGTCGTCAAGGCGATCGAGACGGCGCCGACGGGCCCCGGCGATCGCCCGAGGGAGACGGTCAAGATGACGAAGGTGACCATCACGCCGGGGGCGTAGCGCCCCTTGCGGACGAGCCGGCGCCTGCGCGACAAGCGAGAGGCCGGGCCCCGCGGGGCCCGGCCTCTGGTGAAGGGCGGAGAGGGCTCCGGTCACTTGGCCTTGAGGATGGCGTCCTTGGCGGCCTTGGCGATGCGGAACTTGAGGACGGTCTTGGCGGGGATCTTGATGGCCTCGCCGGTCTGGGGGTTGCGGCCCATGCGCGCCTTGCGCTTGGCGAGGACGAGCTTGCCCACGCCGGGGATGGTGAAGCCGTTCTTGGCCTGCTTGTAGGCGATGTCGGCGAGGGCCTCGAGGGCGGCGCCCGCCTGCTTCTTGGTGATGCCGGTGTCGTCGGCCAGCTTGGCCGTGAGTTGGGACTTGGTGAGGGGCTTGTTGCCTGCCATGGAAAATCCTCCCTGGGATGTGTGGCGCGTTCGGGGCTGACTTCAGTTTCAGCCGCTCCAGGAGCGCCTTTCCGGGGAGGACCACAGCTGAAAGGCCGACCGGCACGCAAGAGAAAAATGCAGATTTCCGGTCTTTTTGTCGCTTTTTTGGCCTCGGGACCGCTCCAGGAGCGGATTTTCCCGCTTTCAAGGGCGGGCGGAGGGCTCACGGGGCTTGACCCGCCGGGCCGCCTCTGCACAATGACGCCTCCCCAATGTTGCGCCTGTTTCTCACACATCTGTTCCTGATCTCCTTCGCCAAAGCGCCGGAGGAGCCCGCCCTCCGCATCTCCGAGCATCTGGAGATCCGGGAGGTGACCGTCACGGCCTACTGCCCGTGCGCCGAGTGCAACGGCAGCCACCAGGCGGGGGTGACGGCGAGCGGGGCGCGACCGACGCCGCCGGAGCCGGGGCTGCTGGACCTGCGCGAGGCACTGCACATCGACACGCTGGCGTCGCGGCTGCTGCTGCTCGAGCCGGAGCTGCTGCCCAACGGGGGGACGATCGCAGCGGACATCGAGCACTACCCGTTCGGGACGCAGATCTACGTGCCGGGCTATGGCTGGGGCACGGTGCGGGACACGGGGGGCGCGATCCAGGGGCGCAACCGGCTGGACGTCTTCATGCGGCGGCACAGTCAGACGGGGCCGTGGGGGCGGCGGACGCTGACCGTGGCCATCATTCGGCCCGACTGATCCGGACGACTCGGAAAGAGGGCGAGCGAAGGGGCGTGACTCACTCGAGGTGGAGGCCGCGCTTGATCTTGTCCATCTGCTCGGGCGTGAGGCCCTCCTTCTCGAGTGCGGCGAGAAACCGTTCGGCCCCGCAGGCGATCGGCCGGTGGCCGCACTGGGGGAAGAACTCTGGGTGGGGCTGGTAGAGCAGAGCGCGGGGGTAGTCGCGGCACAGACCGGGGCGGGAGCCGTAGCTGTCGCAGCGGCGCGTCTGCCAGTCGAAGTGGGTGCAGCGGAAGACGAAGACCCGGTGAGTCACGTCGCGTCCGGTGAGGACGAAGCCGTTGACGGCGCGGTGCCACCAGAGGAAGAGCCCGCGGGCTGCCGGCCAATACCAGACGACGCGGCCGACCTGAATGCCGGGAGCCTCGCAGCAGGCGGCGCAGCACTCGCAGCGGCCGCCGAGGCGATGGCGCGGCTCGCCCCGCAGC
>JABWBI010000215.1 GCA_013360565.1 Candidatus Sumerlaeia bacterium | reverse complement strand
ATCAACATCGGCCAGACGGTCAACGGCTCGCTCGGGCCCGGCGACCCGACGCGGCAGAACGGCGCGCACTTCGACGAGTACACCTTCAACGGCTTCAACAACCAGCTCGTCCGCATCACGCTCACCTCGCCGGCCTTCGACACCTTCCTGATCCTCATCGAGAGCAGCGGCACCGTGACCGAGAACGACGACATGGCGCAGGGCAACCTCAACTCTTTCATCCAGCGCACGCTCTCCGGCGCGGGGACGCATCGCATCCGCGTGAGCTCGTTTCATCCGAACGTGCAGGGCAACTACACGCTGCGCCTGGAGTGACCCACGGCGCCCTTGCCGATCTCCGCGCCGGCTGATTGGCTGAGGGGACTGCGCCGAAGGAGTCCCCCCATGGCCCTGCAGCGTCTCGCGCTCCTGTCCCTCGCCCTGGCCGCCGCCTGCGCGCGCAATCCGCGGCCCGCCGCGCCGCCCTACACCATCGTCGATGACCCCGCCCTGACGCAGGCCGTCGCCGAGACGCGCGAGCGCTTCCTCGCGATGGTCGACTACGACCGCTTCGATGTCTGCGTCCTCTTGCCCGACCCCGCCTCGGGGGGCCGCGTGTGGCGCCGCGGATCGTTCGGCGGCGACGCGCTGGCCTACCCCGCGAGCTGTGTGAAGCTGCCCTACCTGGTCGCCGCGATGCACTTCGCACGCGAGCACGGCCTCCCCGCGGACTGGCTCGATGAGCACGTCCGGCCGATGATCGTCGTCTCGAGCAACGAGAGCACCGGCAGCGTCGTCGACGCGATCACCGGCGCCCCCAATCTCGCCTCCGCCGAGATCGACTCGCGCGAGTTCCGCCGCTGGCTCCACGCGCGGCGCTACACCGAGCGGTTCCTCGCTCAGCACGGCCTCCGGGGCGCGCAGACGATCTTCAACAAGACCTACCCCTCCAACAGCGGCGAGAGCCCCCAGGGCGCCGAGGAGCTCGCCCGCGTCAACTTCGGGCGAAACATGATGTGCCCCGATCTCAGCGCCGCGCTGATGCTCGCCATCCGCCACGGCGGCCTCGAGGCCTGGGCGCAGCCCTATATGCGAAGCCTGCTGCGCCGCCCGCGGTGGGACAGCGGCGCATTCCTGGCCAACGGCTTGCCCCCCGGCACGATCAACGAGAACAAGCCCGGCGCCGCCTACGACACGGTGGAGGACATCGCCTGGCTCCTCTTCCCCGATGGCGGCGAGATGGTCATCGCGGTCTACACCAACGGCCTGGGCAAGAACGGCCGTCTCGGCACCTTCACCTCCCTGCTCATCGAGCGTCTCGGGCTCGACGCGAACTTCCCGCCCCGCGCGCGCGTCTCGCCCGGCAACCCGGGATTTGCGACCCATGGTGAATGGACACCCGGTCCCGATGCGCCCGACCGCTTTGGCCCGCTCCCGCGCACCGCGCGTGGAGGCCGCGGCGAGGCGACGGCCACATGGGACCTCGCCGTCCCCGAGGACGGCGTCTACGAGGTCTGCGTCTGGTTCCCCCGGGGCGAGAGCCACGCCACGGACGCGCCGTTCTTCGTCGAGAGCGCCGAGGGACGGACCGGGCCCATCGAGATCAACCAGCGCGTGCGGGGTGCCCGCTGGGTTCGCCTCGGCGACTTCCGCTTCGGCGCCGGCGGCGGCCGCGTGACGCTCACCAATGACGTGAGCGCCGAGTCGTCCGTCGTCGCGGACACGGTCGAGGCGAGACGCTGGCCCGATCCGCGGCCCTGAGCCCTCCCTCGCAGGTCTGCGCGGGTCTTCCGTGCCGGCCGGGGTTCGCCCGTTCCCCGTGTCCGGACCGGCATTGACGGTTTTGCCCCACAATGTTCAGATCCAGTCCTCCCTGGCCATTGCCAGGCTCTGCCACAGTCCTGAGTATCCCTTCCGGGGCCGATGAGGGGATGGTCAGGCACAAGCGCTCCTCTTGAGACACTGTCGCAGGAGACCGGGACAATGGAGCGTCCTCGTCCGCGCCGCGTTCCCCTTCTGCTGGTGGCGGCCTTCGCCCTGCTGACCGCCGGCATCGCCTGGGTCGGCTGGCTCATGTACGTTCACGATCGCGAGCAGGACCTCGAGGCGGCGCGCGAGCAGCTCTGGGCCGTCTCCAATCTCAAGGTCCAAGAGCTCTCCCGCTGGCGACAGGAGCGCCTGGGCAACGCGCGAGTCCTTGCCCAGAGCCCTCTCAATTCCCTGGCCGTGGCGCCGTATCTCGCAGGGCGCGCCGACGCGAGCGCCGAGGAGGGAATTCTCGCCTGGATGCGCAGCCGCATGGAGAGCTACGGCTACTCCGGGGCCGTGCTGCTCGATCTTGCGGGGGCGGTGCGTCTGACCACCGGTGCAGTGGACGGCCAACCCGACGCCGAGGGGCTCGCTGCGCTGTCCGAGGCGAGAGAGCGCCGGGAGCCGGTCTTCACGCGCATCCATCGCAGCGACGGTTCGTCCATTCACATGGGCATTGCGGTGCCGCTCCTGGCGTCGCCGTCGCACTCGGTCCCTCCCCCCCTCGTGGGGATGCTGCTCCTGGTTCTGGAGCCCGAGACTCACATCTACCCGCTCATCGAGGCCTGGCCTGGGTCCAGTGAGACGGCCGAGACGCTCATCGTGCGGCAGGAGGGGGAAGACGTCGTCTTTCTCAATGATCTGCGGTTTCGCCCCGGCGCCGCGCTGACGCTGCGCGCCTCCATTGGGGCCGAGGACTTGCCCGCCGCCATGGCGGCCCGCGGGCACACAGGCCTCGTCGAAGGGCGCGACTACCGGGGAGTTCCGGTCCTCGCGGCCATCCAGGGCGTGCCCGGCTTTCCCTGGCTTCTCGTGGCGAAGGTCGACCAGGCCGAAGTCCTGGCGAGTCTCAGAGCCCGCCTGTGGCTACTCGGTGGACTGATCATTGCCCTGATTCTTCTCGTCGGGGCGCTGGTACTGCTCGCGTGGAAACGCTGGGAGACCGAGGCGATGAGGAGCGAGCGGGCGGTCGAGCAGCGTCTGATCGAGTCCGAGCGCCGGTTCCGCGAGACGCTGGAGAACGTCGATCTGATCGCCTTGGAGCTCGACCGCGAGGGTCGCGTGACCTTCTGCAACGACCACCTGCTCCGGCTCACCGGCTGGACGCGCGACGAGGTGATCGGCCGCGACTGGTTCGAGACCTTCATCCCCGCAGGTCAGCGCACCGAGCTCCGCCGGACCTTCGACGACGCGATGTGCCTCGGCACGCTGCCGGCTCACCACGAGAATCCCATCGTCACGAGGACAGGCGAGCTCCGCCAGGTGCGCTGGAACAACATTCTGCTCCGCTCGCCCGGGGGATCGGTCACCGGAGCGGCGAGCATCGCCGAGGACGTGACCGATCACCGCCGGGCCGCCGAGGAGCTCCGCGTCAGCGAGGAGCGGCTGCGGGCCTTCTTCGAGTCCGACGTCGTGGGCACCCTCTTGGGGGATATCCACGGGGGGATCGAGCAGGCCAACGACGAGTTCCTGCGCATCGTCGGCTACACGCGCGAGGATCTCGAAAGTGGCCGGCTCCGGTGGACGGATCTGACCCCGGCGGAGTTTCTCCCCATCGACTGGGAGCACGTGCGTGAGGCCCAGGAGCGCGGCGCCTGCACCCCCTACGAGAAGCAGTACCTCCGCAAGGACGGCTCACGCATCTGGGTTCTTGTGGGCTACATCCTCCATGGCCCGAAGCGCCAGCACTCCGTCGCCTTCATCCTCGACCTGACAAAGGCCAAAGAGGCCGAGGCCGCAAACCTCGAACTCCAGCAGCAGCTCACGCAGGCCCAGAAGATGGAGTCGATCGGGCGCCTCGCCGGCGGCGTGGCCCACGACTTCAACAACATGCTCCAGGTGATCCTGGGCTACGGGGACATGCTCCGGGCCGAGTTGCCTCCGTCCGAGGGAGATGAGCGTGAGGCGGTGGATCAGATCCTCGCCGCCGCCTCCCGGGCCAAGGAGCTGACCAGCCGCCTCCTCGCCTTCGGCCGCAAGCAGGTCCTCTCCATCCGCCACACCGATCTCGGCGATGTCGTCCGCGGCATCGAGCCGATGCTGCGGCGCATCATCGGCGAGGACATCCGTGTTGTCCTCCGCGGCGAGCCCGGTCTGTGGCCCGTCGCCGCCGACCCCTCGCAGATGGATCAGGTCCTCCTCAACCTCGCCGTCAATGCCCGCGACGCGATGCCCCGCGGGGGAACGCTCTCCATCGAGACGGCGAACGTCGTGCTCGACGAGGCGCACGCCGCGACGCATGTCAGTGAGTCCCCGGGCGATCATGTGCTGCTCGCCGTCGGCGACACCGGCTGCGGCATGGACGAGGAGACCCGGCGGCACATCTTCGAGCCTTTCTTCACCACCAAGGGCTCCGGGGGCACCGGTCTCGGCCTCGCCACCGTCTACGGCATCGTCAAGCAGCACGGCGGCCACATCTGGGTCTACAGCGAGGCCGGGCGGGGCACGACGTTCAAGATCTACCTGCCCCGCGCCGCGGGTGAGGCCGGTGCCAGTGCCGCCCCCCTCCCGGCCGGCGCCCCCCTGCCCGCTCAGGGCGAGGTCATCCTCGTCGTCGAGGACAACGATCAGGTCCGCGAGATCACCCGCCGCATGCTCGAGCACCAGGGCTACGTGCTCTTGCTCGCCGGCGACGCCGGCGAAGCGCTTCGCCTGGCGCAGGAGCAGGGGCGCATCGACCTGCTCCTCACCGACGTCATCCTGCCGGGTCAGAGCGGACGCGACCTCTTCGAGGCGCTCACCGCCCGCCGCCCCGGCCTGCGCGTGCTCTACATGTCCGGCTACTCCGGCACCGTCATCGCCCACCACGGCATCCTCGACGAGGCCACCCACTTCGTGCAGAAGCCCTTCACCCGGGACGGCCTCCTCCACGCCGTCCAGCGCGCGCTGGCGGGGTGAGACACCTCATCCTCAGCGCAGCGACGGCCAGTTCTCTGCCGCCGTCGGCCCCTCTCCCAAGAGGGCGAAATGCCCGAGCGAGCTCACGGTGGCCGTGATCCGCCGCCGGGCGGGGTCGTGTGACTGCGTGGCAACCAGCGTCCAGGGGCCGCCGGGCGCGGGGGCCTGATACAGTTCGAGCGCCGTGCCGGAGAGGGCCGTCTCCGCGGCGGTGTAGATCAGCGTGACCTCGGCCTGGGACCACCCGGTGCGGTCCGTGGTGATCTCCCACCGCACATCCGCGACGTCGGTGAGGAGGCCGTTGCCGAGCCCGGTGATCGCCGCGTCGCTCCGGGTGAGCGTGACGGTGACCAGACTCGCCCCGGCCGTGTGCGGACCCGTGCCGGCATCGAAGCCGACAGTGGCCCGCGTCGCTGGCTGGCCGGTGGTGCCTGTGCCGGGAAGGCCGATGCCCGCCGCCGGCG
>JABWBI010000214.1 GCA_013360565.1 Candidatus Sumerlaeia bacterium | reverse complement strand
CGGCGAACTGCCCGATGCCGACGACCACCTTCGGCCCGAAGTGCTCCACCGTGCGCCGCAGCGCCCGGTCGCACGCCGCGAAGAGGGGCTCGCGCTCGCGCGCCCGCAGCTTGTCGGGCGTGATGTTGACCCCGCTCTCGCCCATGAAAACCAGCGGGCAGTGGTTGGCGACGAAGAAGCGCGCGAAAAACCGCCCGGGCGTGCCGAAGCGCTGCTTCGCCCACCCCCACAGGCGCGCGCCGCTGACCTCGCTGCGCGGGCACGCGAAGCCCAGCACCGGACGCTTCGGGTGCTCTCTCGGGGGCTTGCCGACGGGCGCCTCGATTCCGAGCCAGTCACGCACCAGGCCGATCTCGCCGAAGGGCACGCCGATCTGCGCCATGCCGAAGGGACCGGGGTTCATGCCGACGAAGACGACCTCGCGCGGCGCCTGGCCATACCTCGAGACGTACAGGTCCCACGGCGCCCGCGCGTAGACCAGCGGGTTGTAGACGTGCGCCACCGGCGCGCCGAAGCGCAGCGGCGCCAGGTCGCGCAGGAGATCGCCGGTGATGCCGTGAAGGACCGGGGCGCTCACGCCTGATCCGTTCGCCGCCGCCGCGGGTGAGGCGCACCGGTCATCTCCGGGTGATGGCGGACGATCGTCCCATCGACCATGTAGATCACGTCCTCGGCGATGTTTGTCGCGTGGTCGGCCACGCGCTCGAGGGCGGACGACAGCTCGATCATCAGGCCCAGTGCGCGCGGGTTGCCCTGCCCCCTCGCCACGAGGTCGCGCAGGCGCGCGGCGTTCGCGTCGTCGAGCTCGTTGATCGCCGTGTCGCCCTGGCAGACCTCGACGGCCAGCGCACGGTCCATGTTCACGAGGGCCCCGAGCGACCGCCGCAGCATGTCGAGCACCTGCTCGGCCATGCCCTGGAAGTCGACCGTCGCCTGCACTGGCTCCTCGGCGGCCAGGCGCGCGGCCTTCTTGGCGATGCCCGACGCCTTGTCGCCGATGCGTTCGAGGTCGCTGTTGATCTTGAGCACCGAGACGATGAACCGCAGGTCGATGGCCACCGGCTGGTGCAGGGCCAGGATCTTCAGACACTCCTCCTCGACATCGACCTCCATCTGGTCGATCTCGTGGTCGCCGTCGATCACCCGCTGCGCCAGCGCGGCGTCGCGCGTCTCGACGGCCCGCACGGCCTGCCGCACGGCCTCGACCACGCGGTCTCCCAGGGCGAGGACCATCTCGCGGAGGCGGTTGAGTTCACGTTGCAGGATCGCGGTCATGGGCTCTCCCGTCGGGGCCTAGCCGAAGCGTCCCGTGATGTAGTCCTCGGTCTGCGCCTTCGCCGGCTTGGTGAACACCTGGCGCGTCTCGCCGAATTCGATCAGCTCACCCTCGTACAGGAACGCCGTCAAGTCCGAGACGCGCGCCGCCTGCTGCATGTTGTGGGTGACGATGATGATCGTGTAGTCGCCCCGGAGCTCGGCGATCAGGTCCTCGATGCGCGTGGTCGACCGGGGGTCCAGCGCGCTCGTCGGCTCATCCATGAGCACGATCTCCGGGTCGACCGCCAGGGCCCGCGCGATGCACAGGCGCTGCTGCTGGCCGCCCGAGAGGCCCAGCGCGTTGTCGCGCAGGCGGTCCTTCACCTCGTCCCACAGCGCCGCGCGCCGCAGCGACCGCTCGACGACCTCCGTGATCTCCGCCCGGCTCAGCCCGCCGTGGAGGCGCGGGCCGTACGCCACGTTGTCGAAGATCGACTTGGGGAACGGGTTGGGTTTCTGGAAGACCATGCCCACGCGGCGGCGCAGCGTGACGACGTCCACGCGCGGACCGGTGATGTCTTCTCCGTCGAAGAGCAGCCGCCCCCGCATCGAGCAGACCGGGATCAGGTCGTTCATCCGGTTGATCGCGCGCAGGAATGTGCTCTTGCCGCAGCCGCTCGGGCCGATGATCGCCGTCACCAGCCCCTGCGGAATGCCCAGCGAGACACCCTTCACCGCCTCGTGGGTTCCGTAGAGGACGCTGAACGCCTCCGCCCGCACATGGTCCGGCGGCGCCGTGCCCTGCACGCGCTCGCGCATCATCCCGGGGTCGAAGGCAAAGCCCGGCATGGCGGTCAGACCTCACGGCGCCAGCGCTGGCGCATCCAGATCGCAACGCTGTTGAGGACGAACAGGACGGCCAGCAGCACCAGGATTCCCGCCGCCGCATTGGTCTGGAACGCCGTCTGCGGGCGCGAGGCCCAGTTGAACACCTGGATCGGCAGCGCCGTGAACGAGTCCATCGGCCCCCGCGGGACAAAGGCCACGTAGCTCAGCGCCCCGATCAGGATCAGCGGCGCCGTCTCGCCGATCGCGCGCGACGTCGCCAGGATGTAGCCCGTCAGAATCCCCGGCAGCGCCGCCGGCAGCACGACGCGCGAGGTCGTCTGCCACCGCGTCGCGCCCAGCGCGTACGACGCCTCCCGGTGTGACGGCGGAACGGCGCGGATCGCCTCGCGCGCCGCGATGATGATGACCGGCAGGATGAGCAGGGCCATCGTCAGGGCGCCGGCGATCAGGCTGCGGCCGAGCGCCATCCCGCGGACGAACAGCGCCAGTCCCAGGATGCCGTAGATGATCGACGGCACGCCGGCGAGGTTCGCGATGTTGATCTCGATGAATGTGCTCAGCCGGCCGCGTCGGCTGTACTCCTCCAGGTAGATCGCCGAGGCGAAGCCCACCGGTGTGGCGACGAGCATCGTCAGCACCATCAGCCACAGGCTCCCCGCCAGCGCGGCCTTGATCCCCGCGCGCTCGGGCATCCGCGAGGGGAAGCTCGTCAGAAAGTCCCAGCTCACGTGCGCCGCGCCGCGCCACAGCAGGTCCCCCAGCAGCACGGCCAGCACGGCGAAGCTCGACCACGCGCACACGCGACAGAAGACGCGGAACGCACGGTCGCGGCGGCGGCGGGCGGCGAAGCTCACTCGACCTGCTCCCGGAAGCGGTGGAGCACACGGTTCGAGACGACGTTGAGGGCCAGCGTGATCGCGAAGAGCAGCAGCCCCACCGCGAAGAGGCTCTGGTAGGCGATCGTCCCCCGCGGCGTGTCGCCCAGGCTCACCTGCACGATGTACGCCGTCATTGTCTGCATCGACTCCAGCGGGTTGAGCGTCAGCCGCGGTGTCGACCCCGCCGCCAGCGTCACCGCCATCGTCTCGCCGATCGCCCGCGACACCGCCAGGATGAACGACGCCAGAATTCCCGACAGCGCCGCCGGCACCACGACCTGCCCCGTCACCTCGAATTTCGTCGCCCCCAGCGCGTGGGCCCCCTCGCGCAGCGAGCGCGGCACGGCCCGCAGGGCGTCCTCGCACAGCGAGGCCACCATCGGCAGGATCATGACCCCGACGACGATCGCCGCGCTGAGCGCGTTGAACACCTGCAGGTTCGGGATGAGCCGCTGCAGGTGAGGGGTGATGAACGTCAGTGCGAAGAAACCGAAGACGACCGTCGGGATGCCCGCCAGAATCTCGAGGATCGGCTTGAGGAGCGCCCGGGCCCGCGGGCTCGCGTACTCGGCGAGGTAGATCGCCGTCCCCAGGCCCATCGGCAGGCCGATCAGCGCCGACCCCACGACGATGTGCATCGTCCCTGCGACCAGCGGCAGCACGCCGAAGGAGCGGGGCTCCAGCAGCGGCGCCCACCGTGTGCCGAAGAGATAGCCGCTTACGCTCACCGAGTCGAAGAACGGCAGCGACTCGCGGATGAGAACGCCGATGATGGCGAACGTCGTGACGACCGAGACGGCCGCCGCTGCGAGCAGCACCGCCGAGATGACAGTCTCCCCGGGCCGCGAGGCCGCGGCTGCGCTCAGGGGCTGGGCATCCGCCGCGGCCATCGGCTCACTGCTCGGCGGCGAGCAGGTCCTCGATCGTCACACCCACCGTGTCCCGCCCGGCGAAGACGGACCCCGTGACGCCTGCGGCGAACCGCTGGCGCGCGAGTTCGTAGGCGTCCTCGGGCAGGGGGATGTATCCGACGTCCCGGCTCAGGAAGGCCGCGTTCTCGAGGTAGAAGTCGACGAACGCCCGCACCTCCGGCCGCGCGGCCGAGGCGGTGCTGACGTAGATGAACACGGGGCGCGACAGCGGCTGATAGGTCCCATCGCTGATCGTCTCGGGACTCGGTGTCACCGGCCCCGCTCCGCCGTCGATCGGCACGACCCGCACCTTGTCCGTGTTGCGCTCGTAGTACGCATAGCCGAAGAAGCCCAGCGCGTTCGGATCCCCCGCCACCCCCTGCACCAGCGTGTTGTCGTCCTCGCTCGCCGTGTAGTCCGCCCGGCAGGCCCCCTCCTCGCCGTTGATCGCCAGCGTGAAGTAGTCGAACGTCCCCGAGTCGTGCCCCGCACCGTACAGCCGGAGCTCCTGGTCCGGCCACGAGGGGCGGACCTGATTCCAGCGCGTGATGCGGCTGCCGGGTTCCCAGATGCGCCGCAGCTCGGCCACGGACAGGTGGTCGACCCACGTGTTCTCGGGGTGGACGACGAGTGACAGGCCGTCGTACGCGATCGGCAACTCGACGAATCCGATGCCCGCCATGGCGGCATCCGACGCCTCCTGTGCCGTGATCGGCCGCGACGCGTCGTTGATGTCGATCTCCCCCGCGATGAACTTCTGAAAGCCGCCGCCGGTGCCGGAGAGGCCCACCGTCACCCGGATGCTCGGGTCCACCGCCAGGAACTCCTCGGCCACCGCCTCGCTGATGGGGAAGACGGTGCTCGACCCGTCGACGCGCACCGCGCCCTGCGGCGCCGATGTCGAAGGCGGATGCACGGCGCCGGGGTCCGGCGTCTCTCCGTCGCAGCCCCAGGCCAGGAGCCCAGCCAGTATCATGATCGCGCGCCGCATCGCGTCGAGTCCTCCTCACGCGCAGAGTTCCCCGGGATTGCGAAGCCCCCGCGCCACGATGTCAAGGGCTCTGCGGCGAGCGGAAAAGAAAACACCCGCCGAGATTTCGACAGGTGTTCAGATCGTCAGATGATGATGATTGACAACCGCGCGGATGGCCTCTCAGGCCCGGTTGTCCGCCCCGCCCGCCGTCCCGTCCAGCAGGGGCTGCGGGTCGACAGCCCGGTTGTCCTGCCGCACCTCGAAGTGCAGGTGGGGGCCCGTCGAGCGCCCCGTCGAGCCGACCTCGCCGATCTTGTCGCCGGTGCGCACGCGGTCACCCGCGTCGACGTCGACCGACGACAGATGCGCGTAGATCGTCTGCAGCCCGTCAGCGTGCTCGATGACCACCCAGTTGCCGTAGCCACTGCCCGAGCGGCCGGCGCGGATCACCCGCCCGGCGGCGGCCGCGAAGACGTCCGTCCCGCGCGGGGCGGCGTAGTCGATG
>JABWBI010000213.1 GCA_013360565.1 Candidatus Sumerlaeia bacterium | reverse complement strand
GCCCGCACCCGCCGTGGAACCTCCTGCAGTCACGGCACCGCCGATGACCGCGGCACCCGTCTCGCCCACGGCGGAGCGGCGCCGCAGCGCGGCGGATGACCGGCGCATCGACCAGCTGGCGACGGGGCTGTGGAACGCGATCTCCACGCGTGGTTCGCGCTACGCCGACTTCCCTCCGCTGCTGAGCGCCGCCGGGGCCCTCGCAGTCTTTCTCGCGATGATTCCGCTGACGATCATCGCCGTGGTCGCCTCCGTGGTCCTCGTCGGCTTCGCGCTCGCGCTGCTGCGCGCGATGGGCTATGTGAACCTCGTCACCGTCCGCGTCGAGGTCCCGCGCTACACGCTGCGAGGACTCCGATTTCGCGACGACGGGGAAACGCCCGCCGAATGATCCGCCCGGGCCGCTCCCCCCGGAGCCTCCCCGTCCTCGCTCTGTGCCTGTGCCTGTCCCCGGCCGGCCTCTGCGCGGCCGCAGCTTTCGACCAAGCACACTCGCGCCTGGACACCCTCCTCCAGACGCGGGTGAGTGAGGAAGGCCTCGTCGACTACACCGGCCTCGCGGCGGACCGCGCTGAGCTCGACGCCTATCTGGGCGAGGTCGCCGCCGTCTCCAGCGCGGAGTTTCACGCGTGGACCCGCGCAGAGCAGATGGCTTTCCTTCTCAACGCCTACAACGCGTGCACCCTCCATCTGATCGTCGACCACTGGCCGGTCGCGTCGATCCGTGACACTGTGCCGAGCGGAGATCCCTGGAACGAGGTCCGCTTTCCCCTCCTGGGCCGCGAGGTCACGCTCAACGAGATCGAGCACACGCTGCTCCGGCCCGTCTACCACGAGCCGTGGATCCACTTCGGCCTGTTCTGCGGCGCGCGCGGCTGCCCGCCTCTGGGCCAGCGCGCTTTCACGGCGGCCACGCTCATGGAGTCGCTCGAAGTCAACTTCCGGGCCTTCGTCAATGATCCGCGCTTCAACGACCTCTCCGATCCGGCGCATCTGCGCCTGAGCGCGATCTTCGAGTGGTACCGGACCGATTTCGAGGAGGACGCCGGATCGCTCGTCAACACCCTGCAGGGATTCACCGCCACCCCCCTCTCCCCCCACGCGGTGATTGACTTCCTGCCTTACGACTGGAATATCAACGGCGAGTGAGAGGTCTTTCCTCCGCCGGACCCCCGGCGGCGGTGGGGGGCAACGGAGACTCCCGCGGATGCCACACAATCGCACCCCACTCCCCGACCAGGCCGTCGGCGATCTGCTGCTCGTCTTCGTCCGCCTCCCCGTCCCCGGCGAGGTGAAGACGCGCCTGGCCAAGCGGCTCGGTCCGGTCGCCGCCGCCGAGGCCTACCGTGCCTTCGCCGAGTGGGTCTTCACGAACACCGTGTCGCCCGCCCCGGGCGTCTGGCGGCGCTGGGCGTGCTTCACGCCGCGCACTGGTCTCAAGGCGCTGCAGACGTGGCTGCGCCCGTTTCCCATCGACCACTTTCTCCCCCAGGCCCCCGGCGACCTCGGCACGCGCCTGATGGCCGCCACCGGCGGCGCGTTCCACGCCCGGGCAAGCAAGGTCGTCGTCATCGGCACCGACTGCGTCGACGTCACCCAGAACCTCGTCGGCGAGGCCTTCGAGGCGCTCGACGAGTCCGACGTCGTCCTCGGCCCCTCGCACGACGGCGGCTACTACCTCCTGGGGCTGCGCGGCCTGACGCCGAAACTCTTCCAGCGCATCCCGTGGAGCACCGATCAAGTTCTCGCCGCGACGCGCGAGCGGGCGAAGGAACTCGGGCTCTCGGTCCAGTCGCTCCCCGCGCTCCACGACATCGATCGCCCGGCGGACCTCGCGCACCTGCCCGCCGCCTTCCTGGAGGCGCACCCGGAGATCGCGCCGATGGTGGAGGAGGCACGGAAGAGCTGACGTGTCCTCCCGGGGTTGAGCCGGTCCGTCTCATTTCACAGACCGGCCTGGAAGTGAGTGAGTTCGCAAGGAGGCTGTGATGGTTCGCCGCATCGCTCTCTCGGTTGTCTTCATCTTCTCCGCGGCGGGGTTGCCTGCCCAGGGAACACCTCTGTTCGTCGCGCACGTGGACTTCGACGCCTGGCGCGCGGGCTACCCGCAGTCGCGCCTGGCCCAGATGCTGGCGGACCCGGCTGTGCAGCCCGCCTGGCGGTCGATCGTCCAGATGATCGAGGGCACGGCGGAGGGCCTCGACATCGACGCGCTGCTCCCGCTCCTCACGGGGCAGGCCGTGGTGGCCGTGATGGACCCCGGCGGAGCGGCCAGCCCCACCGCGAGCGTGGGATTCCTCCAGGCCGGCGGCACGCAGGCGCTGCGCGCCTGGATCCAGGGCATGGTGCCCCTCATGCCGCCGGAGTCGGTCTTGGATCAGGGCAACACCCTCGTCTTCGGCGAAGACGCCGCGCTGAGGCAGATGATCGCCGGCCGATTGCCCCAGGGGCCTGCCGCCTTCTCGCTCGAACCCGCCAGCGACGCCTTCCTCGCCCTCCGCGTGAACCTCGGCGCCATCCTGGCCGACATTGCCGAGTCGTCCGCCCTGGCGGGGCGCCCCTCTCCCGCGGCCCAGCTGGGCTTCGGCAATGCTCACGCTCTGGCCGCTTCCATCGCTTTCGATGGGCCCGGAATGCGCTCCCAGGGCCGCCTCGACTTCAATGGCCCGCGCACTGGTGTCCCTTCCTTCCTCGGCCCCGATGCGCCCTTCGCCTTCCTCGATCTCGCCCCTCAGACCACCCGCAGCTTCGCCGGTCTTCACATCACGCCCCCCGCGCAGATCGCCGCGTGGATCGACCAGACCTTCGGCCCCCAGGTGCTCCAGGGGCCCGCGCAGGCGGTCCAGAATGTGCTCCAGCTCGACCTCCGCGAGCAGCTGCTCCCAGCGATCGGCGGCGAGATCGCCTACGTGAGCACCGCCGAGCCCGGGCCTCTCGGCGCCGGAATGGCCCTGATCCTCGCGGCCAACGATCCCGCCACCCTTGAGCGTTTCGCCTCGGCCGCGGCCCTGATGGCCGCGAGCTCGCTCCAGGCCCCCTCTGTCACGCCAGGCCAGCCGGCTCAGACGGCGCCGCCGCAGATCACGCCCGTGACGCAGGGGAGCGTCACCTACTCGACGGTTCCCATCATGGGTCAGTCCGTCTGCTTCGGCACGGTGCGCGGGCACTTCGTGCTGGCGTCGTCGCAGACGCTGATGAACAGCATCATCGCCACCGGCGACGGCGGGGCGAACGTGCGCCAGTCCGAGGCTTGGCAGGCCATGAGCGCGGGCCTCGCCGAGAGCGGGGCGATGATCCGTCTCACGGACATGAGACCTGACCCGTCAAGCGGCGCAATGCTCGCCCAGATGCTCCCGATGATGGCGATGGGCGCCCCGCCCGAGGCGGAGCCTCTCTTCGCCGCCCTCCCCGCCGTCCTCCAGCACCTGGGGCAGTCCGCCAGTGTGGTGACGGCAGCGCCCGAGTCGATCGCATTCGAGGGCCACTCGAACTCGGCCATCGAGGTCGGCGCCATGCCCGCTGTTCTGGCGGCCATCGCCGTCCCGAACTTCCTCGAGGCGCGGGGACGCGCCCGGGTCTCTCGCGTCCGCGCTGACCTGCGTTCGCTCGCGACGGCCCTGGAGGCCTACCACATCGACAACAGCAGCTACCCCGTCTGGACGATGGGCAATGCCCCGGACAGCATCGCGCCGCACAATGCGCTGCTCGCCACGATGCCGGTCTTCGGCACGCGCGCGCCGAGCTCGCTGACCACGCCCATCGCCTACGTCGCGCACCAATTCGAAGACCCGTTCAACCGCGCGGGCGGGCCCTTCAGCTACTACACCGACGGTCCGGGCTGGATCCTGCTCAGCCCTGGGCCAGACGGCGACTTCAACGTGAATCCCCAGCGCGACTACAGCAGCGCCGTCGCGCAGCCCTCCGCGGAGCTGCTGCAGCGGGCATACGACCCCACCAACGGCACCGTCTCGGCCGGCGATGTCTTCCGCGTGAAGCAGTGAGGCCGCCCGGCGCCTTGCCTCGCCACGGCCCCTCTGCCACGATGCGGCTGCCATGCCTCTGCGCCGCACTCTCGCGCTGACGTTCGCCGCGCTGGCTCTGGGACCCGTGGCGGCTCAGGAGCCCCCGCTGGCCACGGCGCATCTGAACTTCGACGCCTTCCGCGAGGGCTTCGGCGACACGCTGCTCGGGAGACTCTGGGAGGAGCCGCTGCTGCAGCCGTCGCGCCGGACGATCAGCGGGGCGCTTCGCCGCCTCTATCCCGATCTCGACTTCACGGCGCTGCCGGGGCTGCTGGAAGGTCAGGCCGCGCTTGTGATGACCCGGCACGTCGCGGAGCCGGGCCAGAGCGGGCGCATGGCCTGGGCCGCGGGATTCGCGGAGGCGAGCGAACCCGCGGCGCTCCTCGAGCCCGTGCAGGCGCTCGCCGGCACCGTCCTCCCGGAGGAGGTGGTGCTCCGCGACGAACTGCTGATCGTCGGCAACGACGGGGCGCTGCGCCAGCGGCTGGAGACCGGCCTCCTGGATGACCTCGACCGCGAGGACGGCCCTGGAGGCGACGCGCCGTTCTTCAGGCTGCGCATCGACCGGGGGGCCTTCGGTGATCTGGAGGCGCTGGCGCTCAGTCAGGTCACGCAGGTGCCCTGGGTGCCGCTGCTGGCCCTCGACGAGGTGTCGGGTTTCGACCTCGCCCTGACGTTCGCGGGCGACGGCATGACGGTCACGGGGACCATGGCCATGGCGAGTCCCGAGGCGAGCCTCATCGGTCTCCTGGGGCCGTCGGCCCCGTTCACGTTTCTCGACCTCGCGCCCGAGAGCACGATCCTCGCGCTGGCCGCGCACCACGCCCCGCCCGAAGAGATCTGGGACTTCGCCGCCGAGGTACTGAGTGCCCCCGTGGCCGCGTCCCTCGTCGGCCCCATCACGGGCCGCAGCGGGCTCGACCTCCGCGCCCAGGCGCTGCCGGCGTTCGGGCGGGAGAGCGCGGTCATTCTCGATCCGCGCGGAGAGGTGGCCCTGGCGGGGCTCGGCGTCATTCTCCGCGTGCGCGATGCGGCCGTGGCCGATCAGTTTCTCGAAGAGGTCACACGGCGCCTCGCCCGCCGCACGGCGGGCCCGCTCGGACCGGCCGGTTTTCCGGTCTCGGCCTGGCCGCCGCCTGAGACCGTCTCTGAGGGAGACGTCGAGTACGCCGTCCGGCGCGTCGGCCAGTTCGACGCCGAGGAGTCCGCCGCCCGCTATCAGGACCCTCTCGCCCGCGCCGGCCAGAATCCGGTCCGCGTCCTCAATGCTGCGTAGTACAAATCCTCTGCCTTCTGGAACCATTCGGGAAAGAAGCGCGCTGTGTCGGGGACGCCCGCCCGTCGCCAGCACCAGGCAATCGTAGTCGAACGTACGCCCCGAGGCCAATTCCAGGGTGCGCGCC
>JABWBI010000212.1 GCA_013360565.1 Candidatus Sumerlaeia bacterium | reverse complement strand
CGAGCCGCTCGCTGGGCCGCGGGGTCATCTTCGCCGCGGCATCGACGGCGAGGCGATAGCCGGCGTCGCTCACTTGGCTGTCTCGCTGCCGCCGGGGCCCCAGGCCCGCACCGGGAGGCAAGCCTCCCATCGTCGAGGAGACCTGGCGGAAGACCAGGCGCGTGCCTCCGAGCTGAATCAGATCTCCCTCTTGGAGGGCGTGCTCCTTGACGGGTTTGCCGTTGACCAGGATGGCGCCCCAGGTTCCCAGGTCTTCGATCACGAAGCCGTCGCCCCGGCGCGTCACCTCGGCGTGATACTTCGCCACCCGCCAGTCGTTGATCTGGAGCTGACAGTCCGCCGCGCGCCCCACCAGTGTCCGCTCGGCCTCCAGGACGTGCTCGCGCCCACGCTGTTTGCCTTTGACGACCGTCAGGCAAGCACGCGACTTCGGCGGGGCCGTCACGATCATCGTGCGCTCGGCGTCGCACTCGTTGATGTTCTGGTCCTCGTGCTCGACGGGCGTGTCGAAGAAGTGGAGATGGACCTTCCCGGCGGTGATGGTGTCGGCGTGGTAGAGCGGCACGGTGGTGATGCGCTGGCCGTTCACGTACGTCCCATTCGCGCTCTCGAGGTCGGCCACCAGCCAGTGTCCGTGCTCAAAGCGGATCTCGCAGTGACGCCGCGAGACACTCAGATGATCGATCACCACCTCGTTGTCGCGGCTGCGTCCGACTCGGATGAGCTCCTGGAACAGGGCGTGGGTGTCCATCACCTTGTTGCCAAGCTTCACGACGATCTCAGGCATCGGGCCTCACCTCAATGGGGGAGAGAAGGCGAGCGCGAGGCGCGGGTTCGGCGACTCGCATTCACCCGCTCTCTGAATCGGCAGACGGGGCCTTCACCTTGACCGGTCTTTTCGAGCGATCACAGCGCAGAGTCCTGAATCCACAGAGCTTGGGTAATCGGTTACCCTGGGGTGTACCAGAATCCGGACGGGTCTCGACCGTCTGGGCTCACTGGGAGCGTCGCTCACTCCAGGGGCGGGGGGGATTCTCACGGAAATGGGCCAGCAGCCCCTCGAAGATGCCGATGGCCTCGGCCTTTGCCCGGGCGGGATCATTCAGACGGAGGTCCTCGTCGGGATTGGTCATGAACGAGCACTCGATCAGCACCGCGGGGATGTCGATCTCCCGAATGACGTGGTAGTCGCCGTGAGGCACTTCGTGCCCCATGTCGTTCTCGCTGCCCGGTGCAATGGGGATGACCGGCAGGCCCAGCCTCTCGGAGAGCGCGCGCTGGATGTGGCGCGCGAGCGAGACGCGCTCGGCGGTCAGCTCCTCGTCGGGGTGACGCGGCCCATAGCGTGGGGCGGCGTTGTACTCGGCGTCGTAGTGGGCGGTGTCGAAGTAGTAGACAGCCGTGTAGTTCAGGTCCGGCTGGTTGCCGCCGGGCGCATTGTGATGGATGGCGAGGAAGTAGTCGCAGCCCGCCGCCTCAGCGATGTCGTCCCGGATGTGCAGCTCTTCAAAGCGGCCGTCGTAGTCGGGCGATGCCGGAGCCGGAGTGAGCCGGTCCTCGCGGACCCGGGTCATGGTGACCTCGGCTCCGGCCTGGGTGAGCAGATCCCAGAGGAAGAGAGCGGTTCGCAGATTCGCCTCGCTCTCAGTGAGCCCCGTGTTCACTCCCCGGGTCCCAGCGGTGTAGCCGCGTGTGGGGCCCCAGATCTGGCCGCCATGCCCTGCGTCGACGCAGATGCGGACCCCGGCCAGTGGCTGCCCGTCGGGAACCTCGTAGCGGTCGTTGGGCAGGGGCACCCAGTCGGCGGGGAGGTTGGGGTAGACACCCTCGGGTGTCCGCGGCCGGGTCGCGATCCAGCGTGTGTCGAACTCCTGGGGCACGTCAGCACGGCGCTGCCGCTCGGGAGAGGCCTCCTCGGAGACCGGACCAGCCGGCACCGGCGCCGCAGTGAGCATGAGCAGCGAGAGGAGAAGAGAGCGGTTCACCGGGCCGTCTCCTGCCGCATGCGCGCGGTCTCGGCGGGATTCGCCTGGTGGTAGGCGAGTATCCCCTCAAAGATTCCGATCGCCTGCAGGCGGTTGTAGGCGAGCTGATCGAGCCGCCGGGCCTCCTCGGGGTTTGTCATGAAGGAGCACTCGACGAGCGTCACGGGGATGTTCGCGTGGCGTGTGACATGGTAGTCACCGTGCTGGACGGGGCGAGTCGGTGTTCCCATCCGGGCCGAGAGGTGGGTCAAGATCGACTCGGAGAGCCCGCGGGAGACGGCGACGATCTCGGGAGTGTGCGTCCCCTCGGTCACGGGCTCGTCCTCGCGGGCGGGGTCGAAGTGGAACACGGTGGTGAAGTTCACCGAGCCGCCGCCTCCGGCGTTGTGGTGGATCATGACGATGTAGTCGCAGTCGTTGGCCTCGGCGACTTGGCGTCGGATGGAGAGCTCCGCCGTTCGCCCGGCGGCCCGTTCCTCGCTCGTCGCCGTCGGTGCCACGTCGGGACTCAGGCGCGTCTCGTACGTGCGCGTCATCACGGCCTCAGCGCCGGCCTGGGTCAAGAGGTCCCAGAGGAAGAGGGCCACGCGGAGGTTCACGTCACTCTCGGTCAGTTCAGAAACCGCACTGCGCGTCCCCCCGGTGTAGCCCCGCGTCGCGCCGAACGATTGACCTCCATGGCCCGCGTCGACGCAGATGCGCAGTCCCTCGAGGGGACGGCCCTCCGGGGCGGTGAAGCGGGGATTCGTGAAAGTCTCCTGCGCGGGGGCGGAGCCCAGCGCCAGTCCCGCCAGAGTGACAAGAAGTGAACGTCTCATGCGGCGCTTGTCGCAGGGATGGGTGGCGCTGTCAACTCGTCGTTGAGCGGCTCAGAGGGCGGAGAAGCCGGAGAGCTCGGCAGGGACCGTGGCACCGAAGTAGGTGAGGACATCGGCCATGACGGCGCTGCGGGTGCTCGCCGGAAAGATCGTCTCGAAAGGGAACGTGAAGTAGACCAGACGGCCCTCGACGGTGCCCGGGCCGAAGAGGCCGGTCCGCTGGATGGCCAGGTTCTGCGTCCCCGACCGCAGCGCCGCCGTGGCGCCGCTGAGCGGCGTGACGTAGTCGGGATCGTCGACGCGGTAAATCCCCTGGCTCCCATCGTCGAAGGGGACGCTCATGGTGCCGAAGATGCTCAGGCCGCCTGGCCCGACGGCGGTGTAGCCCGTCGCGTTGTCACCGGCGTAGTCGGCGCACAGGTAGGTGTTGAAGAACGCACGGTCCGCCACCGTCGGGCCGCTCGGACGGTCCAGGTCCCACGCCACGTTCGAGCCCGACACCATCAGCCGTCCGCCGCCCTGAAGGAAGGCCTGGACGAGCGCCTGCTCGGCCGCGCTGAACGTCTCGTTGCCGGTGGACTCCTCACCCAGGACCCAGATCACGATCTCGTACGAAGTGAGATCGACCGCGCCGCCGGTCTCCTGGTTTGCGCAGGTGTCGAAGGCAGAGCCGTAGGCCGAGACCGCGAGGCCATGAACCGCGGCGAAGTCGTGATTTCCGCCCTGCGCAACGGGTTTGCTGGCCCAGCTGTCGTTGCCGTCCACGATCAGGATCTCCGTGGGCATTGGCCCGAGGCGGATGCCATAGGCATCGGAGGGCGCGCTCTCATTGGGCACAGGGGCGGCGTCGACAGCGGTCATCCGGTAGATGCGCATGGCGTTCGCTGGGAGCGTCAGAGCGGTCTGCGCCGTGCCGGCGGGGAGCGAGGACTCGTCGAGAAGGAGGCTCCAAGTCGTGCCGTCGGGGCTCTCGTAGAGGCGATAGCCGCTGAGCGTCTCCCCGGCGAGGTTCTGCCAGACGATCTGGGCGGTGGTGGCCGAGGTGCGTCTGAGGCGGAGGATGGCCGGGGCCGCCGGCGGCGTGATGTCCTGCGCGGTCGCCGATGTGGTGAATGTCATGTCGCCCGAGGCGGAGACAAGCGCGGCCAGATTCTCCGACTCGACCTGAAAATGGTACGCCGTGCCCGGCGTGAGGCCCGTGAGGACGACCGAGTGGGTCCAGTCGCGCAGGCGATCCGGACTGGCTGCGGCGCCATAGGAGGGCGTGAGGCCGTACCGGACGAGGCGGGTCGACTCGTCGTCGGTGCGCCAGGAGATTGTCGCCTGGGTGTTCGAAATGCGGTTGACCGCGACGTCGCTGATGACGGGGGGCGTCACATCGCCCCCGCGGCTGAGCGCCCACTCCAGAAAGGTGATTGCGCCGGGGATGTGCTCGCTCACGCTCGGCGCGATCGAGGCCCCCGTCGGAGCGAAGTCGCCCGGCGTCTCGCTGTCCGGCCGAAGTTCCAGCGTGAGGGTCGGCACGCCCTGGACTGCGTGGACCCAGTCGTCGGTGACTCCTGTGCCGAGATACTGCAGGGCAATGGACCACGCGCCGTTGCGGAAGCGCTGGCCATTCACCGCCGCGATGGCGTCGGCCATCGAACGGACGAGCGGCCCCATCGCGTCGGCGTTCGGCGGCAGTGTGTAGGTGTGAGCCCAGCCATGCATGACACGCGTGCCGTACGTGTGGTAGTTCAGCATGCCCACGAGTTCGCCGCCACGGCTCAGAATCCAGTCGCGCAGGGCGGCGTTTTCCGGCTCGCTGAAGGGGGCCGGGCCGCCGTAGGTGTTCGAGGAGGGAGCCTCGGCTCCGCTCCAGACGAAGTCCCAGTTGCGGTTCGTGTCGACGCCGAAGACCCCGAGGCCGTTGTCGCGGCGATTCTTGCGCCAGTAGCGGTCGACCGTGTGCGTGTGAACGTAGCCGTCGGGGTTGGCGACGAGGACGACGAAGATCTCGAGACCGTTGACGAGGTCCGTCACCTCGGCGTCGAGGCCGTGCTGCGTCACGAGATGGCCGGTGATCCCATGGAGTGTCATCCCGGCGAGCCACTCGCGGGCGTGCTGCAGGGAGATGAGCAGAACCTCCGGTTCGTCCTCGTCGAGGGCCACGTTGTCGCTGATCTTGAGGAGCTGGATCGGACGCCCCTCCCAGGTGGTGCCGATCGTGGTGAGGCTGACGATGCCGGGGTGCGACGCGACCCAGCCGGTCATGGCCGCTTGGTACTCCGCGAGAGTGAAGTAACCGTCGACCGCCAATCGCCCCGGGGCCTCGGGCACCACCTCCCACGCGAGCCCCGTCGCCGCCAGGGCTTCGCGCTGCTCCGCGCTGAGGAAGACCCGCACGCCCGTGCCGGTCTCTCCGATGACGTCACAGCCGTCGACGCCGGCCGCGGCGAGAGCCTGACGGAGATCGTCGCCGTGTCCTTCGACATCGGTCGGGCGCGTGTCCGTCTGCGCTGCGGCAGAGGCCCCGAGCGCAAAGAGCAGAGGAGCAGCGAGGAATCGCATGGCGCTCCATTCGACTTGTCCCAGCCCAATCTGTCAAATGTGGAGTGCGCCGGTCCGCGGCGTCACTCGGTCC
>JABWBI010000017.1 GCA_013360565.1 Candidatus Sumerlaeia bacterium | reverse complement strand
CCAGAGGAACTGGATCGCGAACAGGGCCGCGCCCACCTCCTCGGCCTTCCCCGCGGCGGCCACGGTGCCCATGGCCACCGGCAAGGCCCCGACCACCGCGCCCACGAAGGTGTTGAGGCTGGTCCGGCGCTTGAGCGGCGTGTAGAGGAGGACGTAGCCGGTGAGCACCGCGACCCCGAGGGCGGCGGTCAGGGGATGCACCAGCTGGGCGAGCAGGACCGCACCGGTGAGTCCGGTCAGGATCCCCACCCCGAGCGCTTCTTCCGGGGAGATCCGTCCCGAGGGGAGGGCCCGGCCCCGGGTCCGGACCATGCGGGCGTCGTGCTCGCGCTCGAGGACCTGGTTGAGCAGGCTGGAGCCGGCGGACATCAGGAAGGAGCCCACCCCCAGGGCGAGCATCGGCACGCCCGGCTCGCCACCGGCGAGCAGATAGCCCACCACCGCGCTGGCCACCGCGAGGAGCGAGAGCCGCGGCTTGGACATCTCGAGGTAGAGCGACACACGGGCGGGGAGCCCGAGGGCCACGGCCGCGACCGGGGGCGCCGCGTCGACCGCATGGGACCGGACCATCGTGCGCGCCTTCCTGTCCGACCAGCCTCGGAGGACGGTCGCTGGCTGTGTAACATGGATCACCCTCCGGAAAAAAGCCTCAAGATCGCGTCGGGCTTGCCGGGCCGGGAAGGCGGGCCCTAGGATCCGGAGCGTGAGCGAAGCGATCCTGGTGCCGGAGTCGGAACCCGAGCCGTCGGCGACCTGGATCCTGCGCCTGGTCTTCGGCGCCAGCGGTCTCGCGCTGGTCCTCTTCTGGGTCCTGATGCTGGCCCATGTGCCCCAGGGCGCGGTGGCCCAGGACGCCCCGGCCTGCGAGGCGATCCAGCGCCGGATCCGGGCCGCGTTCGAGACCCTGTGCCAGCGCAAGGGACTCGGGTTCCCGGCCCTCGTACGCAACCACGGGAAGGGCGCCACCCTCTCGCCGCTCTTCGGGATGCTCCAGGAAGAGGGGCTCCTGGCCGAGCCCCTCAAGACCTCCTCGTGCCGGTCGTACAAGGACTACACGGTGCTCGACGCCCAGGAGCCCTCGCTCGACCGGCTCTCGTGCCGGATCCACGGCGGCCACTCCCCGGCCCCGTAGCTGGCGGCCGCGGCCCGAGGTATCATCCCGGTGCCGGCGACGGCCGGCGGATGGGGCCCCCATGCGTCTTCCCGGCATGCTCTTGCCCGTACTGGTCCTCGGCTTCGGTGCGCTCGGCCTCGCGGTCTACAAGGCGGGGACCCGGGGCGAGGGGCCGCTGGCATCCTGGGTCGGGCCCCAGGCCGGCTCCGAGGTCCAGACCTTGCTGCCGCGGATCCACGAGGTCCCCGACTTCAAGCTGGTCGAATCCGACGGGTCGCCGTTCTCCCTCGCCCGCCTCAAGGGCAAGGTCTGGATCGCGTCCTTCCTGTTCACCCATTGCGCCTCGACCTGTCCCGCCATGGCCCTCAAGATCCAGATGCTCCAGACCGCGCTGCCCGAGGGCGTGCTGATCGTCTCGTTCAGCGCCGACCCGGTCCGGGACACGCCCGAGGTCCTGACCAAGTGGGGCGAGTTCCAGAACCGCAAGAAGGAGCGCTGGCTGCTCGGGACCGGCGAGTGGGACGAGATCAGCCGGCTGGCCGAGAAGGGGTTCTACCTCGGCGGCAAGGAGCCGTTGCTCCACAGCTCCCGCTTCGCCCTGGTCGACCAGCACGGCAACCTGCGCGGCTACTACGACTCCCAGAACGAGGCCGAGATGACCAAGCTCATCTCGGACGTGAGCTTCCTGCTCTACGAGTCCCAGGGCTGAGATCCCCGCCGTGACCTCCGCTGCGATCGACGTCGAGGGCGTCCGCCACGCCTACAAGGCCAAGCCCGCCTTGGCGGGGCTCGATTTCCAGGTCCCGCGGGGCGCCCGCTACGCGCTGCTGGGGCCCAACGGCTCGGGCAAGACGACGCTCCTACGGCTGCTGCGCGGCGAACTTTCGCCCAGCGCCGGCAGCGTGCGCCTGGGCACCAACCTGCAGATCGCCTACTTCGACCAGCTCCACGAACAGCTCGATCCGGCCAAGAGCGTCGCGGAGAACATCGGCGCCGGCAGCGACCACGTCACCGTCAACGGGCAGCGTCGCCACATCTTCGGCTACCTCCAGGACTTTCTCTTCACGCCCGACCGCGCCAAGCTGCCCGTCTCGATCCTCTCCGGCGGCGAACGCAACCGCGTCCTGCTCGCGCGCCTCTTCACCAAGCCCGCGAACCTGCTGATCCTCGACGAGCCGACCAACGACCTCGACGCCGAGACGCTCGAGGTCCTCGAGGACGCCCTCCTCGCGTGGAGCGGGACCGTCCTCGTCGTCAGCCACGACCGCGACTTCCTGGACGAGGTCGTCACCGGGCTGGTCGTCTTCGACGGATCCGGCGGCGTCCGCGAGGTCGTCGGCGGCTGGAGCGAGTGGGAGCGGACCCGGGGGGCCGAGGCCCCCGCGCCGCCGCCCCCCGCGGCGCGCGCCACGAAACCCGACGTCGATCACCGCGCCGCCGTCCGCGACCGCCTCGCGGCGTCGATGCGCGATCACCTCCGCCTCAACCCCGCCCCGCTCGATGGGCTTCTTGCCTCGATCACTCGGCAATTCCGCGAGGACCTCATGGCAAAGGTCGAAGAGGCCCGGATTCTGATCCGGTGATGACCGTTGGCGCTTCGACGGAGCGGCCGGCCCTGCGGGGCCGCCGCCTTCAGGGGCTCAGCGCGAACCTCGCCGCCACCGGCAGATGATCGCTGCACCGGCGCCCCTCCGCCGGGCCGATCTCCGTGAAGACCAGCGCGCTTCCCTCCACGTGATGTGCCCGGAGCGCGTCATTGACGAGGATGCGGTCGATCGCCCGCTCCGGCTCCCACGCCGGAAAGGTCGGCGGGTCGCCCGCCGCCGCGAAGAGGTTGTGATACACGGGCCCCTCCGCCGGCTCCGTCCACAGCCGCATCGACGTCTCGTCCGGCGTGGCGTTGAAGTCGCCCAGGATGCAGATCAGCAGGTCCGGCCGGAGCCGGAGCTGACCGTCGAGCCACCCGCGCAGATGCGCCGCCTGCCCTTCGCGCCACGACTCGTTGCGCGGGCCCGTCCCCGCCTTGAGATGCACGGCCTGCACGAGCAGCGGCGGCCAGCCGGGCGGGTAGACCTCGACCGCGAGGAGGCGGTCGTTGATGAACGAGGTCTCCTCGCCCTCCACGGACGTCGCCGCCGCCGTCATGCTCGTCATCGGCCCCAGCGGCAGCCGGCTCGCGATCACCACGTTCTGGTGCCAGTTGTCGTCCGGCGCGCTCACGATGTGCGCGTAGCCCAGCCCCGGCGCGCGCTCCTCCAGGAACGCCCGCACCCAGTCCGAGCCCTCGACCTCCTGCAGAGCCAGCACATCGGCGTCCAGCGCGCGCAGTGTCTCCGCGATGGCGGCCAGCTGCGCCTCGCTCTTGACGTGCTCCTCGTCCTGGTCGTGCTCGACGTAGGGGTTGTCGACCGTGTCGACGAAGTGCTGAACGTTCCACGAGGCGATGGTGATCTCCTCTGACACGCCCTGCGCCGCCGCGCAGGTGCCGCCGAGCGCGAAGAGCGAGGCGAGGAGACGTCCGAAGCGTTGCATGAGTGGCACCCCCGATCGGTGAACCCCCGACCGTGCCACCGGGGCCCCCTCGGCGCAAAGAGAATTCCGGCTCCGCCCTCTCAGTTCATCCGCGTCCGCAGGTCCTCGATCGCCTGCCGCGCGATCCTGTACTGCGGATCGAGCTCCAGCGCCCGCCGGTAGCACTGCATCGCCTTGAACGACTCGCCCTTGAGCTCCCACGCCCGCCCGAGGTTGAAGTGCGGGAAATGGTGGCTCTCGTACCGCGGCGCCTGCAGGGCACGCTCGAGCCACGGGATCGCCTCGTCGTGCCGCCCCAGGTCGATCAGGTACGCCCCGATGTCGTTGTACGGATTGCCGAACGACGGGTCCACCTCGATCGCCCGCTTGCACTCCTCGATCGCCTCCTCCAGCCGCCCCTGGAAGCTGTACGTCCACCCGAGAAACGTGTGCGCCTCCGCCGTCGGAAACGTCTCGATCGACTGCCGGTAGAGCCCGATCGCCTCGTCGAGCCGCCCCGACATCTGCGCCCGGTACGCCGCGTGGAAGAGCTCGATCGCCCGCTCTTGGTCGCTCGTCATGCGCCACCTCTCGCGCACTCCCCGCCGCCGGACACCGCCCCGCGCCGGGGCTAACCTGATAGCGAGCCGGATTGGGGAGGAGATCCCCTTGGCAATCGCCGTCCACGCCTGTCCTCCGCCGATGGGCCCTCACCTCGCCACCAACGCCGTCAATCTCGCCGACACCTTCGCGTGCTACGTGACGACCTCCGGCACCGGCTCGCGCGAGGTCACGGTGGTTCAGGTCGACCCGTGAGCCGTGGCCCTCTGCCGGCGCCCGCGTCTCCTGGCCCTGGCGGCCCTTCTGGCCGCCAGGGCGGTGCCATGCCCGGCGCAGCCGTACTACGCGGTGAGCGTGCGCGGCGACACGTTGGGAGGTGACATTGCCATCTGGAAGGTCGAAGCCGATGGGCAGATCGCGCTTCGCTGGGCGATCACTCAACCGACCGGGACGCCGGAAGTCCACGTTGACCCGTTCGGGCGTTACGCGATCATCGAAGTGGAACTCCCAGACTTCCATGCTGCGGACGAGCTCCAACTTTGGTCTGTGCTTCCAGACCACACAATGACCCTCACCGATTCCTACAGCGAGCCTGTGGTTGGATTGGACGCGGCGCGTGGCACGTTGTCGCCCGATGGCAGATGGCTCACCTGCTTTGCTCGCCAGTACTCGGGGGAGACAGAGGCGCGCTATCAGGCCTTCCGCATCGGCGATGATCTCCAGATCGACTCGCCAGGAATGCCGTTGGTGCTCGCGCCTGGCGACCCGCTATTCAGCACAGGAAACATGGCATCAGGGTGGCTGCCGTCAGGAACCGTGGTACTCAACTCGACTGGAAACCCGATGCGCATCCATGTGCTCCACGTCAGCGCGAGCGGCGATGTGACAAGGACGGGCCAGGTACTCACCCCCCCTGCGGGAGCCGCCTCCGGGCTACTGGCTGCGCGCCAGGATGGGCGGGTCATTGTGGTCACGTCAGGCTACTTCAGGGTGTCTTGGTCCCTGGCTGTTGAATCGTCCGGTGAGGTGGAAGTAGTTGACATACTGGACCTGCAGGATTTCGCCGGACTTGGGGACCCTCACTATGCGCCGAGCGGCCTCTTCGTGGTCGGCGCTGGGGGCTTCGACCGAATTGACATCCTCCGGAGCGGCATCTTCCCCGGCACGTGGTCGTCAAGCCCCGCCGAAGGCGCGGATGCCCTGCGCGCAACGATCTCCCCGGATGGCCGCATCGCGCTGTTCAACCATCGCTTCTTCGGCTCCACCTCTCGTCTGTCGACCGTCTTCTGCCCCCCCGAGGGCGGGATGATTCCAACTGGCCACCATCTCCAGGTCAATGGCCGCTGGGAGGACATCGAGTTCATCCCCTTTCGGACGGAGGAGCGCCTCGCGATGCGGCGGACGTGGTGACCTACATCAACCACTTCGCCGACGGCCCGGACATCGGAGGCCCGCTCGACCCCACCATCACCGGCCCCGTCCCCCGGGCTCGGGCCGACGCCGACCAGGACGGCGACATCGACTCCGGCGACCTGGAGTGGCTGGTGGAGTTCCTCGTGGGGAGCGGGGCGCCGTGACAGCGACCCCGCGCCCCGGGGGCGGAGGGGGGCGCGCGGGGATTCGGAGGGTGCGGTGGCACTTCCCCTTGCAATCCTGGGGCGGGTCGGGCATCAGGGTGGGCTGATTTTGCCCGTGAGGAGCCCGAGGACCATGGCGAAGATGACCGTCCGCGACATCGACGTGCGGGGCAAGCGTGTGCTCTGCCGCGTCGACTTCAACGTGCCGCTCGAGGGCAGCCGGATCAGCGACGACAGCCGGATTCAGGAGTCGATGCCGACGATCAACCACATCGTGGGGAACGGAGGGCGTCTGATCCTGGTGGCGCACTTTGGCCGGCCGAAGGGCAAGGTGAGCGACGAGATGCGGCTGACGCCGGTGGCCGCGCGGCTGGGGGAGATTCTGGGCAAGGCGGTGCGGCTGTTCGACCCGTTCGCCGAGGGGTGGGACCAGGCGGAAGCGGCCAGCCGGGCGCTGGCAGACGGTGACGTGATGATGCTCGAGAACATCCGGTTCCACCCGGGTGAGGAGAAGGGGGACGAGGACCTGGCGCGGAGCCTGGCGCGGCTGGGGGACGTGTACGTCAACGACGCGTTCGGGGCGGCGCACCGGGCGCACTCGTCGACGGCCACGGTGGCCAAGCACGTGCAGCCGGCGGTCGCGGGCTTTCTGATGGAGAAAGAGCTCAAGTTCCTGGGCGAGGCGCTGGCGAACCCGGAGCGGCCGTTCATCGCGATCATCGGCGGGTCGAAGATCTCGACGAAGTTCGGGGTGCTCGACGCGCTTCTGGGGAAGGTGGACCGGCTGCTGATCGGCGGGGGGATGGCGTACACGTTCTTCAAGGCCAAGGGCTTCGCCATCGGCAAGTCGATCTGCGAGGACGACCAGATCGAGGCGGCGAAGGCGCTGATGGCGAAGGCGGGGGACAAGCTGATGCTGCCCGTGGACACGGTGTACGCGGATGAGTTCAGCGACGACGCGAAGGTGATCACGTACCCGGTGGACGAGGTCCCGTCGAACTGCGAGATGCAGGGGCTCGACATCGGGCCGGAGACGATCTCGCTGATGGAGGACTGCATCATGACCTCGAAGACGATCTTCTGGAACGGTCCGCTGGGCGTCTTCGAGCTCGAGCGGTTCGCGGAGGGAACCGAGCAGGTGGGCCGGTTCATCGTCGAGAGCGGGGCGACATCGATCGTCGGCGGGGGCGAGTCGGCGGCGGCGTGCCGCAAGTACGGGTTCGCGGGCGAGATCACGCACATCTCGACGGGGGGCGGGGCCAGCCTGGAGTTCATCGAGGGGCGCAGTCTGCCGGGGGTGGAGGCGCTGACGGACAAGTGACGGGCGGCCCGCCGAGGCGTCGACGCGGCCCGAATTGGTGTTGACTTCCCCCCGCTGAGCTGGGAAAAGCCTGCGCTTTGCGTCAACCTGTTGGTGTTGGCGGACTGCGCGAGGAGAGTCGAGCAACCCCCATGCAGCTGACCTTTTGGCCGCTCCTGTTCCTCTTTCTGTTCTTTTTCCTGATCGCCCTGATCCTGGGCTTCTTCATTCTGCTCCAGAAGGGCAAGGGGGAGGGGCTCGCTGGGCTGCTCGGGGGTGCCGCCGCCTCCGACGGCATGGGCACGCCAGAGGCACAGAAGGAGCTGAGCCGGTGGACGGCCTACCTGGCGGGTGTCTTCTTCGCCATGTGCCTGATGCTGACGTTCCTCTCCTCGCGGTGCGGCGGACCCGCTCCGATCGTCGACGAGACACCCGCTTCGCTGCCGCTGCCGAGCACACCGGCGGAGTCCGGCCTCAGCAGCCCGGAGACCGCGAGCCCGGAGGGGGACGCGACGGTCACGCGGGACGAGGTCACGCCAGAGGCGGCTGAGCCCGCACCGGCGTCACCGGAAGTCGACGTGCAAGATGTGCTCGAGCTGCTGGCGAGCGTCGAGGCCGCCGCGGCACCCGAGGCCGCCACGCCCGAGGAGGAGGCCGCTGTGCCAGCCCCGGAGGTCCCGGTCACCGAGGAGCCGGTGACCGAGGAGCCGGTGACGGGGGAGCTGACGTCCACGGCGGCGAGTCCACTCTGAGATTGCCAATCGGTTCAGACTCTGGTCCTGTGGGCCTCGGCATCGGCTGAGGAGGGCCGCATCGAGTGGGATGCGGCCGGGGTAGAAACTCTGTGCGCGGTGGTGGGCGTTGAGCCAGAAGACCGTTCAATGTGACAGACTCCAGAGCGGGTTGACCGTTCTGCGCATCGATCGCCCGGGGTGGCCGGTGGTGACGGCTGACGTGTGGGTGGCGACGGGGTCGGCGTGCGAGGAGCCTGGGCAGGCGGGGATCTCGCATTTCCTGGAGCACATGATGTTCAAGGGAACGGCGACGCGCGGCCCCGGCGAGCTCGACCGGCTCGTCGAGGGGGTCGGCGGCCACTGGAACGCCGGAACGTCGAAGGACTTCACGCACTACTATCTGACCGTGCCGCCGGATCACCGGTCCCTCGCGCTGGATGCGCTGAGCGACGCGGTGCTGCGGTCGACGATCGACCCGGAGGAGGTCGAGCGCGAGCGCAGCGTGATTCTGGAGGAGTGGCGGCGGAGCGAAGACAACCCGGGCAATGTGCTCTACACGCGCAGCTACGAGGCCGCGTTCGGCAGCGGGCCGTACCGCTGGCCAGTGATCGGACGCCGCGAGACGATCGAGAGCATCACGCGCGAGCAGCTCGCGGCCTACCACGCGGGCCGCTACCGGCCCGGGCGCATGGCGCTGGTGCTCGCCGGGCCGGTGGGAGGTGACGCGATTCTGGATGAGATCGGGGGACTTTTCACCTGGCCCCAGGGCGATGACCCGTCCGATCCCGTGGCCGAGGGGACGACCTGGACCGGCGGGCGCGAGCTCGCCATCGCCAAGGACGTCCGCGAGGTCTATCTCTCGATCTCGTGGCCCGCACCCGCGGTGACGGACGAGAAGGAAATGGTCGCGGCGGACGTCGCGCAGTACCTGCTCGGGGAGGGCCGCGCGTCGCGGCTCTACCAGAAGATCCATGAGGAAGAGCGGCTGGTGACGACGATCGGCACGCATTACCCGGCGCACCGGCCGATGGGCATCTTCATGGTGCTGGCGACGTGCGAACCGGCGAAGGCGGTTGCCGCGCGGGAGGCGATCGTGCGGGAAGTGACGGCGCTGGCGACAGAGAAACCGGCGGCGGCCGAGCTGGCCCGGGCCAAGCGGCTGCTGACGAGCCACCACACGTTCGGCCGCGAGACGACGACGGGCCACACGTCGTCGGCAGGCTATCACCACGTGATGACAGGGCGTCCGGAGTTCGACGACGAGTACCAGGACTTGGTCGCGAGGGTCACCGCGGCCTCGGTGGGCAAGGCGGTCGCGGGGCACTTCACCGCGGAGCAGGCCGTGGCCGTCGCCGTTCACCCGCAGGGCACCCCGGCGCCGTGGGGCAACGGCGCCGAGGAGGAGGCGCGGTGAGCGGCAACGGGACGGATGTCCTCAATCTCCCCGTCGAGCGGGTGAAGCTCTCCAACGGGATCCGGTGCCTGCTGCGCCCGCAGACGCAGAACGAGATCGTCGCGATCCAGGTGTTCCTCGACATCAGTGTCTTCGACGAGCCGGACCGGCACCCGGGGCTCGCCAACCTGGTCCAGCGCTCGCTGCGGCGCGGCACGGCCAAGCACAGTGCAGCCGAGCTGGCGCTCGCGCTCGAGTCGAGCGGCGCCTCGCTGCAGTCGGTGATGGCCGAGGACTACGCCCTGGTCTCGCTGCAGGCGACGAAGGACGATCTGGACAAGACCGTGGCACTTCTCGCCGAGGTGCTGTGGGAGCCCGCGTTCGCGCCGGAGGAGGTGGCGAAGGAGCGCGACCAGATCCTGGCCGAGATCCGGCTCAGCGACGACGACCCGTTCTCGTTCACCTACCGCCACTTCCGCCGCGCGATCTACGGCAATCATCCCTATGGGCGTCCCGTCGAGGGAACGGCAGACATCGTCCCGCTGCTCAACACCGGCCTGTGCCGCCAGTGGCACCGCCGGGTCTTCACGCCGCAGACGGCACTCGTCGTCGCCGTGGGCCACTTCGAACCGAAGGAGCTGGTGAAGCTGTTCAACCGTCACTTCGGCAAGCGCAGCGCACCGGAGGTCGAGCGAATAGGCGAGCGGATTCGCCCTCTCTCCACATACCGCCCACGGCGCACCGCAATCTCGCGCCATGTCGAGCAGACGCTGTGCCTGGTCGGCTGGCCGGGCCCGTCGGTGGGGAACCTCGGGGACCTCGTGGCGCTGAAGGTCGCCTCCGCGGTCCTGGGCGCGGGAATGAGCTCGCGGCTCTTCCGGCATCTGCGTGACCAGCAGGGCCTGGCCTACAGCGTCGGCTGCTCGCTGCCGCTGCGGCGGTCGACGAGTCACCTCTTCGGCCACATCGGCACACGGCCGGATCAGGCGACGCATGCGACGCGCTCCATCGTGAAAGAGGTCCAGAGCCTCGCGCGCGATCCGATCCCGGAGGACGAGCTCGACCGGGCCAAGACGTATCTCAAGGGCGCGCATCTGATCGATCACCAGACAAATGGCCGGCAGGCCTTTCACCTCGGCTGGGGCGAGCTCACGGGCCTCGGGCACAACTTCGACGCGAAGTGGCCCGCGCTGATCGACGCGGTCACCGCCGAAGCCGTCGCGCGGGCTGTCCGGCGGTACGTCACGACGCCGACGATCGTCACCCTTCGCCCCGACATCCGCCCGCCGGGCGGATCCCCCCGCCGCGACGACGACGGACGCCCGCCGTTGCCCGAGGGCCTGCCGCGGGATGAAGACGAGCCGACGCGGGACTGAGCGTTGGCCTCGGGGCGGAATCCCCTCTTGCAGCCGGTGCGGTAAAATCAGAGCATTCCCGGCATGGACGCCCCCAGGACCTTTCAGGATCTCATCCTCGCCCTCGAGCGCTTCTGGGCCTCGCGCGGCTGCCTGATCGTCCAGCCCACCGATGTCGAGGTCGGCGCGGGGACGTTCAATCCTCACACCTTCCTGCGCTCGCTCGGTCCGGAGCCGTGGAACGTGGCCTATGTGGAGCCGTCGCGGCGTCCGACCGATGGCCGCTATGGTGAGAACCCGAATCGCCTCGGGGCCTACTATCAGTATCAGGTGATCCTCAAGCCGACGCCCGAGAACGTTCAGGACATCTACCTCGACTCGCTGCGTGCGGCCGGCATTCGGCCCGAGGAGAACGACGTGCGCTTCGTCGAGGACGACTGGGAGAGCCCGACGCTCGGGGCGGCGGGGCTCGGGTGGGAGGTGTGGCTCAACGGCCTGGAGGTGACGCAGTTCACGTACTTCCAGCTGATCGGATCGATCGAGCTCGGTGTCATCCCCTGCGAGCTGACCTACGGTCTCGAGCGGCTGGCGATGTATCTCCAGGGGGTCGACAACGTCTATGACCTCGTCTGGGCGGAGGGCGTGACGTACGGCGATGTCCACCACCGCGGCGAGGTCGAGTGGTCGACCTACAACTTCGAGGAGGCCGACGTCGAGATGTGTCAGCGGTGGTTCCGGGAGTTCGAAGGCGAGTGCCGGCGGCTGACCGGGAAGGGGCTCGTGCTCCCGGCCTATGACTTCGTGCTCAGGGCGAGCCACACGTTCAATCTGCTCCAGGCGCGGGGCGCCATCAGCGTGACCGAGCGCGCGGGCTACATCGCACGCGTGCGCGGGATGGCGCGGCTGGTGGCGCGCGCATGGCTCGATCAACGCGAGTCGATGGGTTTCCCGCTGTGCAGGGGAGCGGAGGTCAAGGCCTGACGCCCGCGCCCCGTGGCCAGGGGCGTGGTGACTTGCCCTCTCAAGACCGAGAAGCCCGCGGCCGTGAGGCCGCGGGCTTCCCGTCTTGGGGGCATTGAGAGGTAGGATCAGTCGGCCGAGAACACCGAGAGCTCCACGGGGACGGCATTGCCCGAGCCCGTGTCCCCGTTGCCGGCGAGGATGGGGTTGGCCGCCGCGTCCTCGACGGCCGTGCTGACGGTGATCATCACGGCGCCGTTGTAGGGCGTCTGACCGGTGTTCCACGTCAGCTGGTATGTGGTGCCGCTGACGAAGACGACCGAGTCGGGGTTGGCCGCGAGTGTCCCGACGTCGCCGGAGAGCGTGTAGTTCGACGGGTCGGTGACGCCCGCGCCCATGCTGTTGGCCTCGGCGAAGTCGATGTCCGCGACGGCGGGCGAGACGGCCAGGTCGTGCGGATCGAACGTCGCCACCTGGGGCGAGGTGTTGTCGATGATGACGGCTCCGCTGACGGCGCTGGCGCCGAGACCATTGCCCGCGAGGTCGGTCACGCCGACGCCTGTCTGGATCTCGACCGTGTACGTGCCGTCGCCGGTCACGCCGTCGATCTCGACCGTCCAGGTGTCACCGCTGCCGCTGACGGAGGCATTCCCGCCCGCGGTCCCGGCGTGGTTGATGATGACATCGGCAGGCACGAAGTCGATGACGTCCTCGTCGAACGTGACCTCGAACGAGACGGTGGCCGCGCTGTTGACCGGTCCGGAGGTGCCCGGTGTGATCGCGGTGGCCTCGGGACTGGTGTTGTCAACGGTGAACGTCGCACTCGGCCCCGCGCCGGGGTCGCCATTTCCGGCGGCGTCCTGGGCCACATCGGCGGCCAGCGTGATGCCGATGGTGCCGTCGCCGGTCACGCCGGAGATCTCGACGATCGGTGTGGCCGTCGCGCCGTCGATCACACTGACCGTGCCTGTGGCGGTGCCAGTCGTGTCGAGCGTCACGTCGCCGGTCTGGAGGTCGACCGTCGTCGCGCCGCTGTAGGTGACCTCGAAGGTGACGGGGCCTCCCGTCGTCAGCGCGGCGGAGGGAGCACCGATCAGCGTGGCCGGAGCGGTGTTGTCGACATTGGCGGTCGCACTCGGACCCGCGCCGGGATCGCCGTTTCCGACGCCGTCCTGCGCCACATCGGCGGCGAGCGTGATGCCGATGGTGCCGTCGCCGGCCACGCCGGTGATCCGCACGGTCGGCGTCGCCGTCGCGCCGTCGATCACGCTGACCGTGCCGCTGGCGGTGCCGGTTGTGTCGAGCGTCACATCGCCGGTCTGGAGGTCGACCGTCGCCGCGCCGGTGTAGGTGACGGCGAAGTCGATCGGGCCGGAGTTCGTGGCGGCGGGTGTGGGCGCGCCGATGTTGACCGTGGGTCCATCCTTGTCGACCGTGTAGACCTCGCCGGTGAAGTTCGCCGGTGTGCCGTTGGTGCCGCCGATGGGCAGGCTGCCGATGTCGACGACGGTGTCGTCATCGACGAAGTTGAGCCCGATGGTGCCGCTGCCCGAGCCGGTGTTGACCGTCACGGTGCGGGTCGCGCCGGTGTCGGCGCTGATGCCGGAGATCGTGGCGCCGGTGACGCCGGCCGTGGCGAGCGTGAAGTCGGCCGTGCCGACGCCGGTGACGGCCTCGCTGAAGGTGACCGTGAAGGTCACCGAGGCGGCATTGGTCGGGTCGGGGTCGGCGCGGACGATCGACTGAACCGTGGGAATGGGGTTGAGGGCGATGCCGCGCGAGTCGTCGTTGGCGCCCGTCAAGTTGGTGGCGGCGTTGGCGTTGTCCTGGGTGCCCGGCGTCAGGAAGACGGTGTCGACACTGTTGTAGGTGTAGACGATGTCCTGGGCACCGCCGGAGTCGACCACCACGTAGAGCACGCCGCTGTGAACGGCGATGCCCTCGATGGTGCCGAGGGCGGTGCCGGCGGTTGTCCGCAGCAGGCTCGACGCTGTCGAACCGGCGGGGGCCGAGCGCAGATAGCGGTAGATGCGGTCGTCGTTGTCGTCGGCGATGTAGATGTAGGTCGAGTCGACGGCCATGGCCTGAGCCTGGGTGTGGGTGTTGGCCCCGTCGTCGGCGAAGGCGTAGACGGCGTCCGAGTTGATGGTGCCGGCTCCCGTGAAGGCCGAGCTCAGGGAGTAGTGGCGGAACTGATTGTTCGTGTCGTCGGCGACGAAGAGGTCGTCGCCGTCGATGGCCATGGCGTCGAGGGTGCCGAGGGCTCCGCCGGCGCCGTTGCGCAGGCCGCGGGAGGCGGTGGAGGCGTTGCTCGAGTAGCCGGTGTAGCGGTAGACGATCTTGTCGTTGTTGTCCAAGACGTAGACGTGGGTGTTGTCCACGTGGATCTCGGTCTGGTCCGCGTTCGCAGCCGAAGTCGCCTGCGTGACATTGGCGCCGAACGTCTCGGTGTACTTGTAGAAGACGTCGTCGGCCTGATCGACCACGAAGAATCGGGCCACTCCCGCCGGAGCCGGCGCCGCCAGGATGGCGGCGAAAGCCAGGGCACAGAGGTATCGGATCGGAGACATGAAGGTCCCTCCTTCACTTTCACTGAGTTTGTCTGGGGATGACGTTGCTAAAGAGCCGCCCCGGCGCCGCCCCCCAAGAGACGGAGGCGTCGAGGTCCTGTCACAGCGCTGAGAATGACGGGGAGAAAGAGAACCGAGCCTTGACCCGGCTCGGCCAGAACGCTGCCGCTTCGGCGGGTGTGTACGGCACCGGGGTCATCCGGTGCAAGAGAAATCGTGTTTCGGCTGGGAAAAAACGCGCGGATCCCCCAAATGTCACAGTTTCCGGAACAGGGGCGGGTACAGTGCTACCCGGCTCAGAGCCAGGCCCGCTGCCATTGGCAGGATCAGCTCAGAACTGCTGGGTGAACGGCTCGCCGCTGGCCTGGATCGCGTGCACAAAGTCGCGCATGCGCGAGGCGACCTCGGGCGAGCGCATCAGCACGGACATCTCATTGTTCTGGCCTTCCACGCCGAAGAGAGTCCAGTTGGTCGAGCCGACGATCGACAGATTGTCATCGATGACGAGGAACTTCGCATGGGTCGTCGCCTGGGGCGAATCCCACCAGACGTGCACCCCCTGACTGCGCGCGCGGAGCGCGAAGTCGAGGTTGCGGTTGTCCACTTCCCCGGTCTCCTCGTCGGCGCGTCCGCCGTCGAGTGTCAGGTGGACCTCCACGCCCCGCGCGGCGGCGTCAGCGAGGTCGGTGAGGAGCTCGTTGGTCTGAGAGATCGAGGTCTGCCCCTCGGCGGGGGGGTCGGCGTGCGCCGGGCGCATGCGGTAGAAAGTGGCATCCATCTGAACGACGTCGATGCGGCCGACGGCGGCGTCGAGCAGGGGCTCGAGCATCGGATAGTAGGCGGCGTTGACCATGAGCTCCGCGTCCTCGCAGGGGAGCACCTCGAAGCCGCGGGCCTCGGCATAGCCCGTGATGGCCTCGGAGAGGTGGTCGACGGGGACCGGCACATCGGGCATCGGGCGCTCGGGGGTCTGGAGGCGCCCGTCGGCGGCCTGCTCGCGCACATAGGCGAGTCCCTCGGCGGCGATGGCGGGCCCCCAGACGATGACGGCACACTCGTTGTTCGAGGTGAGGGCGTAGTGGCTCCAGTTGACGGAAGAGATGACAGAGGCCAGGCCATCGACGACGATCAGTTTGGTGTGGCTCACATGGTCGGCGTTGTCGTAGTAGACGGCGCAGCCCCCCTCGGCCAGCCGCCGGGCGAAGTCCTCGTTCTGCGCGTTGTTGCCGTTCCAGTCGCTGTCCTCGGTGTCGATGAGGAAGGTGACGGAGACACCGCGCTGGGCGGCGGCCACCAGCGCGTCGCACAGGTTGTTGCTGTCCGATCCGGGGTAGTCCTCGTAGAACCGCGCCTGAAAGGCGGTCATGACGATGGACGACTCGGCGCTGGCGAACAGCGTCATCACCGCCGGGGTGTAGTCCCGGTTGTTGATGACGGTGACGCCCTCGACGGGGACGGCCGCGACGGGTCCCATCGCCAGCGCGGCGAGGGCCAGAGACCAGAGACAGCGCATGAGTGGATGCTCCTGAGACGACGTTTCAATCCCGAGTTCGACAACCGAAGGGTCCCTTTTGGTGCAGCGGGGCTGTCACCGGCAAGGGGATTCCGCGCGTCTGAGCATCTGATGGTGGTGCCCCGCGCATGAGTGAGCCCAATCCCTTCCTCCTGCGTCTCCGGGAGCGCCAGGGCCGCTGGGGGGCGTTTCACCGCTCGAACGCAATGCTCGTGGCAGTGGCGCTCGTGCTCCACGCGACTGTCGCGTTCACGCTGTACCGCGGGGGCTGGGACGTGGCGATGCTGGTGTTCATCGCCTTCAATGCGATGGTTCTTCTCCTGGGGTCGGTGGGGGTGGTCAGCACGATCCGGCACCAGGTGCGCGCGGCGCGGCGTCAGCGGATCTGGGACGAGCTGCTGATCACGCCGCTGACGAGCAAGCAGATCGTCAACGGCCAGCTGCTGCTGGCCAGCCGACCGGCGGTGACGCTCCTTTGGCTGTCGACGCCGTCGCAGGCGGCGCTGATCGGGGCGCTCGTCTGGTCATGGGCGCAGTCGCAGGGGCCCCTCGTGGCCGTCACCTCGGGGCTGGTGGTGGTGGTGCTGGCGGTGGCGGCCTACGCCGGGGCCTCGCTGTGCGTGCTCACGGCGGCGGTCATCGCGTTCAAGTCGGCCTTGTCGACGCGCGGTTTCATCTCCCGCACCCTGATCAATCTGGGCTGGCTCCTGCTGCTGATCGCCGTGCCGGCGCTGCTCGTCGCGCTGCCTCCCGTCGCCTGGTACGACTATCGCCGCCTCGTGGTCTCGCTCCGCGAGCGTCTGCTCGAAGAGGACGCCTGAGGGATTGCGCGGGGGCCCGGGCGCTGGTTGAATGCCCTCCGATCCCCTGGCCGGAGGTGTCACGATGGGGCTGCGTCTGCTGATCGCCGGAGGAGTCGCCGCGGGCGCCTCGTGCGCCGCCCGCGCCCGCCGGCTGAGCGAGGAGGCCGAGATTGTCGTCTTCGAGCGGACGGACTACCCGTCCTTCTCGAACTGCGGGATGCCGTACCACCTGGGCGGGGTCATCGCCGAGCGCCAGAAGATCACGGGCGGCAATGTGAAGATGCTGCGCGAGCGGTTCCGCATCGACGTCCGGACAGGGGTGGAGGTGACGCGCATCGACCGGGGCGCCAAGCGCATCGAGGTCCGGGACGTGAGGACGGGCAGGTTCTCCTGGGAGGCCTACGACGCGCTTGTCCTCGCGCCGGGGGCCAAACCCATCCGGCTGCCCGTGCCGGGGATCGATCTCCCGGGCGTCCACACCCTGCGCCATGTGGCCGACATGGACGCGATCGCGGCGCATCTGGCCCGGGGACCGCGCCGGGCCGTCGTCGTCGGGGGGGGCTTCATCGGGCTCGAGATGGTGGAGAACCTGGCCCGTCGAGGCCTCGCCGTGGCGCTCGTCGAAAAGCTGCCGCAGGTCATGCCACCGCTCGACCCGGAGATGCTCGTGCGGGTCCACGGTCATCTGCGGGCGAAGGGGATCGCGCTGCACCTCGGCGACGGTCTGGCGGCGATCGAGCGGCAGGGCAACGGCCTCCGCGTCGTCACCGGGAGTGGCCAGTCGATCGAGGGCGATCTGGTTCTCCTCAGCGCCGGTGTTCGGCCGGACATCGAGCTCGCCCAGAGCGCGGGGCTGGAGATCGGTCCGCGCGGGGGCATCCGGGTGGACGATCAGATGCGCACGAGTGATCCGCACATCTGGGCCGCGGGCGATGCCGTGGAGGTGAGGGACATCGTCACCGGGGAACCGGCGCTGCTCGCACTGGCAGGCCCCGCCAACCGGCAGGGCCGCCTGGCGGCGGAGGCGATCTTCGGCCAGCCGTCGCGGTTCCGCGGTGTGCAGGGCACGTCCGTCGTCGGGGTCTTCGACCTCACGGTCGCGATGACCGGCGCAAGCGAGAGGCGGCTGCGCGCGGCCGGCATCCCGTGCAAGGCTGCGCATCTGCACACGGCGGACCACGCCGGGTACTACCCCGGCGCGCAGGCAATGCACCTGAAGCTGATCTTCGATCCGAACCGCGGGACGGTCCTCGGCGCGCAGGCGGTGGGAGGGCGCGGCGTCGACAAGCGGATCGACGTCATCGCGATGGCGATGCAGATGGGTGCGACGGTCCACGACCTCGCGGAGGCCGAGCTCGCCTATGCCCCGCAGTACGGGGCGGCGAAGGACCCGGTCAACATGGCCGGGATGGTGGGCGTGGCGCATCTGCGCGGCGAATCCCCGCTGCTGGGGTGGGACGAGATCGAAGAGGCGGATGTGATTCTCGACGTGAGGACGCCGGCCGAAGTGGAGGGGGGCCGCGTGCCGGGATCGGTCAACATCCCGCTCGACGCCCTGCGCGAGCGTCTGGGCGAGCTGCCGCGCGGCCAGCGCATCGCCGTTCACTGCGCTGCGGGTGTCCGGTCGCACGCGGCCACGCGGCTGCTGCGGCTTCGCGGCTTCGATGCCCACAACCTGACGGGGGGGTTCCGGAGCTACGAAGACGCCGAGGAGGCGGGGCGGGTGGCGGCGCGGGTCCGGCGAACCTGAGTCGCCGAGACCGCAGAGCCCGCGCGATTCACCACCCGAGTCATCGGCGTTGAGTCTTGACGCCCCCCATCCGGCTCAGAGTATGATCGTCGGCCTCAGGGGTGGCCTCGAAGCCGCATGGCCCGCATTGCTCTCATCACGACCTACAACCCCGGCGCTGCCGGGCCGCGCTACATCGCGGCGTCGCTCCAGGCGGCGGGCCACGTCGTCAAGTTCGTCCATTTCAAGGAGCTGCGCGCTGTCGCGGTCCCCACGCTCGACTTTGAGCACCACGCGCGGCTCAAGCGGGACGCGCTCAAGTACGTCGCCTTCCAGCACCCGGGGGAGGTCCTCTATGTCCCCTACCCCACCCCGATCACCGAGCGGGAGAAGGACCTGCTCATCGCCGAGCTGACGGCCTTCCGCCCCGACGCGATCGGCGTCTCGCTCTACTCGGTCACCTTCGACGTCGCGAAGATCATCTCGGCCCTCGTCCGGCAGCGAATGCCAGGGCTCCCCATCATCTGGGGCGGCATCCACTGCATGCTCGACCCCGAGGGGTCGATCGAGCACGCCGACGTCGTGTGCACGGGCGAGGGCGAGATTCCGGCCGTGCAGCTCTTCGAGCAGTGGGCGGCCTTCCGCCGGGGGGAGCGTGTCGAGATCCCAGGCCTGTGGACCCGCTGCGGGGACGAGGTGGTGCGCACCTCGACGAAGGAGGCGCTGCACGGCGAGCTCGACGATTACCCCTTCCCGGTCTACGGCCAGGACGAGGTGCTCATCGACGACGACACGGTCGACCGCGTGAAGATGATGGACAAGACCGGGTGGCTGCACAACCACATCTACCTCTTCACGGAGCGCGGCTGCCCCTACAAATGCTCGTTCTGCATCCACTCGGTTCTCAACGAGGGGCCGCAGGGCTTCCAGCGCATCCGGCGCCGGTCGGTGGACAATGTGCTCGCGGAGGTCGAGCGGCGGGTCGCCGAGAACGAGATGCGCCACTTCATCTTCCACGACGAGATCTTCGCCATCCAGAAGCCCTGGATCATGGAGTTCGCGGCCAAGTGGAAGGAGCGCTTCACACCGGCGGGGCTCACGTTCACGGGCTACGTCCATCCGCAGACGACCGACGCCGAGATGGTGGCGGCTCTGTTCGAGGCGGGGATGACGATCACGGGCATCGGCATCCAGAGCGGGAGTGAGAGGACGACGAAGGAGATCTTCGACCGGGGGCACACACCGAAGAAGACCATCGAGATGTCGCGCCTGCTCGCGGAGTACCCCTTCGACCTGGTGCAGCTGGACATCATCTCGGACAACCCCTACGAGGACGAGGCGGCGCGGCGCGAGACGCTCGAGTACCTGCTCCAGATGCAGCCGCCTTTCCGCGTCGAGACCTTCGGCCTGCGCGAGTACGAGGGCTCGAAGCTGATGATGGAGAAGCGGAAGCTGATGGATGAGGTGCCGTGGAAGGAGCGCCTCTTCTGGAACATGCTCTACCACCTGACCGGTCTCCCGCATCTGCAGCGGGACACGATCCGGTCGCTCTCGCGTGACCCGCACCTGCGGGAGAATCCCGAGATTCTCGAGCAGCTCGTGGTCGATCTGTACCGGGGCTACGAGGCCCAGCGTGAGCGCGAGATCACCGACCGTCAGCGCCAGCGACTGGCCCTGGCCAAGGCCCAGCACGACATGATCGACCCCTCGAGAATGAAGCCCGGCGGCGGCAATGGGCATGGCTCAGCCCCCGATGGCGGCTTCCAGGAGGTCTGGACGGGATACCGCTTCAAGCGCGTGGCGGTGACTCAGGGATAGCGCCGCGCCTCTGCGAGTGAATCGTCCGTGGGCTAGTCGGCTGCGAACACCGCGATCTCGGCCGGCACGGATTGCCAAGCGAAGTCGGGGGCGGTGAGTCCGGCCATGACGCCGTTGTTCGCCGGGTTGGAAATCGGGCCGATGCTGGTGCCGCTGGGGAGGGCATTCTCGGGAATGGTCGAGTTGAACCACGTGTCGAAGGTGCCGTTGGAGTTCATCGCCACGACCTGGAGCGAGCCGCCGGCCTGGCCCTGGTAGAGGAGCCAGGCCTTCGGGATGCCGAGTTCGATCCCGTTGTCGGGAGCATCGCCGGTGATCTCGCCGATCTCGAGGCTGGCGGCGATGCCGCGGACCGTCGCCGGGAGGGTGGCGGTCAGTGACCCTGTGCCATTGCTGATCTCGATCTCTTCGAGCAGGGTGCCGGCGGCGCTGTAGGTGAGCGCGTGGATCTCCTCGAAGTTGGACGGGGTGCCGCTGCTGCCCCCCCGGATCACGAGCGTCAGATCATAACCACCGGCGGGGAGGGCGGTGAAGTACTCCAGGGCACCGGAGTGGATCGTCGTGCCGTCGGGATGGGCCCCGGAGAAGCCGGTGCCGGCGCTGTTGTCGGAGTCGACGAGCACGAAGAGGCCGTTGGTGTTGCGGAGATCACCCTCGATGAAGACATGGAGCGTCCCGGGGTCGTCGGCGGTCAGAATGCGCTCGACCTTGGCGTGGACGCCACCGCTGTGATTGTCGACGTTGGTGTCGACGCCAGGCGAAGCGTTGATCGCGGTCACATAGCCCTCGCCGCCGCCGAGAGCACCGTCGACGACGACGGCGGCGGGCGCGAGACCGGTGAAGGAGATGAGTGCGAAGGCGGCGATGAGTCGCATGAGACAGTGGCTCCCCTGGGTGGGGTCGATTGGCTCTGGGCAGCGTGCCCCCCTGGTGCCAGAACAACGGAGCCGGTGTGCCCGCGCAAGGGAAAACTGGGCCGCGTCATGCCCTCGCGCCCTTGCCTTCGTCCCTTCCGCTGGGGCACGATGGCTCGCCGTGCTGACCAAGCGCATCATCCCGTGCCTCGATGTCGACCGCGGCCGGGTCGTCAAGGGCGTGAACTTCGTCGACATCCGCGACGCGGGCGACCCTGTCGAGTGCGCTCAGGCCTACGATGCGATGGGGGCGGACGAGCTGGTCTTTCTCGACATCACGGCCAGCCACGAGCGGCGAGCGACGATCCTCGAAGTCGCCGCCAAGACGGCGGAGCGGTGTTTCATGCCGCTGACGATCGGCGGGGGCATCCGGACCGTGGAAGACATCCGGCAGACACTGCGGTCGGGGGCGGACAAGGTCTCCCTGAACACGGCGGCGGTCGAGCGGCCTGAGCTGATCCGCGAGGGGGCGGGGGCCTTCGGCTGCCAGTGCATCGTGCTGGCGATCGACGCCAAGCGGCGTGAGCGGGATGACCCGTCGATGGGGTGGGAGGTCTACGTCCACGGCGGCCGCACGGCGACAGGCCGGGACGCGGTCGCCTGGGCGGTGGAGGGCGTCCGGCTCGGGGCGGGGGAGATCCTGCTGACCTCGATGGATCGCGACGGGACGAAAGACGGGTACGACATCCCGCTGACGAGGGCCATCGCGGAGGCGGTGAGTGTGCCGGTGATCGCGTCGGGTGGCGCCGGGACCCTTGACCACATCCGGGAGGGGCTGGTCGAAGGCGGAGCCGACGCGGCCCTGGCGGCGTCGATCTTCCACTTCCGCGAATACACGGTGCGCGAGTGCAAGGAGTATCTGCGCGGGTTCGGCGTGCCGGTGAGGCTGTGACGGGGCGGCCCACTTTTCCCGCTGACACCGCCCAGGGGGCGGCGTAGACTCCCGGTCTGGGAGTGACGCCCATGTCCCGTCTCCGGCGGTGTGTGTCTCTCGTGTGCCTCATGGCCCCGGCCCTGCCGGCTGGGGTGGCCTATCCCGAGCGCGCGCCCGACGTGCCGGTGATCGACGAGGCCTTTCTGCGCGACCGCATTCCCACGTCGGCGCTGACGGCCCAGCGGGGGACGACACTGCCCGCGGTGGCGTGGGACCGGGACGGGGATGGATTCATCGAGCTGACGGCAACCTGGGACCCGGAGGCCGAGGAGTTCACGAGCTGGACCTGCCACGACCCCCAGACCCAGCGGCCCCTCTGGCGGCTGGAGGTGGCCGACTACCGGGAATCTCCGTGGAAACTGGTCTGGGATGCGGACGGCGACGGCCTAATGGACTTCACTGCCCTCGATGCCGACCGGGATCACCGGCCGCACGAAATCCTCTGGCAGGTGACCGCCGACCACCCGCAGATGGCCCGGTTTCTCGACCGGGACGAGGACGGCGTCTTCGAGGCGCGGTGCTGGATCGACCTGACAGAGATCACCTCGCCGCGGCAGGGGGGGCGGACCTGGTCGTTCGACGACGACGGGGACGGCGAGTACGAGCGGTTTGCCAATGGCGACGAGGTGACCGAGAACGGGTATCTGCCGGCCTCGGCCGAGGCGATCCTGACGCGTGACCCGCACCGCGAGGATCTGCGGTGGGACATGATCGAGTGGTGCCGTTCCTCGGAGGACGTCGACGGGTTCCGGCGCCATGTGCTGGCCTATGTGGAGATCCCCGAGGGACGCCGGATCTTCCGCTTGACCCTCGAGCCGCTCATGAAGCGCGTGTTCTACACCGACACGGAGTTCCGCAGCCAGGTCATCGCCTCGCTGCGGCAGCGCGCCGAGCAGCCGACGGCCGGGTTCGTCACACTCTGGACGCTCGCCGAGCTGCTGCGCTGGCAGGCGGCACCGCCGATGGTTCACCCGCTGCTGCGGCCGCAGTGGCTGGCGAAGATCGGTCTGGAGAGTGAGGCGGGGATCCCGCGGGAGATCGATCTGGAGGCTGCCGCCGAGAGTGAGCTCTGGTTCCGGCGGGCCCTGGCGAGCGAGCACATCACCAATGCGGCGCGCGAGAGCGTGGCATTCAACTTGGCGATGCTCTGCGCCGCGCGGGGAGACTGGGAGGCGGTCGACACGCTGTGCCTGGCGCTGGTGAACCAGTCGATCGCCGCGTTCGGTCCGGACAGCGCACAGTGTCTGCAGCTGGCGGACATCTTCTTCTCCTACGGCAACCGGGCGCGGGCCCGGCTGATGTATGACTCGGTGGTCTCGCACTGGCAGTCGAACCCGGGGGACCCGGCGCGAGCCCAGCCGAACCACCTCGCGCTGAACCGGCTGGGGCTGATGGCCTACGCGGACGGCGATGTGGGGCAAGCCCGGTATTATCTGATGCGCGCGTTGGACTCGATGACCCCGGAGGTGCACGCACCCGAGACGGAGCTGGCCACGCTCCTGCTTGGGAGTGAAGAGTCGCGGGATGCTGCCGATGAGTATCTGGAAGTGGCCCTGGCCCGGCTGGCGGAGGGGGCTCAATAAGAGCTTGCTCCGGAGGGACCGGAGGCGTAAGCCTTGGCTGCCCAGCCGTTTGCTCCCCGACGCTGAGCGTCCCATTGCCCTTTTGTCACGAGTGAGACCATGCGACTGAAATGCTCTTTCTGCGGACGTGACCAGAGCCAAGTGCGGACCCTGTTCAAGGGCCTGCCGCAGAAGGACAATGTGTCGTCGGTCTACATCTGCGACGACTGCATCACCCAGTGCTCGGAGCGCCTCAAGCGCGACCAGATCAGCCGGGCGGAGGAGCACGTCCTCGAAGGGGTGAAATCGATCCTGACGCCGCGGGAGATCAAGGCGATTCTGGATCAGTACGTCATCAGCCAGGAGCGGACGAAGAAGGTCCTCTCGGTGGCGGTCCACAACCACTACAAGCGGATCATGGTGAACCTGTGCAGCGATGACGTGGAGCTGGAGAAGTCGAACATCCTTCTGGTCGGGCCGACGGGCTGTGGCAAGACCCTGCTGGCGCAGACGCTGGCGAAGATCCTGGACGTGCCGTTCGCGATCGCCGACGCGACGACGCTGACGCAGGCGGGCTACGTCGGCGAGGACGTGGAGAACATTCTGCTGCGGCTGCTGCAGAACGCGAACGGCGACAAGGACCGGGCGCAGCGCGGGATCGTGTACATCGACGAGATCGACAAGATCGCGCGGACGACGCAGAACGTGTCCATCACGCGGGACGTCTCGGGCGAGGGGGTGCAGCAGGCGCTGCTCAAGATCATCGAGGGGACGGTGGCGAACGTGCCACCGGCGGGCGGGCGCAAGCACCCGCACCAGGAGTACATCCAGATCGACACGACAAACGTGCTGTTCATCTGCGGCGGCGCGTTCAACGGGCTGGACCGGATCATCGAGCGGCGGCTGAACCGCAACACGATGGGCTTCAGCGCAGACATCAAGTCGCGGGGCGAGCGTGACCTCGACACCGTCCTGGCCGAGGTGACGTACGAGGATCTGCTGAAGTTCGGGATGATCCCGGAGTTCATCGGGCGCCTGCCGGTGGTATCGACGCTGGACCGGCTGACGGAGGACGACCTGATCCGCGTGCTGACGGAGCCGAAGAACGCGATCATCAAGCAGTACAAGAAGTTCTTCGAGCTCGAGGGGGTCGCTCTGAGTGTGACAGAGGGAGCCCTGAGGGCCGTCGCGCGGCGGGCCATCGCGGCGAAGACGGGGGCGCGCGGTCTGCGCTCGACGCTGGAGGACATCATGCTCGAGGTCATGTACGACCTGCCGAGCCGCAGCGACGTGCTCGAGTGCCAGATCGACGAGAGCGTGATCGACGGCGCGGGTTCGCCGGCCTTCACGTACCGCGAAGATCAGGCGGCCGGGTAAGCTTGGCTGGAGGTCTCCCCCGGAGGCTCTCGGGAATGTCGTTGAGAGCCGGCGCGAGCCGGGCGAGCCGCTCCCGCCGGATGGGGACAGCGGGATCCACTCACCCGGTTCGAATCCCGCTCGACAGAGACCGGTGCGCGGGTGATTGTCACCCGGCTCATGCTCATCCACTCCGCCGACTTTGTGCTCGGGGCCGTCTCGCCCCAGCAGTTCCCCGCCGACGGCAAGCCGCACATCGCGTTTGCAGGCCGCTCGAACGTGGGCAAGTCGTCACTGATCAACTGCCTCCTGCAGCGCAGGAGTCTGGCGCGGACGTCGAACACGCCGGGGCGGACGCAGCAGATCAACTTCTTCCTTGTGAACGCGGCATTTTGGTTCGCAGATCTGCCGGGCTTCGGCTACGCGAAGGTGTCGAAGGAGGAGCGTGAACGCTGGCGGCGCCTGATCGAGACGTATCTGCGGACGAGTGAGGACCTGCGGGCGGTCGTCTTCCTGATGGACGCGCGCCACGGCCCGCAGGCGAATGATCTTCAGCTGCTCGAGTATCTTCTGGCCTTCGAGGTGCCGTTCATCCCGGTGCTGACGAAGGCGGACAAGGTGAACAAGACCGAGCGCGTGAAGTGCCTGAAAGCCCTCGAAACTGAGGCGCCCGTCCTGGCGGCGGTGAACCCCGTGCTGTTCAGCGCGGTCACGCGATCGGGAAGAGACGAGGTGCTGGAGCGGGTCGAGGGGTTCGTGACCTGAACTCTTCGGGGCCTTCGGCCCGGACTCTCTCAGCGGATGGCCGCTTGGTTCCGGCCCACCGAGAGGAGCAGGGCCAGGAAGAAGGGGCCGCCGACGGCGGCCGTCAAGATGCCCACCGGGAGCTCGCCGCTGTAATCGAGAAACCTGGCGGGGATCCCTCGGCCCAGAGTGTCGGCGAGGACGAGCAGCGCGGCACCGCCGAGGAGGGAGGCCGGCAGCAGCCGGCGCTTGCCCGGGCCCAGCAGCAGGCGGCAGGTGTGCGGGACGACGAGGTCGACAAAACCGATCGGCCCGGCGACGGCGAGGCAGGCGCCCACCATGATTGAGGTGCCGAGGAGAATCTGAGCGCGTACGCGCCGGACGGGGACGCCGAGAAGCCGGGCGGTGCGGTCGTCTGTGCCGAGGACGTCGAGATGGCGAAGGGCGGGGAGAGCAATCACGAAGCCCAGGGCCACGAGCGCCGCGGTGGGACGGATCTGACCGGCGGCGATGTCGAAGCCTCCCATCGACCAGCGGACCATGCGGACGGTCTGAGAGAAATCGGCCACGGCCTGAAGCAGCATCATGACGGCCGAGCAGATGAAGTTGAGCGTCACGCCCGCGAGCAGAAGCGTGACGGTCTGAACGCCGCCGGCCGCACGGGCCAGGGCAAAGACCAGCGCGACGGTGGCGAGGACGCCGACGAAAGCGCCGAGGGCGCGGGCGCCGGCAACGCCCCAGACGTTGAAGTCCGCCATCAGGGGGGCAAAGAGCGGGGATCCGCCGAGGAGGATCACCACGAACGCACCGAGCGAGCCCCCGCCGGCGACGCCGAGCGTGAAGGGCGATGCGAGGGGATTGCGGAGCAGCGTCTGAAAGAGCAGGCCGCCGAGCGCGAGCACGGCCCCGACGAGGGCCGCGAGCACAACGCGCTCCAGGCGGAATTGAAGAATGCGTCCGCTGACCGAGTCCCAGTCGCCCCTCCGGATGGTCGGCCAGACGGGGATGCGCTCCGAGCCCCAGGAGAGTCCAAAGGCCACGGCGGCGGCCAGAGCGAGGAGGCCAGTCACGAGCACCGGCCAGAGGGGCGGCTCGCGGGGAAGGGCGGCGGACGGCGTCAACGGGGCGCCCCTTCGAGCGGTAGATCGACGTCGACGCGGCGACGGCCCGACGCGGTGACCTCGACCTGGACAGGGGTCCGGTAGGCGGCCGTCAGGCGTTCGGTGGTGAGAATCTCGGCGGGTGAGCCCTCGGCGACGATGCGCCCGGCATCGAGCAGAGCGAGCCGGCTGCAGACCCGGCCGACGAGGTTGAGGTCGTGCGCCACCCAGATGATCGTCGTGCCCTCGTCGCGGTGGAGGCGCTGGAGCACATCGACGATCTGCACCTGGTGGTGAAGATCGAGCGCGGCGGTCGGTTCGTCGAGGAGAAGGGCTTCAGTGGACTGGGCGAGCGCGCGGGCGATGAGGACGAGCTGCTGCTCGCCGCCGGAGAGTTCGTTGTAACGCCGTTGGGCCAGGCGGCGGGTGCCGGTGCGGTCGAGCGCCCAGACAACGCGGTCGGCATCCTGGGGCGAGAGCCGCCACTGCAGCGTGCCCTGATGGGGGTGACGGCCCATGGCGACGACCTCGGCGACGCGGTGGCCGAAGACGAGCGGGGCGGCCTGGGGCACGGCAGCGAGCCGCTGGGCCACGGCCGCCGGAGGCAGGCTCCGCAGCGGAGTGCCCTCCAGAAGAACTTCGCCCTGGTGAGGGTGAAGGCAGCCGGTGAGCAGGCCCAGCAGGGTCGACTTCCCGGCGCCATTGGGGCCGATGATGCCGATCCAGCCGCCACGCTCGATCGCAAGGGAGACGCCCGCGAGAACGGACTGCGCGCCATAGGCGAAGTCGACGGCTTGGGCGGCGAGGAAAGGGGGGCTCATGGGATAGACCGGCCGAAGGGCCGGTCGACTCTGCCACCGGGGCCTCGCCGTGGCAAGCCGCCCTTCGGCGCGCTTGACCCCCTGGGGCGAACTTGCCAAGACTGAGGAAGCGACAGCCCTCGGAGCCCTCCGCCCATGCCCCCACGCATCCTCTGCGTCGACGACGAGCCCAGCATCCGCCTTCTCTTCGAGCAGGAGCTGAGCGAGGAGGGCTACGACGTCGACACCGCGTCGGGTGGACAGGAGGCCATCGAGAAGATCCTCAAGCAGCCGCCGGACCTGATGCTGCTCGACATCCGCATGGAGGACATGACGGGCTTGGAGGTTCTCCAGGCGATCCGGCCCGAGCTGCCCGATCTCCCGGTCATCATGGTCACCGCCGTGAGAGGGCTGCGGGACGACTTCTCGGTCGAGTCCGACACGGCCGTGGTCGATTACATCACCAAACCCGTCGACCTCGAGGACCTGCGGGCCAAGGTGAAGAAGGCCCTCGCGCTCTGAGTCCTCGCGATCTTCCCACTCCCGCCCCCCATCCTCATCCCCTCCAAGAGAGAAGGACCACCACCATGGAACTCCGCACCGGCAAGTACACGAACTTCATCCTGACGGTCATCGCGGCGCTGCTGCTGGCCCTCGTGTTCCAGACGGCCACGGGCCTTGTCGGCACGGCGCACGCGCAGCGGGCGGATGAAGGCCGCCAGGCCGTGACGAACAGCGTCGCGGCGACGGACCCGGCGATCGCGTCGGGGCTGCAGTCGATCGCCTCGGCCATCCGTGAAGTCGCGACGGCGCTCAACGGCGTCGCGAGCGGCAATCAGGACATCGCGTCGGCGATCTCGCGCCTCGAACTCAGCGCCACTGCGCCGCAGAACTGAGCGTCCGCCGAAAGCGGGAACCGCCACCCGGCCCGCGTTCTTCACACGGGGCGGCCTTTGGTCTCGCCCCGTGTGACTCTTTGCCGGCGCGGCCGGCCGATGGCCGGTGTGCATGACGGAATCGCATCGCCCCACTCACAGCGTGCCACGCCCCGCCGGGCGGGGAAGGCGGCGCCTTGTCCGCCTCCTCCTCACCGGGATCATCATCGCGGTGCTGGCGGCCGCGATGGTGGTCGTCTTCCCGGCTCCTCTGCCGGGACTGCGCGCCCGGGTGGAGCGCGAGATCAGCCGCGCCCTCGGGGTGCCGGTCACCGTCCGGTCGGCGCGACTCTACCTCGCTGACCGGCAGCTCCTTGTGCGCGGCGTGCGCCTGCCAGGCGAGAGTCAGGACCTCGAGATCGACCATGTCGCCGTGAATCTGCGGTTCGGCGATTGGCGCCTGTGGCGTGCGGCACCGCGCCTGGCCCGTGTCGAGGCGCGGGGGGTGCGAGGCGCGGAGCTGCTCCTCGACGGCGAGGGTGTGCACCTTCAGCGGGTGGGGACGCTGCTGGCGCGCTGGCCGAGCGGCGAGCGCGAGGCGAGGACGCCGCTGGACCTCTCGCGTCTGCGAATTCCGGCCCTCTCGATCACCGAGACCGCCTTGACGGTGATCGAGGTCCGGCCAGACAGACGCGTGGCGCTGTTTCAGGGCGAGGGCTTGGCCGTCGATCTCACCACGCGGCGCGGTGAACCCACAGGGCTCCGGTGGCAGGGCCGCTGGCTGCCCGAAGGGCGTCCGCCGCAGACCTTCCGCGGCCACATCGAGCGGGGGGAGCGTGAGGCGGACTGGGTGCTCTCCGCGGAGTTCGACGAGCCGGACACGGCAACCCTTTTCCGCCTGCCGGGAGACCTCCATCTGACGGGACGCCGCCTGACCCTGACGGCAGACGTGGACCTGACACCCCGCGCGACGGCGGTGCGCGCGGACCTGGCGGCCGAGGGAATGCACTGGGCGCAGCGCGGGCTTCCTCTCGAGGGGCCGGGATCGTCGCTGGGCCAGGAGCCGGCGGCGCACGTGGAGCTGCGGCTGGATGAGGGCGGGCAGCGCTGGGTGCTCGAGAACTCCGTGGTGGAGCTCAGCGGCTCACGCCTGGCGGCCGAGGGGACACTGCGCCGCGGGCCGGGCCTGCCGCTGGAGGTCCGCCTGGCGGCCAGCCACGCGCCCATGACGGTGGACCTGCTCAACGTGTTCCTCTCGCACTTCGGCGTTGAGATCGACCGGGGGAACCTGGCGCTCGAAGTGACGATCCGCGGACTCGCCAACGAGCCGCGGGAGCTCCGCCTGGCGGGCCGGTTGGCCGTGACGGACGGCGTCGTCCGGGTGGGGCGGGGCGAGTTCTCCGATCAGTGCGAGGATCTGCGCGCCGAGATCACCTTCTCCCGGTCCGGAGCAAGCGAGGAGTTTCGCGTCGCCGATCTGCATGGGACACTGGGTGAGCTGGGGGTGTCGATCCCCGAGGGGCGCGCGATCCGCCGCGAGATCGACAGCGCCGCGCGCTATGAGATGGAGGCGCGGTTCCTGGCGAGCGGGGAGATCAGCGACACGGCGGACCGGCTGCCGATCGCGCTCCCGTCGCTCCTGGCGGGGACGCCGCGCGGGCGTGTGGCGATCGAGGGCTCGCTCCGCCACGCGGTGACGCCGAGCCGCAGCGCCACGGTGGCCGAGCGCTGGATCCCCGAGGTCGAGGGGAGCGTCAGGCTCGAGGACGGAGAGTTTCTGCTCGCGCCGGACGGCACGCGGCTGCGTGTGCCGGAGGTGACGGCGTCGTTCGACAATCGCACACTTCACTGGGAGAACGCGCAGGCGGAGTACGAGGGCACGGAGGTGATGTCGTCCGGGCGAGTGACGGGAGAGCCGCTCTTCTGGCAGGGGGGGCAGATCGACGCGGGGGCGGAGGTGGAGATCGACGTGGCGAGCTTTGGCCCGCAGATCGCCGCAGCGGCCGATCAGCTGCCCCTCGAGGGCTCGCCCACCGGCACGGCCCGGGTCGACATCCGCGCCGAGGGGCCTCTCCAGGATCCTCTGCGCTGGCGCACGCGGGCCGTCGTCTCGCCGCGTGATCTCCGGGTCACGCTTCGCCTGCCGGCGCACGCGCTGACACTCGAGCTGAGCGGAGGCGAGCTGGAGGTGTCGCCACAGCAGCTCGCGATGCGCGATCTGCTCGTGAGCGCGAACGGACTGGGCCTCGCTCTGACGGGTTCGCTCGCCGCCGGCCAGATCAGCCTGGAGGCGGACGGCACCTTCGACCTGGGTCAGATCGCGGACGTCTATCCCAGGATCGGCGAGAGCCAGATCCTCTCGGGCCCCGCAGCCCTCCGCGCCGCCGTGCGCATCGACCTGCCCGAGGCGGCCAGCGCAGAGCGCGACA
>JABWBI010000211.1 GCA_013360565.1 Candidatus Sumerlaeia bacterium | reverse complement strand
GGGCCGCGCGCTGCGATGGGGAGGGTGCGTGGCCGTGGCGGCGGGCGGGCTCGGCGTGGGGCTGGCTCTGATCGAGCTCGCCGGCCTCTACCGTCCTCCGCTCCACGAATGGCAGACGGCAGCCGTCTTCCTGGCGCCGTTGCTCCTGACCGTGGCGCTGTGGTGGTTCTTCTGGCTCAGCGGGGCACCGGCGATGCGGCGAAGCGGCGCCGCGTCGCTGATTCTCGTGCTCGCGGCCATCGTTCTCGGCGAGGCGCTGGCGCGGTCGTCTCCGGCGCGGTGGCGCTGGCAGGTGCGGGCCGTGCCGGGCTACGTCTCGCGACAGTTCCTCTTCAGCGACGACAGCGCGAGCCTGATGTGGCCGTTCTACACGAACGAGGTGGAGTTCAAAGGGCGGCCCTGCCCAGTGATGCCCGCGTCCCCGGAGCGACGGGTCTTCTGTCTCGGGGGCTCGTCGACCTGGGGCGCGGGCGTCAGCGGCGAGGGCGAGACCTATCCGAGGCTGCTGGAAGAGGCGCTGATCGCACGGACAGGCGATCCGGCGTGGCGCGTGTACAACGGGGGAATGCCAAACTTCACGGCACTCGACGACCTGCTGCGCTGGCGGCGCGAGATCCGGGCGCGACGGCCCGAGGCCATCGTCCTGTACGTCGGCGGCAACGACCACATCGCGACGAACCGGCCGGGGGTTCCTCAGCGGGAGATCTGGGAGATGCTCCAGGCCCTGGAGGAGCCGACGCTGGTCAACCGGCTGCGGGCGCGCCTGCTCGATCTGCGCCTGCTCGTCGGGGCGAACACGGTGTGGACGGCGCTGCGTGGCGGCCAGCTGGGGCAGTACGCGGTTCGTCTGCCACCGGAGGACTTCGAGTGGGCGCTGCGCCCGATCCTCGAGGAGGCCCGGGAGGACGGCGTGCATGTGGTGCTGGCGCCGGAGGTGATTGTCGAGTGTCTGACGCAGCCGGACCACTCGCTGCAGCCGTGGCATGAGACGCTGGCGCGGCTGGCGAGGGAGTTCGGCGTCCCCCTGGCCCCGACGGTGGAGGCGTTTCGCGCCCGGCGGCGCGACGACATCATGATCGACTACATTCACCCGAACGCCCACGGCAATGCACTGCTGGCGGAGGTGATCGCGGACACGCTGCTCGCCGGGCCCGCTGATTGAATTGACGGCCCGTGCCCGGCGTCCAAGAGTGGCGGCGTGACGCCTGACGACACCCTCTCCCCGCTTCAGCGGCAGGCCCTGGCCGATCAGATCCGCGCGAGCCGGCGCGAGCTCGAGGCGCTGGTGGAGACCTTCGACCGGCGCCCAGCGGAGCTCTTTGACGAGACGGCGCGGCAGACCTGCATCGCCCTGCTCCGGGACCTGCGGGCGACGGTGGTCAAGGTGTGGCACCGCGTGAACAGCGAGACGGCGTGGCAGGGCGCCCTGCGTGGCCCGATCAAGGTCGAGTCGCTGCCCCCGCTGCTCCAGAGCGAGATCGTCGAGGCGCTGAGCGTGCTCGACGTGCAGGCGCACTTTCTCATCGAGGGGGGCGCGGTCGATCGCCTGTTCGACCGCGAGTTCGAGGATGGCACGGCGCTGGAGCTGACACTGGGAGACGAGGGAACCGCAGGCTTTCCACTGGCGCGCCTGGGTCTCGTGCTGGTGCCGGCCGAGCGCAATCTGATCCTCTTCGCCGGTCACGTGCTGAGCCGGCGGGACGGAGGTGAGGAGTGGCCGAAGGCCTGCGCCGTGCATTCGAAGATCGGTCCGCTCCGGGGCGAGCGGTGGCACCGGGACGAGGTGGAGCTGTTCGTGCTCCAGGTGGCGCAGGGGTTCCATGCCGAGGTGGCCGCCGAGGTGGCGGCGCGCGGCCAAGCCATGGCGCCCTGAGGCAGCTTTGCTGCGCCGGGGCCAAACCGGGCGCGGGGGGCATGGGTCTGTGCTGCCCTGAAAGAGGTGATGTCCATGCTCGCGAATACCACCCCCATCGGAGCCGAGGCGGCGATCCCGCCGGTGGTGGAGGAGCTGATCGGCCGTCTCAAGCGCGCGGTGCAGGCCTCCGCGGAGATCGAGAGGCGGCTGGGTCGGCTGGAGGGCGACCGGCGAAGCCGGCGGGATGACGCGCTGAACCGGCGCCTGGAGCGTCTTCGCCACGGGCAGCAGTGTGCTCGCAACCGCGTGCAGGCCCTGCGCATGGCGTTGCGGGGGTGAGTGCCGTCCCCGGTCAAGAGACGGACCAGAAAACAGTCCTTGGGCGAGCTTGACTCGGGGGAAGGGCTCCGCGTAGAGTCTGTGCAATTTTTCACTAACGGGGACTGCGCGCGACACCTCCGCAGTTCCTGCACAGATGGAGGCCTCTCGCCCATGAAGAAGAGCCTGGTCCTTGCCCCGGGTCCCACGCAGGTGCCCCCCGAGGTCTTGGCCGCGACGGCCAAGCCGACGATTCACCACCGGACGCCGCAGTTCGAGACGCTCTTCGGGGAGGTGTCGTGCAAGCTCTGCGACGTCTTTCAGACCAAGTCGCCGGTGGTGATCTTCTCGGCGTCGGGCACCGGCGCGATGGAGTCGGCGGTGGTGAATCTGCTGTCGGCCGGGGACACGGTGCTCACCGTCGAGGCCGGCAAGTTCGGCGAGCGCTGGGGCGAGCTGTGCAAGGCGTTCGGCGTCAACAGTGTCGCGGTCAAGGCCGAGTACGGCGAGGTCGTCACGGCCGCGCAGGTCGAGGCCGCACTCAGAGCCAACCCCGGTGCGAAGGCCGTCTTCGCGACGCTGTGCGAGACCTCGACGGGCGTCCTCTCCCCCATCGAAGAGTTCGCCAAAGTGGTGGCGAAGTCGGAGGCCGTGCTGGTCGTCGACGGCGTGAGCGGGCTGGCGGCGGACGTGCTGCGCACGGACGCGTGGGGCGTGGATGTTGTGATCGCGGGCTCGCAGAAGGCACTGATGATGCCGCCGGGGCTGGCGTTCGCGGCGATCAGCGAGAAGGCGCAGGGGCTGATGGCGCGGTCGAAGCTGCCGAAGTACTACTGGTCGTGGCCGAAGGCGATCAAGAACCTCCGGGACAACACGACGGCGTACACGCCGGCCGTGAACATGATCTACGGCCTCGCGGCGGCGTGCGACATGCTGCTGGCCGAGGGCATGGAGAGCGTCTGGGCGCGGCACGCCCGGCTGGCCCATGCGATGCGGGCGGCGGCGCAGGCGATCGGACTGGAGATCTTCGCGAAGGCGCCGTCGAACACGGTCACCTCGATCCGCGTGCCGGCGGGCGTCGACGGCGGGAAGATCCCGAAGATCATGCGTGACAAGCACGGCGTGACGATCGCCGGCGGCCAGGGCACGATGAAGGGGAACATCTTCCGCTTCGCGGCGCTGGGCTGGTGCAACGACTTCGATGTGACGACGGCGCTGACGGCGCTGGAGTACACGCTGAACGAGCTCGGCCATGCCGTCGAGCCGGGCAAGGCTGTGAGCGCCGCCATCGCCGCGATGCAGAGTCCGGTGCCGGCAGCGGTCTGAGCCGGACGAACCTCGACCCATCGGCCGTCCCGGGAACGGCGCGGCCATTCACGCCTCTGAAAGCGAGTGCCAAAGAGCCATGCCGAGAATCCTTGTGTCGGACAAGATCAGCGACGAGGGCCTGGCCATTCTCCGGTCGGGCGGCCCGGACTTCGAGGTCGTGTGCGACTTCGAGATCACGCCGGAGGACCTGGTGCGGAAGATCGGGGACTTCGACGCGCTGGTGATCCGCTCGCGGACAACGGCAACGAAGGAGGTGATCGAAGCGGGCAGGCGGCTCAAGGTGATCGGCCGGGCGGGCGTCGGGCTGGACAATGTGGACATCGCCGCGGCGACGCGGTGCGGCGTGATCGTGATGAACACGCCCGAGGGCAACACGGTCTCGACGGCCGAGCACGCCTGTGCGCTGATGATCGCGCTGGCGAAGAACTTGGCCGAGACGACAGCGAGCATGCGGGCCGGCAAGTGGGAGAAGAAGCGGTTCAAGGGAACGGAGCTGCGGGGCAAAGTGCTGGGCGTGATCGGGCTCGGGCGGATCGGGACGATCGTGGCGCGCCGCATGCAGGCGTTCGGCATGAGCGTGCTGGCCTACGATCCCTTCAAGACGCCCGAGGCGATCGCGAACGAGGACTGCACCCCGGCGACGGTGGACGAGATCGTGGCGCAGGCCGACTTCATCACGCTCCACACGCCGAAGACGCCGGAGACGGCCAACCTCATCAGCGCCGAGCGCATCGCGAAGATGAAGAGAGGCGCCCGGCTGATCAACTGCGCGCGCGGCGGCCTGGTGGACGAGGTCGCGCTGGCGAAGGCGCTCGAGGGCGGCCACCTGGCCGGGGCCGCGCTCGACGTCTTCAACGAGGAACCGCCCCCGGCGGACCACCCGATCCTGAAACTGGGCAATGTCGTCCTGTCGCCCCACCTGGGGGCGGCGACGGCGGAGGCGCAGGAGATGGTGGCGTCGGACGTCGCCAAGCAGATCGTCGATGCGCTGACGGGCGGCCCAGTGATCAACGCGGTGAACTACCCGTCGGTCGACCCGGCGATCCTGCCGCGGATCAGCCCGTTCATGGAGCTGGCCGAGCACCTGGGGACGGCGCTGAGTCAGCTGATCGAGGGAGCCGTGAAGGAGCTGCGGGTGACGTGCGCGGGAGACGTCACGGAGTTTCCGACGAAGGCGATCACGCTCAAGGCCATCCGCGGCTTTCTGAAGCGGACGACGGACGTGACGGTGAACTTCGTCAACGCGATCCCGCTGGTCGAGGCCCGCGGCGTGAAGGTGGTGACGCTCAACGAGCCCAACGCGCCGACCTTCGACTCGCTCATCACCCTCGATGTCACGCTGGCCGATGGCTCCTCGCGCCGGATCGCCGGCACGATCTTCGGCCAGCGCGAGCCGCGCATCGTTCAGCTCGACGGACAGCGGATCGACGCCAGCCCCGAGGGGACCCTCATCCTCATCACCAACCGCGACGTGCCGGGGGTCGTGGGCAGCGTCGGCATGACGCTGGCCAAGCACCAGATCAACATCGCCCAGATGAACCTGGGCGTCGACGACGCCGGACGCCGCGCGTTGCTCATCGTGAAGATCGACGGCCAAGCCGCGCCCAGCGTGCTGGGGGAAATCGGCGCCTTGCCGAACATCCTGTCCGTTCAGCAGCTGGCGCTCTGAGGCGAGATCGGCGCCGGGAGCGAACGTCCGGCGCTGCCCTCAATTGTGGAAGACGCGCTCAGCTCCCCTGCGGGATGAAAAGCTGCTGGCCGGGCAGCAGCCGCACATTGGGCGGGAGCGCGTTCGCCTCGAGCAGCGTCGGCACATCGATGTGGTAGCGCGAGGCAATCGCGGCCAGGCTCTCCTGGTCCGAGTACGTGTGGTAGAAGCCGCGAACGCGTGAGACCTGCGGCCGCGACTCGGTCGGCGGGGCGGACTCCGCTGCCTGAGCTGCCGCCTCTGGCGGGGGCGCGGTCTGAGCCGTCTCGGCGGCCGCGGG
>JABWBI010000210.1 GCA_013360565.1 Candidatus Sumerlaeia bacterium | reverse complement strand
GCTCCAGCCCCGGCCCGACATCCGGGCACGGCTGATCGCGGGCGAACACGGTCACCCGGCGGTGGTGCTGGCGCCGCCGGACGAGGCGCACGGGGGCGTGCCGGTGATGCTGACGGCGCAGGACGTGCGGCAGCTGCAGCTGATCAAGGGGTCGATCATGGCGGGGGCGCAGATCCTGCTGGAGCGGTGGGGTGCGTCTTGGGGCGAGGTGGACCGCGTGTGCATCGCCGGGGCGTTCGGAACGCACGTTCGCAAGGCCTCGGCGCTGACGATCGGGCTCCTGCCGCCCGTCGATCCGGAGCGCATCACGTTCGTGGGCAACGCCGCGGGAATCGGAGCGCGGCTGGCGCTGGTGGACCGGCACGCGTGGGAGCGAGCCATCGTCTTCTCGCAGCGGTGTGAGTACGTCGAGCTGGGGTTCCTGCCGGAGTATCAGTGGGCGTTTGCCGAGGCGATGCGCTTCCCGGAGGTGGCAGCGTGACGCGTGATCGCGGGACCGGGGGGCTGGAGGACCGGGCGGCACGGGTGCGCAATTCCCTCGCCCGCCTGGGGGAGATCATGTCAGACATCGTGCGGACGGCGGAGGCTCAGCGCGGGCTGCGGTGCCCGCACCGCGGGCGCAACGACGTGTGCGCGTACCCCGGGGGATGCCGCAATCAGGTCCGTCTCGCGGACCGGACCCGCCGGTGTGGAGGCGACGAGCACGTCAACTGGGAGCCGCCGCCAACGCAGGGATGGGAGCCACCGCTGCGATGAGTGAGAACCTCGTCACCGTGGGTCAGTTCAGCGACCCGAGTGCTGCACGGGAGGCGCACACCCGCCTGCGCGAGGCAGGGATCGAGGCTGTGCTCATCCCGGACCGCTCCGACCGGCATGGGGCAGGGGCGCTGATGGGACTCAAACTGCAGGTGCCCGAGGATGAGACGGAACGGGCCCACGGCTTTCTCCGCGGCCGCCCCTCGGCCTCGGCGTGTCCGCACTGCCACTCGGAGCGGTTCCGGCCGCGCGCTCCGATGGGCCTGCCGTGGATCTTCGGGCTCGCGCTGACGAGTGTTCTTCCCTTCACGCGGGGGATGCTCGCGTGGCAGTGCCCGGACTGCGGCGAGGTGACGCCGCCGCAGCGGTGGGCGACAAACCCGCGGCTCAAGGGCTCCCGCTGAACCCACCCCTGGAGGCACAGTGATGAATTCGCGCGAACGGATGGCCATCGCCATGGCCAAGGGCACACCGGACCGGGTGCCGGTGATGTGTCAGCTGGCGCTGGGTCACTACTTCCTGAACACGGACCTGGGACACGTCGAGATCTGGCACGACACGGAGGCCTTCGCACAGGCGCTGACGACACTGCAGCGGCGCTATGGGTTCGACGGGATTCTGATCAACCTGCCAGGGCGCGATCCGGAGTGGCGCCGGCAGATCCGGCGGACCTGGGAGAAGGACGGGGAGACGTTCATCGAGTGGATCAATGGGTGGGTCACGAAGGGGCCGAAAGACGACAACCCTCACGTCTACACAGACATCGAAGGCGAGGAGCGGTACTTCCCAGCGTTCGAGGAGATCGATCCGGACAAGCTCCTCTACATGGACCCGCACGACATCTCGGCGATCACGTACCCCTACTCATGGGGCTTCCACGGGGAGACCGCGCCGGTGGACCGGCCGGAGGAGTTCTTTCCGCCGTGGCACTTCGACACGCTCCGGCGAGTGCGCGAGCTCACGAAGGGCGAGGTGTCGGTGCACTCGGAGATCTTCAGTCCGTTCTCGCAGATGATGGAGATGCTCAACTACGCAAACGGGCTGATGGCGCTGCTGGAGGACCCGGGGAAGGTCCATGCGATTCTGGATCGCCTGACGGAGGGCGCCATCCTCCTGGGGGGGAAGTACGCGGAGCATGGGGCGGATGCGGTTCTGGTCTCGTCGGCGTTCACCGGGGCGGGGATGATCTCGCGGGAACACTATGAGGAGTTCGAGCAGCGCTACCTGCGCCGCGTGATCGAGGGGATCAAGCGCACGCGGGATATCCCGGTCTACGTCCACACGTGCGGGGCAATCGGGGATCGGCTGGACCTGATGGAGCAGGCGAAACTGGACGGCATCGACACGCTCGATCCGCCTCCGCTGGGGACGGTGGAGCTGCCCCGCGCGGTGGAGCTGCTGGGCAAGCGGGTGTTCATCAAGGGCAACCTCGATCCCGTCTCGACGGTCCTCGACGGGACGCCGGACGACGTGCGGCGGGCCGCTCGGCAGCGGCTGGAGGCCGCCGCTCCGGGCGGGGCCTACATTCTCTCGACGGCCTGTTCGGTGGCGCCGGCCTCTCCGCCGGAGAACATCATGGTGCTCCGGGAGATGGCGGAGACTGAGGGGAAGTATTGAAGCCGACCTCCCGGCTCTGCGGATTGGTGGAAATGCTCCGCGCTGATTCTGGAGGCGTGCCGATGACCTCTCAGCGAGCGAGGAATCCGTTGACGCTGGGAGCATGGTGAGAAAGACTGTCGGTGGCAAAGGCTGCAGGGGCGCCTCGTTGATCCGCAGAGCCCAGCGGACCGTTCGAGGGCCCTGTGAGCCGGATCCAGGAGGTGCGACATGGTCCGCACACTCTGTCGATGCGTGGGGGGAATGCGAGGCCCGGCGCTGAGCATCCTCGCTCTGGCGGGTGCGGGGACCGCGGATGCCACTTACGCCGTTCCCTTCGGAAGTCAGACTCTGATTGGCTCCACGGAGGCTGAACTGGCGGTCTTCGCCACCAATCTCGACGGGAGCGCAGGCGATGAGCTGATCCTCGTCCGGAACGGCGAGACGGTTCAGTGGTGGCGCCACACAGGCACCGGCACCAGCGGCACATGGCAAGGGTATGCCATCGCGGGAACCTCCGGCGTAGATGAAGCGGTGCCCGGAGACATCGACGGCAACGGACACCTGGACCTCCTTGTGCGCAACGGTGACGTGATCGCGTGGCTGATCAACGACGGGTCGTCGACTCCGGCCCTCCCGAGCGGTGGCATCGCAGTCGAGTCCGGTGCCAGGGCGATTGCCGCGGGAGACCTCGATGGTGACGGAGACACCGATGTCGCCGTGGCGGCGGCGGCCGCCATCGTCTGGTTCGAGAACGTGAACGGGGACGGAAGCTCCTGGTCGCGGCAGGTGGCCGACTCGCTCGCGGGGGCAGTTCGCCTGTGGGTGGCCGACGCCGACGGCGATGGCCACAGCGACCTCATCGCCTGCGGCAACTCTTCGGCGTTTGACCTGCTCAACGATGGCGCCGGTGACCCGGCGTTCACGCGGGAGTCCATCCCCATCGGTGGCCTCACGCTCTCGGACATCGCCGTGACGGACTGGGAGGGCGACGGGGACGCCGACCTCGCGGTGGCCTCGAGGAGCCAGCTCGGCTGGGTGCAGCGCGAGAGCAGCGGCTGGAAGTACCGGGTGATCGGCTCGATGACGGACTCCCGGAAGACGATCCGGTGGGCGGACCTGGACGGCGATGGATTGCAGGACATCGTCAGGCTCGACCATCAGACCTCCGGCTTCCCCAACGCGGGTTTGATCTGGTACGAGAGCCAGGCGGGCGATCCCCCGTCCTTCCTTTCGCACACGGTTCTCGTGCCGGAGCCAGGGCTCGACCTCGCCGCCATGGGGGACTTCGACGGGGATGGAGATATGGACATCGGCGAAGTGTGTGTGCGCATCACGTACGCTTACATTCCCCCCTTCCCACCGCTCTACCCAGGGAGATACATCCCTGTGTACAACTACGAGACGCGCTGGCGCCGGAATGCACAGGGACCGGCTCTGCTTTCACCGTCTCTCATTGATCTGTCCGGCGACGGCGTGAACACGCCGGGAGAGCCGGGAAACCTTCATGTGACGCTTGTCAACCGGTCCGGAGTGACCGGTGGCCCCGTCACGCTCGAAACCCGCTCCCTCACAGCCACGGTGGTTCTCACCCTCGGGTCTCGTGAGTTCGATGTGCTGTCTCCGGCAGAGAGCATCGGCGTCGATTTCCCGTACACGACGGACCCCAGCGCCGTGTGCGGCTCGCTGATCAGTGCCGAGGTCACGCTCACGGCGGCGGCGGGCACTGCGCTCACCCGGCCGCCTCAGGAGCGCTTCGGCGTGCTCGGCACCTTCCCCGCCTCGGGTGAGCAGACAGATTCCGTGCCGATCCCCGACAACGAACCCAGCGGCGTCGAGTCGGTGATCACGCTCGAGGCGCCTGCCGGGGCGACGCTCACCGCCTTCTCGGTCTCGGTCAACATCACGCACCCGTTCACAGGCGATCTGCTCGTGAGCATCCGGGCGCCCGGAGGCGAGGCGGCAACGCTTTTCAACGGCCAGGGCCAAGCCGGCCAGGACCTCGTGGCCACCTATCCCGTCACTGCCTTCCATGGCCTCGCGGCCGCGGGGGACTACACCCTGGAGATCATCGACCAGGGCGCGACTGACGAGGGCTCGCTTGACTCCTGGAGCATCGCGGCGACCTACCAGGCCTGGGTGTGCGACCCGTGGCACTTTCAGGCCATGGTCCTTGAACTGCTCGGCGTGCACACCGGGGCATCCGGTCTCGACGTCAACGGTGACGGGCAGGTCGACGCCGCCGACATCGTCGACTACCTCCTCGAACATGGCGGGTGACCCCGCCCGGTCCTCTCGGAGGGACGCCTTCCGCCGCCGGGGCCTGGGCTCCGGCGGCGGTCCACTTTTCGCTGGACACAATTGATACCGGGCCCGATACTTATGGCAGAGATCCGGCACTCAGGAGGCGATGCGATGGAGACCCTGGCGACGCATGCGGCACGGCTGGCGCTGACGCGGCCGCACGATCTGGTGTTTGGACGGGCGCCGCGACCGGTGCGGTGTGGTCTGGGGCCCCTGGAGATCGGAGGAGGCCGCGTCTACCCCGAGGTCAACTTCACGCTGCCGGAGATGGAGATCACATGCGAGACCTGGCCGCGGGTGAAGGCGCAGTATCACCAGATGGTGACGGGCATCCTTCAGCGCGTGTGCGAGCTGAACGTGCCCGGGCTTGTACTGGAGTTCGAGCATCTGCCGCCGATGACGGAGCAGCCGGCGTGGGGGGAAGAGATCACGGCATTGATCCGCGGGCTGATGGCCGAGGCGCACCGGGTGCACGGTATTCCGATGGCCCTGAGGGTGACGATCGTCGACCTCCGCGACGCCCAGCGGCCTCCGCGGCTGCGGACGGGACGTGAGCTGGAGGTCATGCTCGAGTCGCTCCGGCGCTGTGCGAGAGCCGGCGCGGACATCCTCTCGATCGAGAGTGTCGGCGGCAAAGAGGTCAACGACGCGGCGATGCTGGAGGCAGACCTGGCGGGGACGATTGCCGGGACCGCGGTGCTGGGCGCGCGGGACATGGAGCTGCTCTGGCGGCACATCGTCGCGATCGCGGAGGAGACGGGCTGCGTCGCCGGCGGAGACTCCGCCTGTGGATTCGCCAACACGGCGATGGTGCTGGCGGATCAGCGGCGGCTGCCCGCGGTTTTCGCGGCGGTGGTGCGGGCGCTCGGCGCGGCGCAGTCGGCGGTGG
>JABWBI010000209.1 GCA_013360565.1 Candidatus Sumerlaeia bacterium | reverse complement strand
GAGCAGGTTGGAGGGTTCACGGCGCAGTGCGAAGTCCGTCAACACATCGTAATCGTCTGTGCCGAACAAATCGCGCACCCATTCAAGATTGCCGCCCGCCGTGAGCAGCGGCGCGACCTGAATGTACATGCCGGGGCGTGGATGCGCCAGCGTGAACACACCTGTGTCGGGCTGTGCGGGGGTATCGGCGCTGAAGGCGACCCATCCGCTTGTGCCAATGTAGAGATACGCCTGTCCGCTTTCGCCGCTGCCCGCGCCGATGGTCGCCGCGCCCGCGTCACCTGGCGCGTGAAGTGACTCGTCGCCGTCGGCTCGACGCTGTGTGCCTCGTCCAGAATGACGCGCTGATAGGGAGGTAAGACCGCCGGGTGGCTCCAGTTGTTCGACGCCGCCCGGATCGAGAGGTCGCTCATCAGCAGCGAGTGATTGACCACCAGCACATCGGCGCGTGAGGCCCGGCGGCGCGCACTGTAGAAAAAGCACTTCTCGTAGAACGGGCATCGCACCCGCAGGGTGGTGTCGCCGTGGCTCTCGACCCGCTCCCACACCTCGGGATGGGGGACGAACGAGAGGTCCGACGTGCTGCCCTCCTCCGTCCGGTCGGCCCAGTCGGCGATCTCGCGCAGCTGGTCGGCGCTCTCGGGCCTCTCGAAGTCCCAGGCCAGGGGCTCGCTCATCAGGGCCGCGAGCTTGCGGCGGCAGAGGTAGTTCTGGCGCCCCTTGACGAGGACGGCGTGGAACTCCTCGCCCATGTGGCGCCGCAAGAAGGGCAAATCCTTGTGAATCAGTTGCTCCTGCAGGTTGATCGTGCTCGTCGACACGACGATGCGCTGTTTGTTGAGCCGCGCCCAGCGGATTGCGGGGAGCAGATACGCCAGCGACTTCCCCGTTCCGGTCCCCGCCTCGATGACGGCGATCCGGTTCTCATTGAAGGCCGAGGCCACCGCCCCGAGCATCTGAACCTGCGTGGGCCGGTGCTCATAGTCCTCCAGCGCCTGGGCCAGGGGGCCGTCCGGGGCCAGCGTGCGCTCCAGGTCCCTGACTGGCAGCGGTTTGACCTCGGGGATCGCAAAAGCCCGGACAACGACGTAGACCTGCTGGGCCGCGTCATCGATGATGTAGAAACCAACGCCCATCGCCCCGAGGGTCGATGCGACGCCGACATCGGCCCCGCTGGGGGTCAGGTCCCCGCCGGGGTGGTTGTGGATGACCACATCGCCGTAGCGGCAGAGCTGGATGATCGCGGGGACGCTCGCCCGGTTGCCCCGCGCCACGGCCTCCGCGCTGACCACGCGCAGCGAGCCGCGCTCGTCCCTCGCCGTCTGGGCGATGAAGAAGACCTCCTGGCTGCCCGTGGCTTCGATTTCCGCCGCCAGCTGAGCCCGGACCTCGGGCACGATCAGATCCGCGATCACGGGGGCGGGAGAGGAGGCGGGGGGCATGGGAGGCAGACTGTGCACACGGAACGGATGGCGACCAGCGGAAAGGCGAAGGCCCCCGCGAGCACGGGACGCGGCAGGGTCCGGCGGGCCTCCCTGTGACCAGAATCCTTGGCGGAGGGCCGGGCGACAAAGCCGGGACATCGCCTGTGATTGCGAGACGAAGAAAAAGCGCAGCAGTGGACGGGGGTCGGCAGAAAACCCATTTTTGGGGTTGCATTCAAAAGCCGCTCCGTCCAACGTGTGACCCGGGGAAATTGGGATCGAGGGGCGCAACAGCGGCCCTTCACATCGTTGACCGGGCGCTGGGCACTTCGGCCCCCTCGATGCCGTTTCGTCGCCATTCATTCTGTGAATTGGGAGGGTCCACTGAAAATGACCACAAGACACTTTGCGAGCGCGCTCGGCGCGCTGGCGCTGATGGCGAGCTCGGCGTTTGCCGTGAACATCACCGTCGCCCCCGCCACGGGAACACTCGGGCTGAATCCCACGACGACGATCGCGGACGCTCTCGCCCAGATCAACGCGGCCCCCATCGGCAGCCACACGGTCACGCTGCGCAGCACGGAGGGGAACCACAGCCAGCCGGACAACACGACCTGGACTGTCTCGGCGGAGCACGACGTCAGCTTCGTGGCGGAGTCGGGACGGCCCATCGTCCAGATCAACCACGCCGCCGGCCAGTACATGCTCATCGTCTCTGCACAGGCCTCGGCCGACGTGACCTTCAACGGATTGGGCTTCATCCCCGAGAATGACCTGGGCTACACGAACAACGTGGCGGACGGCATCAGCCTGGCCGGCACGGGTGCGGCCTCCAATTTCACATTCATTGACTGCATTTTCGCCGCCAACGACGGCTCCGGCGGGCTCTCGTCTCTCGACGGCTCGGCTCCCTTCGTTCAGCCCACGGGGGCCCCATCGCCCTCGGTTGGCGGCCGCAACGTCGGTGACGACTGGATCCAGCTCAACAAAGCGGGATCGGACCTCACGGTCAGCAACTGCGTCGTGACCGGCTGCAACGACGACGGCATCCTCTCGCTCGGCGGTGCTGGCAGCATCATCACGATCAACCAGGGCACAGTCGTCGCCAACATCGGCGGCGGGGGCTATCAGAACGCGGCCGACAACGAGACCATCGTCATCGACGGCTCCGGCGGGCGCGTCCTGTTCGCCAACTGTGGCCTGCGGACGGCGGTGAGTTCAGCCGCGGACACGGGCCCGAAGTGCTTCGGCGACCTTGGCGTCTCATTCACGATGAGCCAGGCGGACGTCTGCAACGCGACAAATGGCGGCATCTTCTTCTTCGGCGCCGTCCCGTCGATCACGATCTCCGACTCGCGCATCGCCCTCAACAACAGCAGCAACACCAACACGGCAGCCAATCTGGCGATCGACGACATCACCGGCACCGGCGGCGCGGTCAACCAGATCGTCAACCTGAGCCGCGTCACTGTTCACGACACGCTGGCCACCACGAACAGTGACAGCATCTTCGGTGGCGAGGGCGTCAACGATGGCCGCCAGACCTACACGATCATCGACTCGATCTTCTCCGGAGCCGGTGACCGCTTCACGAACATGACCAACAGCACGGCCAGCGGCGGGCCCAGCCCGGCGCCGGCGGTCACGTTCTCCGCCATCGTCCTCAACGGCCCGCACGGCATCCTCCCCGCCAATGTCGGCGATCTGGGAAGCGCCGTCGCGCCGCTGCCGAACGACCCGAACTACGTCTCGCTGACCTACACCATCGGCCGCAGCCAGTCGAATCCCAGCTTCCTGCTGCCGCAGAATCCACCCTATGCCACGGCGAACTCGACGAGCGGCCCGCTCGTCGGCGGCTCGCCGGGCACCTTCGTGTCGCTGCCGATGGAGCTCTCCATCCTCAGCACCAACTGATCACCGGCGGCAGCGCCGAGACTCGGGAACCCCGGAGCGGCACGCTCCGGGGTTCTCTGTTTCTGATTGCGCTGGGCCGAACGCCCACCGAGCATCGCGGAGTGATGTTCCGCGCTTTTCTCGGCATTCTGCTCCCCCTGGGTGCTCTCTCGTCTTCAACGCCGGCTTCGCCCACCTTGGCCACGACGGATGTGGGACCGATCACACTCGAAGACTTGCAGCGAGAAGTCACCATGGGCATCGGCTTGCCGGAGGGTTCGCTCGGCGAGGCTGACCAGAATGCTCTGCCGGATCTCCTCCGGTTCACCGCACGCCGTCGCATTCTCTGTCTCCTGGCCCTGCAGCGTGGCCTGGACAACGATCCCGCCGTCCAGGCGGAGATCGAGAGGCGGTGGCTGAGCGAGCTGGCCCGCTGGGCGGAGGGCCAGATGATCGCCACCCCCCCCGTTACTGAAGAGGAAGTCTCGGCGGAGATGGCCCGGTGGGCGGAGGCGGCCTCTCCAGAGCCCGTGGCGGCGTGGCGCTTCATGCTCTTCCGCACGGGAGGCGAGGAAGCGGTCGAGCGGGCCGCGGAAGCGCGGCTCGCCCTGGTGTCGGGAGAGGCCTTCGAGAGCGTGGCCGTGCGCTTGGCCGATCCTCCCGTCTCCGGATCGCCGGGCGCGCTCATCGGGCCTCTCCCGTACCGCGGCCGGCTTCTGCCGGAGGTTGAGGCGTTGCTTGAGACCATCGCGCCCGGGTCCGTGGCCGAGCTCGGAGTGGAAGGCGGCGAGATGATTCTCAGGCTGGAGAGCCGCGAGATCCCTGAGATCTCCCGGGCCGAGCGCCGAATCTCGGCAAGGGGCGCGCTCCAAGAGCGCCGGCGACTCCAGGCGCGGGCAGAGCTGCTGCGCTCGCTGGCGGAGCGGTTGGGCGTGGAACTCGCCCCGGGCGTCACGGCGGCGAGCCCCGAAGAGACCGCCGTGGTGCGTGCGGGCACACGCGTGCTCACGCTCCGCGATCTCCGGCTGCGCACCGCACTCTCGCCGGTCTCGCCCGAGGAGTTTGCCCAGTCTCTCCTGCCGGAGGCTCTCCGCGCCGAGGCCGACAAGCTGCTGCTGGTGCAAGCTCTGGAAGAGAGCGCCCCTGAGCGGCGGCAAGAGTTCGAGGCCCTGCGGTCGTGGATCGAGGAGAATACCCTGGCAGAGCACATGCGCCAGATTCTGCTGAACGAACAGACGCCGCAACCCACGACAGAGGAGATCCATGTGTTCTTCGCGGAGCACCTGGCGAGCTTCGAGGCCGACCTCATCGCGGGTGAGGTCCTCTGGCTGGACCGCAGCCTCCTCGCCCGGCTCGCCTCAAGTGAGCGTGGAATCGATCAGATTGCCGAGGCTGAGCGGCTCCGCGCCGCGTGGATGGCGGGCGAAATGGGGGTGGCCGAGGCGATCTCCCCCGAGCCCTGGGCCATCGGGCCCTGGGAAGAGCAACCCTGGGACCACTTGCCCGTTGCTCTGCGGGCAGCGACAGCCGAGCTCGCCTCCGGAGAGTTCTCCCCGGCGCTTCACACGCCGGAGGGAGCGATGGTGATCCATGTTCTCTCGCGCCGCCGGGCGACACCTCCGCTGAGTGCCATCCGGGAGCAGGTGACCGCTGCTTGGCGTGCCTCGCAGCAGCGGGACGATCGAACCTTCTCGCAGCGCCTCCTCGAGTCGCAGCATTACGAACAGACGGTGGACCTCCATCGCCTGCGCTGGGACGAGGGCGGGCGGCTGGAGCTCGCGCCCGCGCCCTGAGTCACTCCCCGATCGCCCGGTCGATCTCGCGCATCTGATCACGGCTGACACGGGCCTGGCGCAGGCGGTCCTGGACGGTGCGGTCGTGGGGGTTGATCGCGAGCAGGCGCTCGCACAGGGCGAGGCATTCGTCCCAGTGCTGCTGGGCGAGGAGGATCTCGCTCGCGTCGAGCCAGTGGAGGTAGGCCTCGTCGTCGCGGCCGAGGTGGTGAAGGATCTCGGCGACCTGGCGCTGCATCTTCGCGTTGCGCGGGTCGAGCTCCAGGTGCGTCAGATACTGTTGCAGCGCACGCTGCATGGGGTTGGTCGCGTCCTGCGTCTGGGGCCGTGGCGGCGGCGCGGAGCTCTGGTTGACGCGCTGGCGCGAGGCGCCGGACGCGGTGAGTGACGACCGCTGGCCGGGTCGCTGACCCGCGCGGCCAAGCCGCGTGGGGGAGGCG
>JABWBI010000208.1 GCA_013360565.1 Candidatus Sumerlaeia bacterium | reverse complement strand
GGCGAACACCTTCCCCGTGCAGAGCGGGGCTGTGTTCGCCGTGGAGACGCAGAGCGCGGGCGGGGGCCCCATCGCCTTCGCGGCGCCGGTGAACGTCCGGGTGCAGTACATCGCGCGCACGGCGCCGACGGACACGGACGTGTGCGACTTCTCGGGCACGCCGGGGCAGCCGGCACTGATGCGGACCGTGCAGTCGAACTACGATCTGACCAATGGGACGAACTTCCAGTACGTCGACCGGCCGCAGACCGTGAACCTGGGCGAGGGGACGGTCACCGTGGAGGGGCTGACAAACCTCACGGGTCCGAGCGGCGTGAGTCTCATCGGGGCGGTGGTGGACACGCGCGTGACGGCGATCACGACGGAGCGCCTGATCCAGTATCTCCTGGGGCAGACGGCGCTCTCGCTCGCTGAGCGCAATGGGGCGGACCGCAACAGCGACGGCCGCGTGGACGCGGCGGATCTGGTGCGGCAGATCAACGGACCCTGAAGTCTGCCCGCTCAGCCGGACGAGCACAGGCGAAGCACGAGGGCTGTGGCCAGGGTGAGGATCAGGAGCGAGAGAATCCATGACCGATGTGCTCGGGGGGGTGCGGCGGCGGGCGTTGTCATCTTTTCGCGGAGGGAGCCCTCGGTGTCGCCGCGGAGACCGTGCTTGATCATGGGTCAGTCGAGGGCGAGGCCGTGGGCGTCGCCGGCCGGCGCCGTGGGCGTCTCGCCGGTGCCCGGCATCAGGAAGAGAAAGACGCGGTCGAGACGCGCGCTCCATGCCGCCTCGCTGTGACCCGCGCCGATGGCGACGAAGTGCTGGAAGGTGTCGCCGAGCGCGTAGCCGTTGGCGATCAGCGCGTCGCGGGCGGCGTAGGTGTTCACGAAGCCGTCGCCGCTGCCGCCCGCCGAGCCGCTGTCGAGCCACAGGCGGATGTCGCGGGGTGTCTCGCTGGCGAAGCGCGCGATGATCTCCCCGAATTGGAACGACGATGAGAGCCCGGCGCAGTGACGGGCGAAGGAGGGTTCTTGCCAGGCGAAGTAGGCGGAGAGGAGGCCTCCGAGCGACGAACCGCAGACGGCGGTGGCCTCGGGGCTCGTGAGCGTTCGGTGGGCCGAGTCGATCATGGGCGCGATCTCGTCGCGGTACATGGCGATCGTCAGGTCGGCGTCGCCGCCTGATTCGGGGGGAATGTACTCGTCGAAGCGGTCGGACGTGTTGCCGACGCCGACGATGAGGCACTCGCTCATGCGGCCCTGGGAGATGAGCAGCGTCGCGGTCTCGTCCGCGCGCCACGACCCGGCAAAGCTGTCCTGCACGAAGGCCTGAAAGACGTTCTGCCCGTCGTGCATGTAGATGACCGGGTAGCGGCGGGTGGTGTGTTCGTCGTAGCCGCGGGGAAAGTAGATGTAGAGCGGACGGTCGTTGTTCAGCAGGGCGGAGTGGAAGACGTTGATCTTGACGACACGCGGGGCGGAGACGGCAGGGGCGGGGCGATAGGAGTAGATCTGGCCTTCCTGGAGCCAGAGACGTGTGAGCGCCGTGATGTAGTGGGCGCCGTAGGGGGGTGTGTCGAGGCCCAGGGTCCCGAGATCGATGCGGAACTGCCAGGGACCGGCCGGGGGGAGGCCGGTGACATCGGCGCGCCACAGGCGCTCGCCGGGACCACGGCCCGGGCCGTCATCGGCAAAGGGAACGGAGGTATATCCGCCGCCCGGCTGGAGGACTTGAAGGACGGGGGCATCGGCGCCGCTGAAGTAGCGGACCGTCCCGCTGCGCGGCGCGAGGGGGTCTCCGGGCACTGTGAGGTTGATCGGCTGCGGCGAGATGAAGGTGGCATTGGAGGCGTTGCCGACCTGCGAGGCCGAGTCGAGGCGGGTCAGGTAGCGGTATTGAACCTGGGTGCCGGGCGGGAGTTCGACATCGGCCTGCCAGACGGGGTAGGCGTGGGGGGAAAGCTTGATGGCGCGGGTGATGTCGTCCGCGCCCAGCTCGGGAGCGTCTCCGAGGACATAGACGCTGGTGCCGAACGTGGTGGTGTGGTTGATCTCGAAGTGCACGGGGACGCCGGCCGCCGGAGCCGCGGATGCGAGGAGTGAGGCCAGCAGGGGAGCGAGTCGCATGGCGTGGAGGTGCACTCCGGCGGATTGGACCGGTCCGATCCTCGGTTCACACGCTTATCCGGGCATCGTGACTTTGACAAGCCGATTCGCCTCGTGGAGTCTTCGCCAAATCCATCGAGGTGCCCCCCTTGTCCAAGGACACACGCTACCGCTCGATCCTGCTCGTCGGCCCGCCGGGCGTGGGAAAGGGAACGCAGGGTGCGATTCTGGGCCGCATTCCGGGCTTCTTCCATGTGTCGATCGGTGACGTTCTGCGGGCGCTCGACGTGAGCAGCGACGTGGGGCGGACCTTCTACGAGTACTCCTCGCGGGGCGAGCTGGTGCCTGACGAGATCATCATCGAGCTGTGGAAGCGCAACATCTACGCGCGGACGATCCTGAGCTACTTCAAGCCGGACTCGGACGTGCTGGTGCTCGACGGCATCCCGCGCAATGTGAATCAGGCGAGGTTGCTCGAGGAGCATGTGCGGGTGCTCAAGGTGATTCACCTGGTGTGTCACGACGAGGAGGCGATGATCCGGCGTATCCGCAAGCGGGCGGTGAAGCAGAACCGCCCCGACGACGCGCGTGAAGAGGTGATCCGGCGGCGGTGGGAGGTGTACCGCGAGCAGACGCAGCCGGTGCTCGACTTCTACCCGAAGGAGATCATCGCCGACGCGAGCGCGGACGCGGGCCCGGGGACGGTGCTCCGGAACATCCTGCGCATCGCCGTGCCGGTGCAGGAGCTGCACTTCCGCAACGCGCTGGACTGAGCGGCGCGGCGAGGGGTGGCCGGGTCAGGGCCCCGAGGGGAAGGGGATGAAGGTGTCGAATCCGGTGTTGGGTCCGTAGGTGATGTCGCCGTCGCTGCGGACGCCATTGGTGGGGTCGTAGGGGGTTCCCGAGTCGGGGCCGTCGAGGTCGGGACCGCGGCTGTGGAGCCGGTAGGTGCCGTAGCGCTGGAAGGCGTAGGTGAACATGAGTTTGCGGCCGGGGTCGGAGACGGAGTTCACGGCGTATGGCCAGTTGGTGTAGAGGTACTCGCGCACTTCGTGGGGATTGGCGTCGCGGTGCTGGGCGAAGGGATCGGCGGGCATTGAGGTGAGAAAGGCGACGGGCGTGGTGAGCGGGTTGCGCCCGTCCCAGTCCGGATCGGGCACGGCGAAGTCGGGCACGCGGCCGCCGATGTGGAACTCGAGGGCGGCGATGGGCGCGGCGCTGTAGTGATAGGTGGGATAGGTGTTGAAGTCGACGGCGTAGGACTCGATGGCGGTGACGACTGTGCGGATGTCGGCGCGGGCGCGCGAGACTTTGGCACGGGTCTGGGCCTCGAGGAAGTTGGGGAGCGCGATGGCCGCGAGGATGGCGATGATCGCGACCGTGATGAGGAGCTCGATGAGGGTGAACGCGCGGGCACGCGTGATGGGGCGGCAGTGGGGGGATCGGATCGGCATCATGGACGGACTCCTCGCCTGCACTTGACCTCGACCATCGGACGCCGGTTTGGCACGAAGGGATGGCAGAGAACAGCGTCTCCTGGGAACTTTCGTTCGCGGAGAAAGGATAGCCCCCCTGCAGACGGGTGGCAAGGGGGCTGAACCTCAATGTGGGCGGGGTTCAGGGCCCTTCGACGCGGACCTGGGCGGCGGACTCCTCGAGGGAGGTCTGCTCGCGGTCGATCTCCTCGATGACCTCGGGTGCGGGCGCGGTCGCGGGCCGCCCCGCATACGCGCCGAGGTCCGGGGCCGGGACCGGCTGGCCGTTCATCAGCACCTCGCCGCTGTACTGGAGGAAGCGGTCGACGCGTGGCGTGGCGAGGACGACCATCTTCGTGCGGCGGATCTCGTCGGTCCACTCGGAGAAGAGGGACTGGCCGAGGTAGGGGATGTGGCGCAGGAGGGGGAACCCGTCCTGCACGCGGATGGACCGCGACTGGTCGAAGGCGCCGATGAGGCAGGGGACGCCGTCGGCCAGCGTCATCACGGTCTGCGTCCGGCGCTCGGCGACGAGGGGTTCATCGAGGTCGCTCTGCCGGACGACGGAGTTGATGACACACTCGACGTCGCAGATCATCGACTCGGTGCCGATGGTGGGGGTGAAGGTGAGGCGGAAGCCCTCGTGCTGGGCGCCGGTGTCGCGGAGGACCGAGCGGCCGGCCTCGTTGAGCACGACGACGCCGTCGATGTCGTTGGGGTCTTCGTCGTCGTCGACGGCGATGAGGGGATCGGCCCCGAGCTCGGGTGCGTAGGCGAGATACGGGACGCGCAGGGACGACTCGAGGACGGCGGGCGAGCCGTTGACCGCGACGAGGGAGGTGTGGGTGACGACGGTGGCGCGGCCGGTGTGGACGAGGTAGTTGAGGAACTCGGCGACGGCGGTGACGTCGGTGAGGAGCAGTGTGTCGAAGCTCAGGAACTCGCCGCCGAGGCTGTCGCGGGCGGCGGCGGTGAGCGCCACGAAGCCGGCGGCGGAGTTCTTCCAGGCGTCCCAGTCGAGGCCGAGCTGGGCGGTGTCGCTCACGTCGACCTCGAGGATGCGGACCTCGAGCTCGACCATGCGCGGCGGGACGTCGTAGTAGCGCATCACGCTGAGCGCGCGCGTGCCGTCGCTCTCGGAGTCGAGGAAGAAGACGGTGTTTGTGACGTCGTCGGCGCGGACGACGCCGTCGGTCGAGATGTCGGTCGTCCTCAGGATCTCGGCGAGCTCGGAGGCCAGGCGGTTGTGCGCCCGCATGTGCATGCGGAGTCCGCCGGGGTTCGAGCGCAGCCCCTCCTCGTTGAACGAGGCGACGATGTGCTCGACATAGTCCATCTGGTAGGGAGGGCAGACGACCGTGAGGCGATTGCGCCGCTGCCCCTGGGGGTCGACGTACTCATTGGTCGAGGCGCTGCCGCCCTCGGCGGTGACGAGGGCGCGGACGTAGGGGAGCACCTCGAAGGGCGCGCATCGCAGCTCGAACACCTGGGCGATGTACTGGTTGTCGGCGAAAGTGTCGGGCGTGCGGATGACGGTCAGGGCTCCGGAGAGCTCACGCTCGTCGTTGGGGTTGGCGTCAATGTAGACGTACTCGTCCTGGGCGTTGCTGGCCTCGGGGGGCTGCGTCTGGGCCGGGGTGGTGGGCGCCAGTGCGAGGGCCAGCCCGGTGGTGAACGGCAGTGCTCTTCTCCTCATGGGTGCGTCTCCTGGTGATTGGCGGGACGTGGATGGTGGTGCCGTGATCGAAGCCCAGCGCCCCTGCGGCTCCGGTGGCCATGTCCCGGCAGAACGCCTGCGTCATCATGCGAGCGGACCCTGTGCGTTGACCCCTGCCGGGAACCCTGCTCCGGAGATCCAGGCCCTGGTTGCCGGTTCCGCGTGGGACTGTCAAGGGGTGGTGGGCAGGACTTTCCCCAGTTTTCATGGCCTTGGGCGGCCGAAGAGCAGAAGTTGATCTGAGGGCTCGTCTTGGGGTGGGTCTGCGCCACCCCAGGGGC
>JABWBI010000207.1 GCA_013360565.1 Candidatus Sumerlaeia bacterium | reverse complement strand
GGGCGCTCGTCGCCGGGGCGGACTTCACGCGCCCCATGCTCACGCTCTTCCGGCGCAAACTGCCGCCGCGGGCCGGCGCGGGGCCGCGGGTTGTGCTGATGGAGGCCGACAGCCTCGTCCTTCCCCTGCGGGACTCGCTCTTCGATGTCGTCTCGGTCGCCTTTGGCCTGCGCAATCTGGACGACCCCGCCGCGGGCCTGCGCGAGATGGCCCGCGTCGCGCGGCCCGGCGGCCGCGTCGTCGTCCTCGACTTCTGTCCGCGCCTGCGGCCGCGGCTGCACAATCGCCTCTTCGACTGGGCCTTCCGCCATGTGATCACGCCGGCCGCCGGCCTCATCAGCGGCCACCGGGAGGCCTACCGCTACCTGCCCGAGAGCGTCGGCCGTTTCCCCTCGCGCGAAGAGCTCGGGCAACACATGGAATCCGCCGGTCTGCGCGTGGCGGTCTCGCGGGATCTCACCGGGGGCATTGCCGCCCTCGTGATCGGAGTCAAACAGTGACCGGACGCACCGCCGCCCCCGAGTACATCGTCGGCGTCACCGGCGCCACGGGGGCGATCTACGCTCAGCGCCTGCTGCAGTGGCTCGTGCGGCGCGAGGGCCTCGTGGTCCACGTTGTCTGCAGTGCGATGGCGTTCAAGATCATCGAGATCGAGCTGAGGCGAAAGCCCCGGCGCGGGCGGCGGCTCCGCGTCGAGGACTGGGTTGCGCCGAGAAGCGAGTGGCGCGCGGCGGTGCGGGAGTGGGAAGACACGAACTTCATGGCGCCGGTCGCCAGCGGCTCGCACCGTGTTGAGGGGATGGCCGTCGTCCCGTGCTCCATGCGCGCGCTGGCGTCGATCGACATGGGGCTGGGGGACAATCTGATCCACCGCGCGGCCGACTGCTGCCTGAAAGAGCACCGGCGCCTCGTCCTCGTCCCGCGCGAGTCGCCGCTGACGCCGGCGCACCTCGAGCAGATGGCGCGGCTGGCGCACCAGGGCGTGACGATCCTCACCCCCGACCCTGCGTGGTACACGCATCCCCGGACGCTCGATGACTTCGTCGACCAGATCGCGATGAAAGTCTGCGACCACCTGGACCTGCCGCCCGACGTCGAGCGCCGCTGGGGCGGCTGATGCCGCAATCGAGCTTGTGAATCGCCCCTCGCTCCTCCATCCTCCCGCGGCGACGCCTGCGCCTGCTCCGATGATTCCCTTCAACCCCCAGCTCGCTCACCTTGCGCCCTACCCGCCCGGCAAGCCCATCGAGGAGGTTCAGCGCGAGCTCGGCCTCGAGCGCGTCATCAAGCTCGCCAGCAACGAGAATCCGCTGGGCCCCAGTCCGCGGGCGCTGGACGCGCTCCGGGCCCACGCCGGTGAGCTGCAGCTCTACCCCGACGGGGCGGCCCACCGGCTCCGCAGCGCCGTCGCCGCGCATCTGGACATCGACCCGGCGCGCCTGATCTTCGGGAACGGCAGTGACGAGATCCTCCTTCTGCTCGCGCTCGCCTACCTGGGCCCGGGGTCGCAGATGATCCAGAGCCAGTACGCCTTTGTGCGGCCCTCGATGCACGCCGCGCTGACGGGGGCGGAGACGAAGGAGATCCCCGTCATCCCGCGGCACTTCGAGCAGGATGTCGAGGCGATGGCCTACAGCGCCGGGCCGAAGACGCGCATGGTCTACCTGGCCAATCCCAACAACCCGACGGGCGACATGGTCAACGGCGACCGCGTCAAGGCGCTGCTCGAGCATCTGCCCGAGTCGTGCCTCTTCGTCCTCGACGAGGCCTACCACGAGTACTGCCGCGATGAGCCCCACTGCGAGCGGGCGCTCGAGTGGATCGAGGATCACCCGAACCTGGTCGTCTGCCGGACCTTCTCCAAGGCCTATGGGCTCGCGGGCCTGCGATGCGGCTACGCCGTCGCGCACCCCGAGGTCATCCAGACGCTCGAGCGCGTGCGGCCGCCGTTCAATGTCTCGCGGGCCGCGCAGGAGGCCGCCATCGCGGCGCTCGAGGACCACGAGCACCTTGCGCGGACGATCGAGACGAACCGGCGCGGCATGGCGCAGCTCATCGAGGGGCTCCGCGGCGCGAAGGTCGACCTGACACCCTCCCACGGCAACTTCCTCCTCATGGACGTCCGCCGCCCCGCCCAGGCCGTCTTCCAGGCTCTCCTCCGGCGCGGCGTCATCGTCCGGCCGCAGCACGGCGCGGGCCTGCTCACCCACCTGCGCGTGAGCATCGGCACCGGGGAGGAGAACGCGCTCTTCCTCTCCGCGCTGCGCGGGGTGCTCGCCGAGATGGCGGAGGGCCGGGTGTGACCGAGCCGTCCTGCACCAAGCCCTACTACGAGACGGTGACGATCCTCGGCGTCGGACTGCTCGGCGGGTCGCTGGGCCTCGCGCTGCGCCGCCACAACTTGGCTCTGCGCATCATTGGCCAAGGGCGCCGCGTCGAACGCCTCTCCGCCGCCCGCGCGCTGGGCGCGATCGACGTCCTCGAGACCGACCTCTCGCGGGCTGTGGCCGAGGCTGATCTCATCGCGCTCTGCACGCCCGTGCGCCAGATCATCGAGCAGCTGCCGCAGGTCATGCGCGCCGCGCGTCCGGGGGCGCTGATCACCGACGTCGGCTCGACGAAGGAGGCCATCGCCGCCGTTGCCCGGGCTCACGGCGATGCCCCCGTGACCTGCATCGGCTCGCACCCGATGGCGGGCAGCGAGCGCAGCGGCGTCGAGCACGCCACGGCCAGCCTCTACGAGGGTGCGACGACGTTCGTCACCGTCGAGAACGAGACGCCGAAGGACCGGCTCGCCGAGCTCGTCCGCCTCTGGCGCACGCTCGGGTCACGCGTCGTGATTGCCCACCCCTCGCGCCACGACCGCCTCGTCGCCGCCGTCAGTCACCTGCCGCATCTGCTCGCCGTCGCCGCCGTCCACACCGCGTCGCTCGTGCACGATGACGAGAACTTCCTCCGCGCGATCATCGGCGGCGGATTCCGCGACACCACGCGCGTCGCCGCCGGGTCCGTGGACATGTGGAACGACATCTGCGCGACCAACCCGCGCGCGATCATCGAGGTGCTCGACCACTTCAGCGAGCAGATCGCCGCCATCCGCGCCGGTGTCGCGGGGCCGGATCACAGCGGTCTCAGCGGGCTCCTCGAGGAGGCCCGCCGCCTGCGCCAGGGACTCGACCGGGCGAACTGACCGCGCGTCACGGCCCCGGGTCGGGCCGGGTCCCCTCGCCGTTGATCTGCGTGCGGATGATGTTGCCGAAGCTGATGGTCCCGTTCGTCGGGTCATACGACACGTCGAACGAGTAGCCCCACGGCGGCGTGGTCGGGGCCGGGAGGAAGGCCGTGGACTCCGAGGTCGTCGGGTCGTTCTGCAGGCCGTCCGGCCCCACCGAGGACAGGTAGTAGTCGCCGTACTTCAGCCGCGCGCGGCGGTTGCCGCCGGCGTTCGAGTCGACCAGCTGCGCGTCCACCATGAAGCCCATCGCGGTGAACTGGGCCCCCTCGGCGAAGGTGATGATGTTCCAGTAGGTCAGCAGCTCGTCCTCGGTGTCGAAGAGGCCCATCGACACGTCGCGCCCCTGAGCGAAGGGGTCGACGGGCTGGACCGTGAAGTAGGCCACGGGCGTGGTCAGCGTGTGAGGGATGATCAGGTAGGCGTTGAACTCGTTGAGCGGGTAGCGGTTCCAGTCGATGCGGTAGCTCTCAATGCCCGTCGTCACCGAGCGCATGTCCGCCTTGCAGCGGGCGACCTTCGCGCGGGTCTGGGCTTCGAGGAAATTCGGCACGGCGATCGCCGCCAGAATCGCGATGATGGCGACGACGATCAGCAGCTCGATGAGCGTGAACGCCCGAATGGGTCGGATCGGCATGTCCTGTGGTCTCCTGTGACCGGGGTGGGGCCCCAAATCCTTGTGCGCCAGCGAGGCGCCGCGTGTCAACTCCATCGGCTTTCGCGGGCCGGGAATCGAGGGGCCTCTCCTGTGAATCGGGGCGCCCCCGAGGGCGCCCCGCAATGATCCGAGTGGAGTCCTGGCCGCGCTCAGCGCTTGGAGAACTGATGCGCACGGCGGGCGGCGTGGAGCCCGTACTTCTTGCGCTCCTTCATGCGCGGGTCGCGCGTCAGGAAGCCCGCGCGCTTGAGCGCCCCGCGGAGGGAGGGGTTGAGGTCGCACAGGGCACGCGTGATGCCGTGACGGATCGCGCCGGCCTGGCCGACGGGCCCCCCGCCGCCCACATTGACCAGCACATCGTACTTGCCGAGGGTGTTGGTCTCTTTGAGCGGCTGCTTGACGATCTCTTCGACGGTCGGCCGGTTGCCGAAGTAGGCCTCAAAGGTCTTGCCGTTGATGGTGATCGCGCCGTTGCCGGGGCGGAGATAGACCCGCGCGGTGCTCGTCTTGCGGCGGCCGGTGCCGTAGTTCTGCTCGATCATGGGGCTCAGTTCTCCTCGGGAGCGCTCTGGATGCGGGTGCGGCGCGGCGCGACCGGCAGCGGCTGAGGCTGCTGGGCGGCGTGGTCGTGCTCAGGACCGGAGAAAATGCGAAGACGCTTCATCAGCTGGCGCCCGAGCCGCGTCTTGGGCATCATGCCCCAGACGGCCTTCCGGAGCACTTCTTCGGGCTTCTCGGCCAGCAGCTTCTCGGGAGTCGTCGCCTTGACGCCGCCGGGCCAACCCGTGTGGCTGTAGTAGACTTTGTCGGTCAGCTTCTTGCCCGAGAGGGCGACCTTGCCAGCGTTGACGACGACGACGAAGTCGCCGTTCTTGACGTGGGGGGCGAAAGTCGGGCGAGTTTTGCCCAGCAGCACCTTGGCGATCCGCGCGGCGAGGCGACCGACGATCTGGCGGTCCGCGTCGACGAGCCACCACTTCTCCTCGACCTCGCGGGGCTTGGGCATGTACGTCCGCATCATGACGACAATCTCCGGTCAAATGGACGCAGCAAAATGCGGATCGCGGCGGGGCCTGTCAAGCTGTACGTCGTGAAAGCCCGGAGCGGTCATTCCCCTTGCCGCTCCCCTCGCTCCCTCCCTAGCATCCGGCGCCCATGTCCACCCCGTCGTTCGACGCCACCGCTCCGCCGCTCCGGCCGCTGGCGCCCCCCCGGGTGGCGCCGGTGGCCCTTCTGCTGGCCGGCTCCGGCTTCGCGGCTCTGGTCTACGAGGTGGTGTGGACCCGCCAGCTGACCTACCTCTTCGGGGCGACGCTGTACGCCGTCGTGACAGTCCTCACCGCCTTCATGGGCGGCCTGGCCCTGGGGGCGTGGTGGTGGGGCCGGCGCGCCGATCGCCTGCGCCGCCCGGTCATGGTCTACGGCTTCCTGGAGCTGGGCATCGCCGTCTCGGCGCTCGCCTTTCCAGCCATCCTGCGCGCGATCACGCCGCTCTGGAGCTGGGGATACGTCGCCTTCGAGGACCAGTGGACGCTCTTTCTCGCGCTCCGCATGGCCCTGATCGGCGCCCTGCTGCTCGTCCCCACCTTCCTCATGGGCGGGACGCTGCCCGTGCTGCTGCGCGCCTGCGCGGGCGGCGGGACGGCCGGCAACCGGGCCGGGTGGCTCTATGCGGCGA
>JABWBI010000206.1 GCA_013360565.1 Candidatus Sumerlaeia bacterium | reverse complement strand
CCCGAGGTGCGCGTGCAGGCGCTGACCGACGGGGCGCAGCTGGCCGTGCGGCTCGCGTGGGACGACCCATCGCAGGACGACCTGCCCGGTGCCGCGCGCTTCTGCGACGCGTGTGCGGTCCAGGTGCCTCAGGCGGTCGAGGCCAGCGTGCCCAATCCGCAGATGGGCGAGTCGGGCCGGCCCGTTGAGATCACTCACTGGCGCGCCTCGTGGCAGGCGGAGGTGAACGGACGGGGGACGTCCATTCAGGAGTACTATCCCAACGCGCAGGTGGACCATTATCCCTTCACGGCCGCTCCCCTCGAGGCCAGTCCCGAGCTGCAGCGCGAGGCCGAGATCCGCTTCTCGCCCGCGCGGGCGTCGGGCAACACAGTCTCGAGCCCGCGGACGAGCGCCGTCGAGGACCTGATCGCGACGGGGCCGGGCAGCATCACCGCTGCCGGGGCCACGGTTTCCCGGGGAGCGGGCCGGCGGACGCCTGCGGGGTGGGAGGTTGTCTTGACGCGTCCGCTGCCTCAGGGCTTGGCCGCTGGCGGGGAATCGGTGATCGCCTTCGCCATCTGGCAGGGAGCTGACCAGGAGGCAGGGTCCCGGAAGATGCGTTCGGCCTGGGTGCCGCTGAGATTGGAGTGATGATCATGACTGTGCCGTCTGTGGAATCTCGCCGAACGAGCACCCGGCTGAGCGAGGCTGCGGCCTGGCTCTTGAACGGTCTCTTGCTCGAGAGGCCGCGCCGGGGCTGGTATGAGGAGATCGCCGCGATGAGTGCCGAGGTGGAGGATGCCGGCCTCCGCGCGGCGGCCGAGGCGGCGGCTGGCGCCACGGAGGGGATGCACCTCTCGCTGTTCGGGGAGGGCGGCTTCGTCTCGCCCCGCGAGGTCACATATCGCCCTCAGCTCGATCCGGGGCGCCTCCTGTCCGATCTGCGCGGCTTCTACGAGGCCTTCCACTATGTGCCGCGGGCGGAGGATCCCCCCGATCACATCGCAGTCGAGGCGGGATTCCTCGGTTACCTCGCGCTCAAGGAGGTGCTCGCCCGCGAAGCCGCCGACGAGGAGGCGGCGGCCATCTGTGCCGGAGCCGCGCGGCGATTCTGGTCCGAGCACCTGGCGCAGCTCGCCGAGTCGTGCCACGCGCGGCTTCTGGACGCGGGCGTCGAGCACCTGCGCTTGGCCGCCGGTGCGCTGGTGACGCGCGGCCGCCACCTCGATCCGGGACCGGAGGAAGCACCGTGAAGATCCGCATTCGGGACGATTCGCTCCGGCTGCGCATCACGCTGAGCGAGCTCGAGTCCCTCCAGAGGGACGGGAGACTCGAGAGTCAGATGCGGTGCCTCACCTCGCGTGGGCCTGGGGGCGTGTTTCGCTACGGAGTCGCTGTGGACTCCTCTCGCCGGGAGAGTGAGGCCGAAGTGCAGGCGTTCGAGGTTCGGCTCGTGATCACGCCCTCGGACCTTGCGGCGCTGCTGGATCCCAGCCGCGAGGGGATCTGTCTGCAGCGGGAATCCTGCGGGCCGGATGGGAGTCACCGCTTCTGCGCGACACTCGAGAAGGACCGGCCCGCCGCCTCATGCGAGAAGCCGGAGGAGTGGATCTACCAGGACCGCCCCGATCACCGGCCGGAGACGAGACCCATTCCGCTCCGGAGGGGCAATTGACCATCCATGGGCCAGGCATTGCGGGGGGCGTGTCCCCCTGACCGCGGAGCTTGTGTCTCTGGCGGGGCCGGTGCCACTGTGGCTGCGTCTCTGGGACCTTCGGAGTCGGGGAGCGCGCCGATGCGGCCACGGTTGCTGAAAGTGAAGTCTCTGCCAGCGGCGCCAGAGTTTCCGGCCTTGCCGCCGGGAGCGGCGTGGTCTGGCTGGCCGGAGTCGCTGGCGGAGGAGATCGCACGGGCCACGGTGGAGGCGTACCGGGGCTCGCCCGACGCCGTGATCTGGCGTGAGCTTCAGGACGCCGCCGCGTGCGCGGCTTGGCTGCGCGGACACAGAGATCATCTGATCGCCGCGGGGACGGGCGTGGTCCGGCGGGAGGGAGAGACGCTGGCGGCGGTGGTGACCGTGCTCGATCCGCACATGCCGGAGGTGGCGGAAATTCTCTCGATTGCGGTGAACCCGGAGGCGAGGGGGCTGCGCCTGGGCGACGCGTTGATCCGGATTTCGGAGTGGTCGGCGTGGCAGGCGGGCATCCGCATGGTCAAGCTGCTGGTGGACGCGCGCAACGAACGTCTGGCGTCGTGGTACCAGCGGCTGGGCTACGTGACGGTGGACGAGAAGTGGATCCGGGTTCAGGCCGATTCACTGCCCCGGCGGGTGGTGCGGGCGGTGAGGCGGCGGCTGTTGGGAAAGTGACTCGTTTGGCAAGTGCCGGTGGCTGAGATGAGGCAGACAGGGGTTGGGTGAAGCTCTGAATCGCGAAAAAAGAGCTCGATTGGGTGTTCCCTTTTTGAATCACCCGTGTGAGGGTTGTCGCCAAACGTGGACGGCCCGTCGTCCGCGGCCCCAGCTCCCCCACTGAGGCTCTTTGATGCCGATCCCTGCCCGGGCAGGCTGGACTCTGCCCCTGATGGCCGCCTGCGCGGCTCTGACCCCCCACACCGGTTCTCAGGACCTGGATCAACCCTTCACCCTCCGGCGGTCCGACCGTCCCTTCTCCTGGCGCGATGCGCGGGACTGTCCCCCCGACGTCTTCGGTCCGGCGATCGAGGATGTCTTCTCCGAGGCGCTCGATGCGCCGGTCTCGTTCGCGAGTCCGGTGCCTGAAACCCTGGCGCTGAATCCGTCTCCTCTGCCGCCGGGGCAGAACGTGCTGCTGATGGACTATCTTCGGGCGCCGGCGCCGGAGGACACGGCGGGCCTGCGGACGCTGGCGCAGAACTTCGATCTGCTGGTGCTCCACGAGTGGCACGCGCCGAAGATCGCGACGTTCCGCCAGTACAACCCGGACATCGTCGTCCTGCTCTACAAGACGCGGGGCTTCGCGTTCACGAACACACAGGAGGCGGTCGAGAACTACAACAACGTGAAGCAGCACGACTTCGTCTTCATGCACGACGCCAGCGGAGCCCACATCGCGTGGGACTGGAACGGCGACGGGCGGCTGGAGGCGGCGTCGCCCCGGCCCGAGGTCGCGGCATACCAGAGCTACTACTACGACCGGGCCCTGGCGTCGGTGTCCGCGGGCGGATTCGACGGCCTGCTGATCGACGACCTGTGGACCTATGAGGGCGTCTACGGGACGCCGGACGTGGTCGAGTACTCGAATGCGGGCAACTTCGACGCGCTGCAGGCGGCGATGACGAGCTACCTGGCGGCGGGCCTTCAGCGGACACGCGCGAGCGGCCTGTACCTCGCGGGCAACATCGGCTGGTGGCAGCAGCCCACGGGCGCGGGCGGCCGCGCAGGCCGGCGCTACATGGAGCAGCTGGACTTCGCGATGCAGGAGAAGTTCTTCATCAGCCACACGACGCGCTGGAACACGGGCAACGCGTGGTTCCCCGAGATCAACAACCTGATCCGCGAGATGCGGGAGACGGGCAACGCGCTCATCTGCCACTCGCGCGGCGACACGAACGACCGGCAGGCGATGCTCTATGCGCTGGGCTGCTACCTCTCGATCACGGACCGTGACGGGCGGGCGGTGTTCAGCTACCTCGACGAGCGCTCGTCGAGCCGCATCCCGCCGATCTTCGCGGAGTACGAGCTGGCCGAGCGGCTGGGACGCCCGCTGTACGACGTGCGCTGGCACTCGACGCGGCTCTGCGGTTACCGGCAGTTCGCCAATGGCTATGTCGTCGTCAACCCCAACAGCACGGCACGGACGGTGCCGGAGCTGGCGGGGCTCTACGACCTCGGCGGCGTCCGCGTGCCGAGCGCGGGCTACACGTTCCCGGCGTACTCGGCGATGCTGTTCTTCTACAGCCCCGTTCAGTGATCTGCGATCGAATGGCCAGTGGGCGCCGGGGCTGAAGTCCCGGCGCCCCGGTCCTGCTTTTGGGACACTGTTCGACCTCGCGTGGAGCGCAGCCTCGGAGAATCCCCGACGCGGATCTGATGAGCGCCCCGTGCGGTCCCAGTGGACGAGGGGCGGCGTCTCGCAATATACTGAAAGTCACTGGAATCCGCGGTGGAGAGGGCTCGATGGGCCCCGCTCCGCCGCCTTGGGACAGAGTGGGGCCCCTGCGGCCCGTGAACCGTTCATCGAGAGTGAGAGTTCAGTGATGATGCGTGGGCTTCTTTCGCGCGGAGGCCTGATGGCTGCCGCTGTGGCTTGCCTGAGCGTGTGCGTCTCGCTCGGGGCCTCGCCCGTGAGTCTGGGCGAGGTGGGCTCGGCCGTGCCGGGGGTGCGGTTGATCGGGGCGCCGGACGACATGCGGACAGGCGACTCGTCGGCGTTCGTGGGGGATTTCAATGGAGACGGCTTCGACGACGTGCTCATCGGCGCGAGCGGGGACCCGGCGAGCGCGGAGGGACGAGCGTACCTCGTCTACGGGACGGGGGCGACCTCGAGTGCAGTGAGTCTGGAGAGCTTGGCCTCACGCGGGATCGTGTTCGAGGGGATCGCCGTCGGAGACGAGGCGGGCTTCAGTGTGGCGAGCGCGGGCGACTTCAACGGCGATGACTTCGACGATCTGCTGATCGGCGCGCCGGGAGCGGACCCGCTGGGGCGTGCGGATGCAGGTGAGGCCTATCTGATCTTCGGAAGCATCGCGCTGCCGCAGGTCATCGACCTCGCCAATGTCGGCACCCCCGCCGTGCCGGGCATCCGGATCGTCGGACGGACCGAGGGCGACCGCGCGGGCTTCAGCGTGTCGTTCGCGGGCGACATGAACGGCGACGGGCGGACGGACGTGGCGGTGGGCGCGCCGCAGGCGGACTTCAATGGGACATCGCAGGGGGGCGAGGTGTATCTGCTCTACGGCAGCGCGACGCTGACGGGAACAGTGGACCCGGGCGTGACGCCGGTGGCGGGGGCGATCCTGGAGAGCCGCGAGATCGATCGCCTGGCGGGGTCGAGCGTCTCGACGGCGGGGGATTTCAATGGGGATGGGTTCGACGACCTTGTGATCGGGGGGCCGGGGACAGAGGGTTCGGGGCTGAAGGGAAAGGTGTATCTGGTGTGCGGGTGCCAGTTCCTGACGAACCCGGTGAACCTGGACAACGTGGGGGCGGGGGTGACGGGTGTCACGTACATCGGTGCGGTGAACGACTTTGCGGGCCGCGTGGCGGCGTATGCGGGAGACATCAACCGTGACGGACTGGATGAGGTGCTCGTGGGCGCGCCGAACGCGGGTTCAGGCCGCGCGTACCTGCTGGGCGGTCAGGGGTTCGTCGCCTCGCCGGCGAGTCTCGAGGGCATCGCAGCGGCCGCGGACGGGATCATCTTCGAGGGCATCTCGCCCGAGGACCACGCGGGCTTGGCCGTCTTCACGGCGGGAGACGTGACAGGAGACGGACTCGATGACCTGCTGATCGGGGCGCCGGAGGTCGATGCCTCACCCGAGGTCAACGCGGGCGCGGCCTATCTGGTGCACGGCACCACCGCGAGCTCACTGCCCGCGACGCCGCTGTCGCTGGCGACGGTCGG